>NZ_JBYBLQ010000003.1:0-400102 GCF_059337855.1 Stenotrophomonas maltophilia complex sp. Om-AH-Sm3 | reverse complement strand
GGGTCCGACTGTGGAGGCGTAAGCGCCATGGATGGCGCGACCAAGGCTACATGGGTGAGGGCGCTTTGCTTGCGAAGCACTGCTTCGCAAGCGCCCGAACGCCCAGCCGCCGGCGGCTGGGCCGGACCCCGGAGGGGGATTCACGCCGTCCCCCGCAACCGGACCCACCCCGCCATCCCACGGAATGCAGGCCTTTGACCTTGACGTTGCCCTGGCCTCTGCGGGTGCAGGGCGCAGCCCTGCCAGGACAACCCACCCATTCAGACAGGTAAGTGCAGGTCACAGGATAAGCAGACGCCTTGTTGCCTCCGCCAATCGGGTCCACATTCCTGTGCAGAAGACGGGCCGCTGCCCGTTGCCGAGACAACAGGAGCCCTGCATGTCCGCTGCCCCCACCACCGCCATTTCCCGCGATCCGGCCACCGGCCAGCAGATCGCCAGCCACCCCTTCGCTACCGACGCCGAACTGGAAGCCATCCTCGATCGCGGCCAGGTCGGCTTTGCGGCCTGGAGCGTCAAGAGCCTCGAACAGCGCGCAGACGTACTGCGTGCGATGGCCGCCGTACTGCGGCGTGACCGTGAAAAGCTGGCCGCGCTGGCCACTGCCGAAATGGGCAAGGTGCAGGCCGAATCGCTGGCCGAAATCGAGAAGTGTGCCGTGCTGTGCGACTGGTACGCCGACCACGGCGCGCAGTTCCTGCGCGACGAACCGACCCAGGTGCCCGACGACAAGGCTTACGTGTCCTACCTGCCGCTGGGCGTGGTGCTGGGCATCATGCCGTGGAACTTCCCGTACTGGCAGGTGATGCGTGCGGCAGTGCCGATCCTGATGGGCGGCAACGGCTTCCTGCTGAAGCCGGCCGAGAACATCGTCGGTACCGCGCAGCTGCTCGACGCGGCCTGGCGCGATGCCGGGCTGCCGGAAGGCACCTTCATCGCCGCCAACATCAGCCGCGAGGGCACCAGCCGCGCGATCGC
This sequence comes from Stenotrophomonas maltophilia complex sp. Om-AH-Sm3, assembly GCF_059337855.1. Lineage (NCBI taxonomy): Bacteria > Pseudomonadati > Pseudomonadota > Gammaproteobacteria > Lysobacterales > Lysobacteraceae > Stenotrophomonas > Stenotrophomonas maltophilia complex sp. Om-AH-Sm3. The sequence goes on along the minus strand of NZ_JBYBLQ010000003.1, from coordinate 399,124 downwards.
CGATGATCGCATCGCCGCAGTGACCCTGACCGGCAGCGTGGCCGCAGGCCGCAGCATCGCCGCCCAGGCCGGGCAGGCGCTGAAGAAGGTGGTGCTGGAGCTGGGTGGCTCGGATCCATTCATCGTGCTGGCCGACGCCGATCTGGACGCCGCCGTTGATGCGGCGGTGGCCTCGCGCTTCCAGAACACCGGGCAGGTCTGCATCGCCGGAAAGCGCATCATCGTCGAAGACGCGGTCTACGATCGTTTCGTGGCGCAGTTCTGCCAGAAGGTGCAGGCACTGACCATCGGCGATGGCCGCGACCCGGCCAACCGCATCGGCCCGATGGCGCGCCAGGACCTGCTGGAGCAGCTCGATGCGCAGGTACGGGCTTCGGTGGAGGCCGGTGCGCGGCTGCTGGTTGGCGGCCACCCGCTGGATCGCCCTGGAGCCTTCTATGCACCCACCGTGCTGGCCGACGTAGAGCCTGGCATGCAGGCCTTCGATACCGAGACCTTCGGGCCGGTGGCCTCGATCAGTCGCGCCCGCGACGCCGACCATGCGGTGGAACTGGCCAACCAGAGCGAATTCGGCCTGAGCGGCAACCTGTGGACCGGCGACCGCGCACGGGCCATGCAGCTGGCGCGCCGGCTGCAGACCGGCGGCGTGTTCGTCAACGGCTTCTCCGCTTCAGACCCGCGCGTGCCGATCGGCGGCGTGAAAAAGAGTGGCTTCGGTCGTGAGCTCTCGCACTTCGGCATCCGCGAATTCGTCAACGCGCAGACGGTGTGGTTCGACAAGCGTTGACGCGCGGCTCTCATCCTTCCTGCAACGATCCACCACCAGTCCAGCGAAAAGGACGGCATTCCAATGTCCAAGGGTTCAGACCTGCTCGTCGCCGCGCTTGAGAACGAAGGCGTCGAGCGCATTTTCGGTATTCCCGGCGAAGAGAACCTCGACGTGGTCGAGTCGCTTCGTCATTCCAGCATCGAGCTGGTCATCACCCGCCACGAACAGGCAGCGGTGTTCATGGCTGCAACCTATGGCCGCCTGACCGGCAAGCCCGGCGTGTGCCTGGCCACGCTCGGCCCCGGCGCGCTGAATTTCACCACCGGCGCCGCCTATGCGCTGCTGGGTGCGTGGCCGGTGATCATGATCACCGGCCAGAAGGGCATCGTCGCCAGCAAGCAGGCGCGCTTCCAGATTGTCGACATCGTCGGCACGATGAAGCCGCTGACCAAGCAGGCGCGGCAGATCGTCTCGGCGCGCACGATCCCGACCATCGTCCGCGAGGCGTTCCGTGTCGCTCAGGAGGAGCGCCCGGGCCCGGTGCTGCTGGAGCTGCCCGAAGACATCGCGGCCGATGAGGTCGAGGGCGTGGCGCTGATTCCGCCGCATGCGGTGGACCGTCCCATTGCCAGCCCGGAGGCGCTGGATCGGGCGGCTGAGATCATCCGCAATGCCAAGCGGCCGTTGTTGATGATCGCTTCGGCGGCGTCGCGGCCGCAGTCCAGTGAAGCGCTGTCGGCCTTTGTGTTGCGCGCCGGCATCCCGTTCTTCACCACGCAGATGGGCAAGGGCGCGGTGGCCGGAGGTTCGGGCCTGTACATGGGCACCGCCGCGCTGACCGAGCGTGACTACGTGCACATGGCGATCGACCAGGCTGACGTGATCGTGACCATCGGCCACGAGGTGACTGAAAAGCCGCCGTTCGTGATGCGCCCGGGTGGCCCGACCGTGATCCATATCGGCTACTCGCAGGCGGCGGTGGAACAGGTGTACTTCCCGCAGGTGGAGGTGATCGGCGACATCGGCCGTTCGCTCACCCAACTGGCCGACCGCATCGAAGGCGCGGTGCCGAATGCCGCCGCGCTGCTGCCGCTGCGCGCGACCATCCTCGAGCATCTGGCCGACCGTGCCGAGGAGGCCCGTTTCACCCCGCAGCGGCTGGTGCACGACGTGCGCCAGGTGATGCCGCCGGACGGCATCGTGGCGCTGGACAACGGCATGTACAAGATCTGGTTCGCCCGCAACTACCGTACCCAGGTCGCCAACACATTGCTGCTGGACAACGCGCTGGCGACCATGGGCGCGGGCCTGCCATCGGCGATCATGGCCTCGATCCTGTATCCACAGCGGCGGGTGCTGGCGGTGTGTGGCGATGGTGGTTTCATGATGAACAGCCAGGAGCTGGAGACAGCGCGCCGGCTGGGGCTCAACCTGGTGGTGCTGATCCTCAACGACGGCGCCTACGGCATGATCCGCTGGAAGCAGGCGGTGGATGGCTTCACCGACTACGGCATGACCTTCAGCAACCCGGATTTCGTGAAGTACGCCGAGGCCTATGGCTGCAAGGGGCATGAGGTGACCGCCATCGAGCAGTTCATCCCGACCCTGCAGGCGGCATTCAACGAGGGCGGGGTGCACCTGGTGTCGGTACCGGTCGACTACTCGGAGAACCAGCGGGTGCTGGTGGACGAGCTGCGGCAGGCGTTCCCCGGGAACGCGTAGGCGCCGATCCGCTGATGGGGTCAGATCCCTTTGCAGCGCAAAGGGATCTGACCCCTCTCCAGGCCGGGGCAGGGCGGTTTTGGTATGCTGTGGAGCCGGCCGCGCCGGGCGCAAGATCCCCCTCACTACACGATTCCCGCAGATCCATGAGCGAAGCTACCGATACCCCCCCCGTCGACGAGAACAAGTTGATCGCCGAGCGCCGTGAGAAACTCAAAGCGCTGCGTGGGCAGGGCATCGCGTACCCGAACGATTTCCGTCGTGAGGACTTCGCCGGCCGCCTGCAGGACGAATTCGCCGATGCCGAACAGTGGACCGCCGAGGCGCTGGAAGGCAACGGCCGCCAGGTGAAGATGGCCGGCCGCCTGATGGCCAAGCGCATCATGGGCAAGGCGAGCTTCGCGCAGATCCAGGACGAGTCCGGCCGCATCCAGCTGTTCCTGCAGGGGGCCGTGCTGGGCGATGCCTACACCGCGTTCAAGGGCTGGGACGTGGGCGACATCATCGCCGTCGAAGGCGGCCTGACCCGCACCAAGACCGGCGAGCTGTCGGTCAAGGCCGAGTCGATCCGCCTGCTGACCAAGTCGCTGCGTCCGTTGCCGGACAAGTGGCATGGCCTGGCCGACGTCGAGCAGCGTTACCGCCAGCGTTACGTCGACCTGATCGTCACCCCGGAGTCGCGCGCGGTCTTCATCAAGCGCTCGAAGATCATCCGCGCCATGCGTGCGTGGCTGGACAACCGCGACTTCCTGGAAGTCGAGACGCCGATGATGCATTACATCCCCGGCGGCGCGGCGGCCAAGCCGTTCACCACCCACCACAACGCGCTGGACCTGGACCTGTACCTGCGCGTGGCGCCGGAGCTGTACCTCAAGCGCCTGACCGTGGGCGGCCTGGAGCGCGTGTACGAGATCAACCGCAACTTCCGCAACGAAGGCGTCAGCACCCGCCACAATCCGGAATTCACCATGATGGAGCTGTACGAGGCCTATGCCACGTACAACGAGATCATGGACCTGACCGAAGGCGTGATCCGTGACGTGGCCAAGACGGTCAACGGCAGCACCGAGGTCGAGTGGGACGGGGCGAAGATCGACCTGGGCCCGGCGTTCCGCCGCTGGCGCATGGACGAAGCCGTGCGCCACCACAACCCGGAAATCTCGGTTGCCGACTGCACCGACCGTGACGCGCTGCTGCGCCATTGCGAGCGCTTGAACATCCGCGTCAAGCCGTCCTACGGCTGGGGCAAGCTGCTGCTTGAGATCTTCGAGGCCACCGTCGAGCACACCCTGATCCAGCCGACCTTCATTACCGACCATCCGGTGGAAGTCTCGCCGCTGGCCCGTGCCAACGACAATGATCCGGGCTACACCGACCGCTTCGAGCTGTTCGTCAACGGCAAGGAGCTGGCCAATGGCTTCTCCGAGTTGAACGACCCGGAAGACCAGGCCCAGCGCTTCCAGGCCCAGGTGGCCGCGAAGGAAGGTGGCGACGACGAGGCCATGCACTACGACGCCGACTACATCCGTGCGCTGGAGTACGGCATGGCCCCGACCGGCGGCCTGGGTATCGGCGTCGATCGTCTGGTGATGCTGCTGACCGGCAGCAGCTCGATCCGCGATGTGCTGCTGTTCCCGTACATGCGTCCGGAGCAGTAAGTCGCGTTTTTGACTCCCGATTGTGCGCGCCGTCCCGAAACGAGACGGCGCGATTGACGCGTCCCGCACTCGGCGTATCGTAATTGCACTACCTTGACGCCTGTTATGGCTTGATCGGCGTCAGGGGAGGGCACGGTGTGGGGAGTCCGCTTCACATTGTGATGACGATCATGAATCGGGACGCATGACACGGGAGTCAGGCCGATGCAGGGTGCGAGCGTTCGCAGCGGCAGAGTATCCTCGCCTGCTGATGATCCAGCGTGGTCGAAAAACCAGGCAGAGTACGCGTTGAATATCGTCATCGTTGATGACCAGACTTCCGCCCGGACGATGCTGCGTCACGTCATCGAAGACATCGCGCCGGAACTGAGCGTGTATGACTTCGGCGATCCGCTGACCGCATTGGCCTGGTGCGAAGCCCATCCGGTCGACCTGTTGCTGCTCGATTACCGTATGCCGGAGATGGATGGGCTGGAGTTCGCCCGTCGTTTCCGTCGCCTGCCCAAGCACCGCGACATTCCGGTGATCCTGATCACCGTGGTCGGTGACGAGCCGATCCGGCAGGCGGCACTGGAAGCCGGCGTCATCGACTTCCTGGTCAAGCCGATCCGCCCGCGCGAACTGCGTGCTCGCTGCTACAACCTGCTGCAGCTGCGCCAGCAGACCGAGAACGTGAAGCAACGGGCGCTGTCGCTGGAGCAGCGCCTGCTGGCCAGCATGCATGAGGTCGAAGAGCGGGAGCGCGAAACGCTGTCACGACTGGCGCGCGCGATCGAATTCCGTGATGCCGGCACCAGCGCCTACCTGGAGCGCATGGCACGTGTGGCCGGCCTGATTGCCGAACAGCTCGGGCTGCCCGAGGAGGAGGTGCGCCTGATCGAAATGGCTGCGCCGCTGCATGACATGGGCAAGATCGCCATTCCCGATGCGGTGCTGCTCAAGCAGGGCAAGCTCAACGAGGAGGAGCTGGCGATCATGCGCCGGCACCCGCGGATTGGCCATGAACTGCTGAGCGGCAGCCAGAATCGTTTCATCCAGGTTGGCGCGTTGATCGCACTGCGTCATCATGAGCGCTACGACGGCAGCGGCTATCCTGATGGGCTGGTCGGCGATGCGATTCCGCTGGAAGCGCGCATCGTGGCTGTCGCCGATGTCTTCGACGCCCTGATTTCGCCCCGTCCGTACAAGGAAGCATGGACCATGGAAGCCACCCTGGCTTATCTCTACGCCCAGCGTGGCCGGCTGTTCGATCCCCGATGCGTGGACGCGCTGCTGCGCGGCCGCGAACAGCTGGACCAGATCTGCGCCGAGCATTCGATGGCGTCCGCGCGCCCGGGGCTGGGCGCGTGAAACGGCTGTTGTCGCAGCTGCGGCTGCGCCTGTCCCAGCGCCAGGACAGCGAACACGGCCAGCAGATCGTCCGTATTGTCCTGATCAGCCTGATCCTGGCCTACGTGCTGTTGCCGGCGCCGCGCCACGACCTGCCGCACACGCAGTACGTGGGCGTGCTGGCGATCGTATTGACCGGCCTGAGCCTGTCGCTGCTGTTGTTCGGCTGGCTGCTGTGGCGGCCGGCGCGTTCCGATCCCCGCCGCGTGCTGGGCATGCTCGCCGACTATGGCCTGATCGCTGCCGGCATGGTGCAGATGGGCGAGCCCCTGGCCTGGGTCTACATCGTGGTGATGTGGGTGACGGTCGGCAACGGCATGCGCTTCGGCAACCACTACCTGTACGTGGCGGTGGCGATGGCGATGGTGAGCTTCGGTTGCACGGTGCTGCTGACGCCTTACTGGCAACAGAATTTCCGTCTGGCTATCGGCCTCTGGCTCGGCCTGGCGGCGGTGCCGCTGTACTTCTCGACGCTGCTGCGGCAGCTGACCGAAGCGATGGCCGAGGCGCGCCGTGCCAGCGAAGCCAAGAGCCGTTTCCTGGCCAACATGAGCCACGAGTTCCGCACGCCGTTGAACGGCCTCAACGGCATGACCGAAGTGCTGGCGACCACGCGCCTGGACGATGAGCAGCGCGAGTGCCTCAACACCATCCAGGCGTCGTCGCGCAGCCTGCTGGCGCTGGTGGAGGAAGTGCTGGACATCTCGGCCATCGAGGCCGGCAAGCTGCGCGTGGTGGCCGAAGACTTCGCCGTGGCCGACGTGATCCAGGCGATCGGGCTGATCCTGTTGCCGCAGGCCAAGGCCAAGCGCCTGGATTACCGGGTGAAGGTCGCCGATGGTGTGCCGCCCCGCGTGCGCGGAGACGTCGGGCACCTGCGGCAGATCCTGCTGAACCTGGCCGGCAACGCGGTCAAGTTCACCGATCACGGCCGGGTCGAAATCCGTGTCAGCGTGGTGCAGGCCGATACCAGTGGCGCGGTGCGGCTGCGCTTCGACATCCTCGACACCGGCATCGGCGTGGCCCCGGCCATGCGTGCGCGGCTGTTCGATGCCTTCGAGCAGGCTGACGTCAGCATGGCGCGTCGCCACGAGGGCACCGGGCTGGGCACGACCATCGCCAAGGGCCTGGTCGAAGCAATGGACGGCGATATCGGTTATCTGGAAAACCCGCCGCGCGGCAGCCATTTCTGGGTCGAGCTGCCGTTCGCGCCGCCGCAGCCGCAGGTGCCGGGTGCGGTACCGAGCCTGACCGGCGACGACGACGCGGGGCCGGGTGGCAACGTGATCGCATTTGCCGACCCGTTCCTGCGCCATCGCGCCCGCGTGCGCAGCATGCAGATCCTGGTGGCCGACGACCACGAGGCCAACCGCATGGTCCTGCAGCGCCTGCTGCAGAAGGCCGGGCATCGCGTGCTGTGCGTGGACGGCGGTGAGGCAGTGCTGGATGCGCTGGCCGACAGTGAATTCGATGCGGTCATCGTCGACCTGCACATGCCGGGCATGAGTGGGCTGGACATGCTGAAGGAGTTGCGGGTGATGCAGGCCGGCGGCGGTCCGCGCACGCCGGTGCTGGTGCTCAGTGCCGATGTCACGCCCGAGGCGATCCAGCGCTGCACCCAGGCTGGGGCGCATGCTTTCCTGGCCAAGCCCGTGGTGGCGGTGCGCCTGCTCGATACCCTGGCCGAGATCGCCAGCAACGCCCAGCTGAAGACCATGGCCGCACCGGTGGTGCGACCGATGGCCCTGCAGGATGGGGTGCTCGACAGCAGCGTGCTGGACGAGCTGGCCTCGCTGGGGATGGGCGAGGGCTTCGAACGTGAGTTCATCCGCCAATGCCTGGAGGACGTGGCGGGCTGCATGGGCAAGGCCGAGCAGGCCGGTGAGGCCACGCAGTGGGATGTGTTCCGCGAACAATCCCACGCGATCAAGGGCGTGGCCAGCAACCTCGGCCTGATGCGCGCGTCCAACCGTGCCGGCGAGCTGATGCGGATGGCCGACTGGCAGCTGAAGACCGAATGGCGCCAGCGCCTGGGCATCCTGCAGGAGGCGATCAAGGAAGGCCGGCGCGCGCTGGAGGCACGGGCCGAACGCCGGCTGCGCGGCGCTGCCGACGATGGCGAGGCGCGTTGAACCACGGCAGGGTGCATAAAAAAAGCCCGGTGGCCAACCGGGCTTGAACCCATCCTGGGGGAGGGATGAATCAGGCCGCGTCGAGGCTGGCGCGACGGGTCTGGGCCTTGATCAGGCGGTCCATGGTACGCAGCGAACGGTCGCCGAGGGCCAGGGCGGAATCGACCCATACCTTGGTGATCTCCAGCAGTTCGTCGTAGCTGACCGGCTGGGCGATGGCGCGTGCGGCGTTCATCGCCAGATAGGACTGCGGTGTGCGCTGCTGCTGGCGGATCAGGTCTTCCACCGCCGCCCGGCCTTCGCCCTTCTTCACCAGCACGTCGACCACGCCCATCGCATGCATCTCCTCGGCGCTGTAGACCCGGCCGTCGAGGATGATCTTCTCGGCCAGGTGGGGGGACACGCGCCTGCACAGGAAGGAGTACGCACCCATGCCCGGGAACAGGCCGAACAGCACCTCCGGCAGGCCCAGTCCGCTGCCTTCCTCGGCGACGATGGTGTGGCAGGCCAGGGCCATTTCCAGGCCGCCGCCGAGGGCGTCACCCTGGATCAGCGCGATCGAACGGACGTCGCCGCCGAACCCGGTGTGCAGGTGGTGCACGCCCTCCACGCAGCGCTGGGCATAGTTCAGCAGGAGGTCGCGGTTGCCTTCGCGGATCAGGCGGGTGAACAGGTCCAGGTCACCGCCCAGGTTGTAGGCGACGGCATCGGAGGCCAGCACGAAATGCCGCAGGGTGCCGCTGTGGCGCTCGGCAGGGCTGCGGGTGATGGCCGCCATGTAGCTCCACATCTCGTCGAGCATGTCCTTGCGGCAGCAGGGACGGATGCCGGTGGCGGCATCGGCATGCATGAACAGCCAGTGGGCAGTGCCGTCGGCACTGTCTTCGGTACGGATGGTGGCAAAAGGCGAGCCGCTTGAGGGCAGCTTTTCGATGGTACTCATGGAAGGGTCCTCGGCATGCGGCCCGCAGTGTCAGGTGGGTGGCCGGCGGGCCGAACGGTCCACACACGCGGCGATGCTACACCGCCTCAGGGGCGTCGCATGCGAAAGGGCCCGGGACGTTTCCGCCCCGGGCCCGGTACCGTTCAAATTGCCGAAAACCCTTACTGGGCGGGCGTATCGCGGAGTTCGCGACGGAGGATCTTGCCGACATTGGTCTTCGGCAGCTCCTTTCGGAATTCGACGATTTTGGGGTGCTTGTAGCCGGTCAGGTTGGCCCGGGCATGCTCCTTGACCATTTCGGCGGTCAGGTTCGGATCCTTCTTCACGATGACCACCTTCACCACCTCGCCGGACTTGTCGTCCGGCACGCCGACCGCGGCCACTTCCAGCACGCCCGGCATCATCGCGATCACGTCCTCGACTTCATTCGGATACACGTTGAAGCCGGACACCAGGATCATGTCCTTCTTGCGGTCGACGATGTAGAAGAAGCCGTGTTCGTCCATCTTCGCCATGTCGCCGGTATGCAGCCAGCCGTCGGCATCGATCGCCTTGGCGGTTTCCTCCGGGCGCTGCCAGTAGCCCTTCATCACCTGCGGGCCCTTGATGCAGAGCTCGCCGACCTCGCCCAGCGGCAGGATGGCGCTGTTGTCGTCCTTGATGCAGGCATCGGTGGACGGGATCGGCAGGCCGATCGAGCCGTTGTATTCGGTCAGGGTGAGGGGGTTGATGCAGGCCGCCGGCGAGGTCTCGGTCAGGCCATACGCCTCGACCAGGGTCACGCCGGTGACCTTCTTCCAGCGCTCGGCCACGGCGCGTTGCACCGCCATGCCGCCGCCCAGGGTGACCTTCAGCGAGGAAAAGTCGACCGTGTCGAAGCCGGGGGTGTTGAGCAGGCCATTGAACAGCGTGTTGACGCCGGTGATGGCGGTGAAGCGCACCGACTTGAGCTCCTTGACGAAGCCCTTCATGTCACGCGGATTGGTGATCAGGTGGTTGCAGCCACCGAACTTCATGAAGACCAGCCCGTTCGCGGTCAGTGCGAAGATGTGGTACAGCGGCAGGGCGGTGATGATCCACTCCTTGCCCATCTCGATGCCCGACGCACTGATCCAGGCCGAGGCCTGCTGCATGTTGGCGATCAGGTTGCGGTTGGTCAGCATCGCGCCCTTGGCCACGCCGGTGGTGCCGCCGGTGTACTGCAGGAACGCAATGTCGTCGTGGTCGATCTCGACCTTGGGCAGGCTGTGGCGGCTGCCGATCTTGAGCGCCTGGCGGAAGCGCACCGCGCCCTTGAGATGGTAGTTGGGCACCATCTTCTTGATGTACTTCAGCACGAAGTTGACGATCACGCCCTTGGCGCCAAGCAGGTCGCCCAGGCCGGTGGTGACCACGTGCTTGACCGGCGTATCGGCGATGACCTGCTCGACGGTGTCGCCGAAGTTGTCGACCACCACCAGTGCGGTCACGCCGGCATCGATCAGCTGGTGCTTGAGCTCGCGCGCGGTGTACAACGGATTGACATTGACCACGGTCAGGCCGGCGCGCAGCACGCCGAAGGTGGCCACCGGGTACTGCAGGCAGTTGGGCATCATCAGGGCGACGCGGTCACCCTTCTTGAGCTTGAGCTCTCCCAGCAGGTAGGCCGCGAACTGATTGACCAGCGCGTCGGTCTCGCCATAGGTGAGGACCTTGCCGAAGCTGGAGTAGGCGGGACGGTCGCGGAATTTCGCGACGGAAGCGTCGAAGACCGAAGCTACCGAATGGAACTCGTTGACGTCGATCTCGGCGGGAACGCCTTTCGGATAGCTCTGCAGCCAGGGACGATCCAGACTCATATTCCCCCTCCAGGAATCGTGATGTATTAGGTTCCGGCCCTGAGCGTATCGACAACGGCCGGTCATTGCAGCATACCCCGCCGTAGGGAAAACGCGAAGAGGCCCCGAAGGGCCTCTTTGCTGGGTGGTGCCGGCCGCTGGCCGGCATCTGCGCTCGATAGGCGATCCAGCGGATGCCGGCCAGCGGCCGGCACTACCGCGCCCCACAGGCGGGCCGCTTGCGTCAGCCCTGCTTGCGTACCGGTGCGCCGTTGGCCTTGTAGTACGGCGCAGTGCTGCGGGCCAGCGGGGTGCGGCCGCGGATCACGTCGGCCAGCTTCTCGGCCATCATGATGGTCGGCGCGTTGAGGTTGCCGGTCACCACCTGCGGCATGATCGAGGCATCGACGATGCGCAGGCCTTCCAGCCCGTGCACGCGGCCCTGGCCGTCGACCACCGCCATCGGGTCATCGGCATGGCCCATCTTGTTCGAGCACGACGGGTGGTAGGCGGTCTCGGCATGCTCGCGCACGAATGCGTCGATCTGCGCGTCGGTCTGCAGCGCGCTGCCCGGCGAGATCTCGCGGCCGCTGTACGGTGCCAGCGCCGGCTGCGCGAAGATCTCGCGGGTGATGCGGATCGCCGCGCGGAACTCACGCCAGTCCTGCTCGTGCGACATGTAGTTGAACAGGATGCTCGGATGTTCGCGCGGATCCTTCGAACGCACATGGATGCGGCCGCGGCTGGGCGAGCGCATCGAGCCGACGTGCATCTGGAAGCTGTGCGCCTTGATCGGGTTGGAGCCGTTGTAGTTGATCGCCACCGGCAGGAAGTGGTACTGCAGGTTCGGCCAGTCGAACTCGGCGTCGCTGCGGATGAAACCACCGGCCTCGAACTGGTTGCTGGCGCCGATGCCGGTGCCCAGGAACAGCCACTCGGCACCGATCGCCGGCTGGTTGTACAGCTTCAGCGCCGGCGCCAGCGACACCGGCTTCTTGCATTCGTACTGCAGGTACATCTCAAGGTGATCCTGCAGGTTGGCGCCGACGCCCGGCAGGTGGTGCACCAGGTCGATGTCGAGGCTGCGCAGCAGGTCGGCCGGGCCGACGCCCGAGCGCTGCAGGATCTGCGGCGAGGCGATGGCGCCGCCGCACAGCAGCACCTCGCGGCGGGCGGTGGCACGCTGCGGCTGGTCGTGGTGCAGCCACTGCACGCCCACCGCGCGCTTGCCCGAGAACAGGATGCGGTCGGTCAGCGCGTGGGTGACGATGGTCAGGTTCGGGCGTGGCTTGGCCAGGTCCAGGTAGCCGCGGGCGGTGCTGGAGCGACGGCCCTTCGGGGTCACCGTGCGGTCCATCGGGCCGAAGCCTTCCTGCTGGTAGCCGTTGAGGTCGTCGGTGCGCGGGTAGCCGGCCTGCACCCCGGCCTCGACCATCGCAGCGAACAGTTCGTTGTTGCCGGCCTTGGGCGTGGTCACGCGCAGCGGGCCGTCGCCACCGTGGTAGTCGTTGGGGCCGATGTCGCGGGTTTCGGCCTTGCGGAAGTAGGGCAGGCAGTCGAGGTAGGTCCAGTCTTCCAGGCCCGGCATGCTGGCCCAGTTGTCGTAGTCCATCGCGTTGCCACGGATGTAGCACATGCCGTTGATCAGCGACGAGCCGCCCAGGCCCTTGCCGCGGCCGCAGTCCATGCGGCGGTTGTTCATGAAGGGCTCCGGATCGGTCTTGTACGCCCAGTTGTAGCGCTTGCCCTGCAGCGGGAAGGCCAGTGCAGCCGGCATCTGGGTACGGAAGTCGAGCCGGTAGTCCGGGCCACCGGCTTCCAGCAGCAGCACGCTGACATCGGCATCTTCGGTGAGGCGGGTGGCCAGCACGTTGCCGGCTGAACCGGCGCCGATGATGATGTAGTCGTACTCGTTATGGGTGCTCATGGGTGTCTCCTGCAGGCCGGGGCGCGCTGCATGCAGGCGTCCCGGCGGAATGTCGGATCGGCGCGGTGGCCGGACGATGGGGCGTGCTCGGCGCGCGCCGGTCAGAACACGCTGGCGTAGTCGCCCAGCTCGACCTGCACCGACTTGATGCGGGTGTAGTGGCCGAGGGTGGAGATACCGTTCTCGCGGCCGACGCCGGATTCCTTGTAGCCACCGACCGGCATTTCGGCCGGCGATTCACCCCAGGTGTTGATCCAGCAGATGCCGGCTTCCAGGCGATGGATGATGCGGTGGGCGCGGCTGATGTCCTTGCTGACCACGCCGGCAGCGAGGCCGAAGGTGGTGTCGTTGGCACGACGCACCACTTCGTCTTCGTCGTCATAGGCGAGGATGCTCATCACCGGCCCGAAGATCTCTTCCCGGACAATCGTCATGTCGTCGCGGCAGTCGGAGAACACGGTCGGCAGCACGTAGGCGCCCTTGGCCAGTGCGCCTTCGGTGGCACGGCCACCGCCGGTCAGCAGGCGGGCGCCTTCGGCCTTGCCGCTTTCGATGTAGCGCAGCACGTTTTCCATGTGCGGGAAGCTGGTCAGCGGGCCGAAGTTGGTCTCGGCGTCCATCGGGTCGCCGATGCGGATGCGCTTGACGCGCTCGACCACGGCGGCCTCGAAGGCAGCCAGCATGCTGCGCGGCACGAACACGCGGGTGCCGTTGGTGCAGACCTGGCCGGAGCTGAAGAAGTTGGCCATCACCGCAATGTCGGCGGCGCGGTCCAGATCGGCGTCATCGCAGATCACCAGCGGTGACTTGCCGCCCAGCTCCATGGTCACTTCCTTCAGCGACGAGGACGCCGCGCTGGCCATGACCTTCTTGCCGGTGGCGACGCCACCGGTGAAGGAGATCTTCTCGATCACCGGGTGCTCGGTCAGCCACTGGCCGATCTCGCGGCCCGGGCCCTGCACGACGTTGAACACGCCGGCCGGCACGCCGGCTTCGGTGTAGATTTCGGCCAGCCGGATCGCGGTCAGCGGCGTCACTTCCGACGGCTTGAACACCATCGCGTTACCGGCAGCCAGCGCCGGCGCCGACTTCCACATGGCGATCTGGATCGGGTAGTTCCATGCGCCGATGCCGGCGACCACGCCCAGCGGCTCGCGACGGGTGTAGAAGAAGCTCGATTCGCGCAGCGGCAACTGGATGCCTTCGATGGCGGTGGCCAGTCCCGCGTAGTACTCGACCACGTCGGCACCGGTGACGATGTCCACGGTGGTGGTCTCGGCCAGCGCCTTGCCGGTGTCCAGGGTTTCCAGGTGGGCCAGTTCGTCGTTGCGCTCGCGCAGGAGCTCGACGGCGCGGCGCAGGATGCGCGAGCGCTCCATGGCGGTCATCGCGGCCCACACCTTCTGGCCTTCGGCTGCACTCCGCACGGCACGTTCGACGTCGGCCTGGCTGGCGACCTGCACCTCGGCGATCACCTCGCCGGTGGCCGGGTTGACGGTCTTGAAGGTCTTGCCGCTGGTGGCATCGACGCGCTGGCCGTGGATGTAGAGCTGTTGGACGGGCAGGGTGGTCATGGGGCGTACTCCTTGGAAGGGGGCGGGTGCTGAAGCGCTTATAGCGCGGCAGCCTGCAACTGGAAGTCGATGTAGCCGTAAGCGATGCGCCGGGACTTCTCGGCGTTGAACTGGCCGCCGACCAGGCTGCCGCGCAGCCACAGGCCATCGATCATCGCGGCCAGGCCGCGGGCAGCCAGGCGGGCCTGCGGGTGGGGCAGCAGGCGGTTGAACTGGTGGCACAGGTTGGAGAACAGGCGCTGGTCGTTGGCGCGCTGCAGCCGGGCCAGTTCCGGCTGGTGCATGCTGGCGGCCCAGAAGGTGAGCCAGACGCGCATCGCGGTGCCGTTGATCTGGCTGTCGTCGAAGTTGCCATCGACGATGGCGCGCAGCTGCTCGCGCGGATCGTCGCCGGCGTCTGCGCGGTAGCGGGCGACGGCGTCCTTCAGTTCGCGCAGGATCTGCCGCATTGCAGCATTGAGCAGGCCGTCCTTGTCGCCGAAGTAGTGGGCGACGATGCCGCTGGACAAGCCCGCCTTCTTCGCGATGGTGGCGACAGTGGCATCGGCCATGCCGATCTCGTCGATGGTCTGGAAAGTGGCCCGGATCAGCTGTTCGCGCCGTACCGGTTCCACGCCTTTCTTCGGCATTGTCTCTCCACGGTTTGCGACCCGAAGGATCGGGCTACCCGCCATTATGCTTTTTATTGATTGAACGTTCAATCAATAAACCCTAGGATGCGCTCGCGCCCCACGCCATGGGCCCGGTTTACCGGTCCGGCCCCGCCCATGTGCTCCCTCGGACTTGATGAGACGACCCCATGTCTTCCCTGGCTCATCCCAAGCGTTCGCCCCTGCGCTTGAACCGTTTTGTCTTCCTCAGCTCCTCGGTGTCGATCGGCATCCTCGGGCTGCTCACCGTTCTCTATCCCGAAGGCAGCGAGCACTGGCTGCAATGGGCGCAGGCCGAAGTGTCGGCCGCGTTCGGCTGGTGGTACATGCTGCTGATCGTGCTGTGCCTGGGCTTCGTGCTGTGGCTGGCGTTCTCGCCGTACGGCCGCATCCGCCTGGGCCACAACGAGGAATCACCGGCCTTCGGCTATGTCGCCTGGGTTTCGATGCTGTTCTCGGCCGGCATCGGCATCGCGCTGCTGTACTACGGCGCCTACGAGCCGCTGGATCATTTCCTCAATCCACCCGGGCAGCCCGGCGGCACCGTGGCCGCCGGTCGTGAAGCGATGGTGCTGACCTTCCTGCACTGGGGCCTGCATGGCTGGGCGCTGTATGCGCTGGTCGGCGTGGCACTGGGCTATTTCGCCTATCGCCGGGACCTGCCGCTGGCGCTGCGCTCTGCGTTGTACCCGGTCTTCGGTGAGCGCATCCACGGCCGCATCGGCGACATGGTCGATGGCTTCGGCATCCTGGCCACGCTGATCTCGATGGTGACCAACCTCGGCATCGGCGCGCTGGTGGTACAGTCCGGCCTGGTCTACCTGTTCCACATCCCGGATACGCCGCAGGTGCTGGTGGTGATCGTGCTGGTGATGATGGTCGTGGCCACCATCGGCGTGGTGGCCGGCGTGGAAAAGGGCATTGCCTGGCTGTCCAACCTCAACGTGCGCCTGCTGTGTGGCCTGCTGCTGTTCGTGCTGGTCACCGGCCCGACCCTGCACCTGTTCGATGGCCTGATCCAGAACACCGGCGATTACCTCGGCGCGTTCGTGCGCAAGAGCTTCGACATGTACCTCAACGACCCCAAGGGCCGTGAGTGGATGGGTTCGTGGACGCTGTTCTACTGGGCGTGGTGGATCGCCTGGGCACCGTTCGTCGGCCTTTTCGTGGCGCGCATCTCGCGTGGCCGCACCATCCGCGAAGTGATCATGGGCGTGCTGCTGATCCCGCTCGGCTTCACCCTGGCCTGGCTGTCGATCTTCGGCAATACCGCCATCGACCTGGTGCTCAACCATGGCCAGGCGATCCTGGGTGACGTGGCCCAGCATGATGCAGCGATGACCTTGTTCAAGCTGCTGGAATACCTGCCTGCGGCGCCGTACGTGGCCGGTGCTGCGGTGGTGATCGGCTTCGTGCTGTTCCTGACCCCGGTCGACTCGGGCACGCTGATGATCGCCAACCTGTGCACCCGTCGCGTTGACGATGGCGTGGAAGATGGCCATGACGCGCCTATCTGGCTGCGCGTGTTCTGGGCCGCCGGCATCACCGTGGCCAGCGTCGGCCTGCTGCTGGCCGGCAACTTCAGCGCGATGCAGACGGCGGTGGTGCTGTGCGGCCTGCCGTTCTCGTTCACCCTGGCGTTCTACATGTGGGGCCTGTTGAAGGCCCTGCGCACCGACCCGGATGCGCCGCGCCGCTGAGCGGGCATCCGGCATCCATCCCGATGCCGCCGATGAGGCAGTAGAGCCAGGCCATGCCTGGCTGCGGTGAAACAGCAAGGGCCGGATCCGTGAGGATCCGGCCCTTGCTGTTTGCTCCCGGGATTCGCCGGGCATGGCCCGGCGTTACCCATTACTTGGCTGCCAGCTGGCGAAGCACGTACTGCAGCAGGCCGCCATGACGGAAGTACTCGACTTCCTTCGGGGTCAGCAGCATCACCGACACCTCGAAGGTCTTCTTCGTGCCATCGGCCTTGGTGGCGGTAACCGTGGCGCGCTTGCTTGCACCATCCTGCAGGCCGGTGATGTCGATCACTTCCGAGCCGTCCAGGCCCAGCGTCTGTGCGTTCTCGCCGTTGCGGAACTGCAGCGGCAGCACGCCCATGCCGACCAGGTTGGAGCGGTGGATGCGCTCGAAGCTCTCGGCGATGACCGCCTTCACCCCCAGCAGCAGGGTGCCCTTGGCCGCCCAGTCACGCGATGATCCGGTGCCGTATTCCTTGCCGGCCAGCACCACCAGCGGCACCTTGTCGGCCTTGTACTTCATGGCCGCGTCGTAGATCGCCAGCTTTTCCGGCTGGCCACCACCGGCTGGGTAGTACAGGGTGTTGCCGCCTTCCTCGCCACCGAACATCAGGTTCTTGATGCGGATGTTGGCGAAGGTGCCGCGGACCATCACGTCATCGTTGCCGCGACGGCTGCCGTAGCTGTTGAAGTCGGCCGGCTGCACGCCGCGCTCCTGCAGGAAGCGGCCTGCCGGCGAGTCCTTCTTGATGTTGCCGGCCGGGGAAATGTGGTCGGTGGTGATCGAGTCGCCGAACAGGCCCATCACGCGTGCGCCGTGCACGTCGTCGATGCTGCCGGTCTGCATGGTCATGCCATCGAAGTAGGGCGGGTTCTTGATGTAGGTGGAGGCGTCGCTCCACGCGTACAGGTTGCCGTCCGGCGAGGCGATGGTGTTCCAGCGGGTGTCACCCTTGAACACATCGGCGTAGTTCTGCTTGAACATCTCCGGGCCAATGGTGGCGGCGATGACGTCGCCGATTTCCTTGTTGCTTGGCCAGATGTCGCGCAGGAACACCGGCTGGCCATCGCTGCCGGTACCCAGCGGCTGGGTGGTCAGGTCGATGTCGGTGGTGCCGGCGATGGCATAGGCCACCACCAGCGGCGGGCTGGCCAGGTAGTTCATCTTCACTTCGGGGTGCACGCGGCCCTCGAAGTTGCGGTTGCCCGACAGCACCGAGGTCACCACCAGATCGCCAGCGGCGATGCCGGCGCTGACTTCGGTCGGCAGCGGGCCGGAGTTGCCGATGCAGGTGGTGCAGCCATAGCCGACCACGTAGAAGCCGATCTTCTCCAGCTCCTTCAGCACACCGGCCTTTTCAAGGTAATCGGTAACCACGCGCGAGCCCGGGCCGAGCGAGGTCTTCACCCACGGCTGGCGGTTCAGGCCCTTGGCGGCTGCGTTGCGGGCCAGCAGGCCGGCACCGATCATCACCGCCGGGTTGGAGGTGTTGGTGCACGAGGTGATGGCGGCGATGACCACTGCGCCATCCTTCAGCCGCACCTTGCGGCCTTCGATCTCGATGTCGGCAAAGCCCTTGGCCAGCTGCTCGTTGCCGACCGCGGCGCCGCCGCCTTCGTTGACGAAGGTGGCAACGTCCTCGCTGCGCTTGTCACGGTTGGCAGTCATGCCGACCAGCGCTTCGCGGTAGTTCTTCTGCACGTCTTCCAGCAGCACGCGGTCCTGCGGGCGCTTCGGGCCGGCGAGCGACGGCTTCACCGTGCCCATGTCCAGTTCCAGCGTGCTGCTGTATTGGGCGTGCGGGCTGCCGGGTTCGTGCCACAGGCCCTGCGCCTTGGCGTAGGCCTCGACCAGGTTGATCTGCTCTTCGCTGCGGCCCGACAGGCGCAGGTAGTTCAGCGATTCCGCGTCGATCGGGAAGATGCCGCAGGTGGCGCCGTACTCCGGGGCCATGTTGCCGATGGTGGCGCGGTCGGCCAGCGGCAGGTGCTGCAGGCCGTCACCGTAGAACTCGACGAACTTGCCCACCACGCCCAGCTTGCGCAGCATCTGGGTGACGGTCAGCACCAAGTCGGTGGCGGTGGCGCCCTCGGGCAGCTTGCCGGTCAGCTTGAAGCCGACCACCTGCGGGATCAGCATCGACGACGGCTGGCCGAGCATGGCGGCCTCCGCTTCGATGCCGCCCACGCCCCAGCCCAGCACGCCGATGCCATTGATCATGGTGGTGTGGCTGTCGGTGCCAAACACCGTATCCGGGTAGGCCACTGCCTTGCCGTCCTTGTCCGCGGTCATCACCACGCGGGCAAGGTTTTCGAGGTTCACCTGGTGCACGATACCGGTGTTGGGTGGCACCACCTTGAAGTTGTCGAAGGCCTTCTGGCCCCAGCGCAGGAAGCCATAGCGTTCCTGGTTGCGCTGGAACTCGATCTTGCCGTTGAGGTCCAGCGCGTCGGGCTTGCCGAACACATCGACCTGCACCGAGTGGTCGATGACCAGTTCGGAGGGAATCTGCGGGTTGATCTGCTCCGGCTTGCCGCCGAGCTTGACCACCGCATCGCGCATCGCGGCCAGGTCGACCACGCAGGGCACGCCGGTGAAGTCCTGCAGGACCACGCGCGCCGGCATGAACGCGATCTCGGTGTCCGGCTCGGCCGCCGGGTTCCAGCGGGCCACGGCTTCGATGTGGTCCTTGCCGACAGTGATGCCGCCGTCCTCGTGCCGGAGCAGGTTCTCCAGCAGGATCTTCATCGAGTAGGGCAGGTGGGAGATATCGAAGCGCTGGCCCAGCGTGGGCAGGCTGAAGTAGTCGTAGGTCTTGCCACCGACGTTCAGCTGGCTGCGGGTGGAGAACGAATCGCTCATGCGGGTTAACTCCTTCTTGCGGATGGCTTGCAGTGGCCCGCGCATGGGCAGGCCTGCTTGCGGTGGCCGGTGGCGTCCCGGCCGCCGGATCCCCGTCAGTATGGCCGAACGGGGAGGGGCCGGAACGCCCTTGGCGCAGGACGCAAGGTTACATGGCTGTATGTAGTGCCGACGTCACGGTTCTTCGTGCCGATGCCGATTTTGCAACTTTCTTCATGGCGGCTGCCGGCGAGGCCAACCAGAGTGAACGGTTGATCCCAGCAAGGTCCACCAATGACCCATGAACGTCTGATCGCCCCCCATGAACGCCCGGAAGTGGCTGACGCCGTCAGCGTCCGTAAAATGGCCCGGGAGCTGCTTCTGGCGGGACAGGGGGAGGCGCTTGATGCCCTGTTTATCAATCGCGACGATCAGGAGGAGCCGCGGACCGGGCTGGGCTCGGCGCAATGGTTGATGCAGCAGTTGATCGCGCCTTGGCTTGAAGAGGCCCGGTTGATGGAACTGCTGCGGGGGTGGGTTGCGGAGTGCCCGCAGAGCTACCATGCGTGGCTGGTGCTGGGCGCTGCCTGGGGGCAGACCGCTGCACGCATCCGTTCAGCACGGTGCGCGAACCAGGTGGGCCGCAGTCAGTGGATCGGCGCCGGTCTGGCCAGAGACCACGCAGTAGCCTGCTTCCTGCAGGCGCTGGCCTGTGACCCGCGCGGGCGACAGGCATGGCATCGACTGTTCAGGGTCACGTGCTATCTCGGTGAGCCTCAATGGCTGCTGGATCAGCAGGTCGGTAAAGTGCCCGATGCCTACCCGGACACTGATGGCCATGATGAGCTGATCTGGCAGGCAGGATTGGCGCATGTGGCAACCCTTGGCGGGGCTCTGCAACAGATTCCCAGCCTGCCGGCCTGCCTTGCACCGCGGCTGCCGCACGAGTTCGAGGACGGCAAGATCTACTGGCTGCGGCAGGCATTGGCAGTCAGTCCCAACGACCTGGACCTGTTGGGTGACTATCTCTATTTCCTCTATCCACGCTGGGGAGGAAGCCACGAGCAGATGCAGGGTTTCATCGACGGTCCGATCTGTACGGGGCTGACCGAGGCGCAGCGCAATGATCTGCGCGAGTTGAAGGAGAATGACTGGATCGGGATGATCGATGACAGCGAGGATGCGGAGGACATCGCCCAGGTAAGGGAGAGCCTCGATGCCCTGCTGGCCTCGGACCTGCTGCCCGAAACGCGTGCACGCGCACTGCGGGCCTATTCCCGGCACCTTGCCTATCAGGCGCGGACGGAGGTGGACGGCGAAGTGTGCTGGAACAAGGCTGAAATGCAGTGCGTGTATGCGATGTTGGTGGAGATGTTCGAGCTGATGCCTTATGCATTCGCCGAACGGAGTCTGTATACGCTGGAGCAGTGCGTCGCCCATGCTGGAATAGAAGACCGCGCTGGTCTGATGCGCCGCTGCCTGGAGCTTGAGGAGCTTCTGCACAACGATGCGTGTGCGCTGTTGTGGCTGGACGTCGCCCGCCAGTGCGATGCCTTTGGTCTTGCTGGCGATGCGCCCTTAGCGGCTGGCTGCAGGGAAACCCGCTTCGACCTGGCGCTGCGGATGGCGGAGGCGCATGGCACGGATGTGGGCCAGCATGCATTCAATCTGTATGACGGCATCGATTCGGATGCCGGAATCGCATTGTTCGAGCGCCTCATCGCGCGGGGCCATGCGGGCGCCATGCTGGTGTACTCCGGCGAGCTGTCGCCAGATGCACCGCCCACCAAGCGCGGTCGTGTGGTCCCGGACGCGGCCAGAAGCGCGGCGCTGCTGGAACAGGCCGCGGCCGCCGATCACCCGGTTGCCCTGTGCAACTGGGGGCTCAGGCGTGCAAAGGCCTTCTATAACGATGGTTGTCCCGAGGCGCGCGCCGAGGCGTTGCGTTGCTATCGGCGGGTCAATGACGTTGCGCTGCCGCACGAAGAGGCATGGTCCTACGCAATGAAGACCCTGGTGCGGATGCTCTGGGAAGGAGCCCCCGAAGAGCAGCATGAGGCGGTGCATACCGTGCTGGTTCGTATCTGGCTGCAGGATGACGCCGATCTGGAGGCTTGGGCATCCAGATTCTTCGCCGATGCCTTCCTTTCGGGCATTGGCGTCGCCGTTAACCGCTGGCTGGCGAGCGTCTGGCTGGAGCGCGCCTTCGAGCGTGAACCGGACGATCCGGACATTGAAGACCTGCAGGGTCGACTTCAGATGAAAGGGGAGTGGCTGGGTGGCCTGCGCTGGCGCCGCGCAGTCGAACGTGACCGCCGTCAGATTGATCCCGTGGCGTATGCGCTGACGTTCGGTGAGGCCCCGCCAAATCCCGATGCAGGCTGACGCGCTAACCTCCGGGCGGTCGGTCCGCCGGATTCGTGAGGCTGCGGGTGGGGTGCTGGCGGGCACGGCGGGCGTGGTTCTGCTGTCGCTGCCGCTGGCAGTGATCGCGGTACTGCCGTTGACGGTTGTGCTGGCACTGGCCTGGGGCGGGAAGGCAGGTTTGCCATTGCCTCACATCATGCTGGCTGCCATGGCCGTGCTTGCGCTGCTGCATCTGTGTGCCGTCGCCCGCATGCTGGCCGGGTACCGGACGGAAGCCACCGATGTGGAACCCTGGCCGGTCTTGCGGAGAGCCGATGCCCCTGCGCTGTTTGCGGTGCTGGATTCCGTGGCAGCAACGCGGCGGTTGCCATCCATCGATCAGGTCTGGATCCACGATGAGTGCAATGCGTCCATAAGCGTCGAACGTCGCTGGCGGCCGGGGACCACGCCCGCGCTCCGGGTGACACTTGGTTTTCCATTGCTGGTGATGCTCTCTCCCGAGCAGATGCGTGCGGTCATTGCGCACGAACTGGGGCACGTCGGGGGAACTCGTGCTGTCCTGCATTCGCTGCTGGCCAGACTGCTGGCGGTGACATCGGGCAACACGCCGCACAATGCCGATACGTGCTACGCACGATCAGTGTGGCGTCTGGTGGCGTGGGTTGGCCGACTCTGTGGCCCGGTGAGCGGGAGATGCTGGCGTCGTCTCTCGCACAGCTGCGAGTACCGTGCCGACCGTGCCGCTGCGCAGTGCTGCGGCGGTGCACGGGTCGCGCAGACGCTGGCCATGATCGGGTTGGCAAAGCATACGCTGTCAACGATTTGGTGGCCGTTGTTCTTCCCCGCTGATGCCACGTCTGCCGCGCCGGAAGGCAGGCCTTTTGCAGGCTTGCTGCTGGGGGACCTGCGCTGGCCGGATGCCAGTGAGCGGAGTTATTGGCTCGACGAAGCCCTGTTGTGCGGTGTCGCGCCGTTGCCGACGCACCCGAGATTGGGCGACCGGCTTGGCATGCTGGGAGGCACGAACATGCCGGTGCTGGATCCGATCGGCGAGGGATGCTCGGCGCTGTCAGTGCTGGTGCCCATGAAGATGTCCAGCAAGTTGGCTGATGCGCTTGACCGTCGGTGGCCTGCCGATGCTGCTGGCGCATGGGAGGAGCATGTGGCGCGCTGCGAGCGACTGCGTCAGGAGCGCGACCATCTGCTCTGTCGAAGGAGTACCCAGGTGCTGCCTGCGCGCACGCTGGAGCGGCTGGGCTGGCTGCAGCGGGAGCTGGCGGATGCGGGGTGCTGGCAGATCCTGAAAGATGCATTGGCTTCTGGCGATCAGGATCTCGCTGTTGCGCGGTCAATGCTCATTGAGCGGGCCATTGACTGCGGAGACCGCGCGGCGGCGACGGCGTTGCTTGACGAGTGTGCAGGCCAGTCCATTGACATGGATCGTCATTGCCGTCGCTGGCAACTGCGTCTTCTGCATGGGGAAGGTGCAGATGATTCCAGGCTGGCACTGCTGCGCCGTGCCGTGGCCGCCGACGCGCTTGCAGACCATGCCGAGAGCGTTGAATGGGACAGCGTCGAGGCCGACAGCATCTTCGAGCCATTCGAGATGCCCGATCATGTGCTCGAAGATTTCAGGTGTTCATTGCAGCGCGTGCAGGCGATAGCGAGGTCGGTGAGTCTGTTGCGGCAACGTTCGCGGTGGCGGAGCGAACGCCATCGGCTGGTGGTCGTGGTTGTGCCCGATGCAGGCCTTCAGGAAACCCTGCTGGACCGGCTGCGTATCCGCGACAGCCACCAGAGGCTACGTTGCACGCACCTTCTTGAGGCGGTGCAGTTTCCTGGTGGGCTTGCGTGGGTGGGCACTGTCGAAATGCCTGACAGCCGGCTTGCGGGTCGCGTCGCGCGAGGCAAGGCCTTTGCCCGGATGATCTGATGTTGGCCGGACGGGCGCGCTTGCGTCTCAAGCTGTCCTGTTCCACGCGGCCGGCAGGAGACAGACAGGTTCCTGAACGAACACGGCCGGCTGCTGTTTAGTGCGATCCGCTTGGCAGACCAGCAACCGCAGGCGCAGCGGGCAGGGCAGGGACGAGAGCACTACCTCCAATACCCGCCTGCAGGTGGCGTTCCAAGTACGTGGCTGGCGGTATGGCCCCTTCGGTATGTATAATTCGTGCATACCGAAGAGGGCATACCCATGGAAGCCACCGTTGCAGAACGCGGACAGATCACCCTGCCCAAGGCGGTGCGCGATGCCCTCGGCCTGACCAAGGGCACGCTGCTGAAGGTCGAGCTGGACGGCAGCCGCATCATCCTGCGCAAGAGTGTTGACGATGCCATTTCACGGGCGCGCGGCAAGTTCGCGCTGGACGGCTTCGAGTCGTCCGATGCGGCAGTACGCGCGGTGCGCGACGAGGAGTAAGCCGTGATGATCGCCGTCGATTCACCGGTACTGGTCGAACTGCTCAGCAACGGACCGCAGGCCGATGCCGTGGAAGCCATCCTCCGGCAGAGCCTGGTCGGTGGCCGCGTGGTGGTCTGTGGCGCAACCCTCGCCGAAGTGTGCGCATCGCTGCGCGGTGGTGCCGAGGTGCTCGAAGCGCTGGAAGAGATGGGCGTGCACTTCAACCCGATGGAAGCCAAGTCGGCGCTGCGCGCCGGCGAGATGCACCGCCGTCACCGTCAGCGCGGCGGCAGCCGTCGCAGCCTGGACGAATTCATGGTCGGCGCCCACGCACTGCTGCAGTGCGATGGCCTGATCACCTGGAACGACACGTTTTACCGCGACTACTTCAAGGGCCTGAAGCTGATCGTGCCGCACGCCTGAGCCCACTTTTGATTTTTCAACCTACGCATTACCCGGGAGTTGTCATGTTGGAAGCCTACCGCCACCACGTCGCCGAGCGCGCTGCGCTTGGCATCCCGCCGCTGCCGCTGAGCGCGCAGCAGACGGCCGATGTCATCGAACTGCTGAAGAACCCGCCGCAGGGCGAGGCCGAGTTCCTGCTCGACCTGCTGACCCACCGCGTGCCGGCCGGCGTCGATGACGCAGCCAAGGTCAAGGCGTCGTACCTGGCGGCGATCGCCCTGGGCAGCGAGCAGAACCCGCTGATCAGCCGCGAGCGCGCCACCGAACTGTTGGGCACCATGCTCGGCGGCTACAACGTTGCGCCGCTGATCCAGCTGCTGGACGACGCCAGCGTTGGCGCTATCGCTGCCAATGGCCTGAAGAACACCCTGCTGGTGTTCGATGCGTTCCATGACGTGCAGGAGAAGGCGAAGGCCGGCAACGCCAACGCCCAGGCCGTGCTGCAGAGCTGGGCCGAGGCCGAGTGGTTCACCAGCAAGCCGGAAGTGCCGCAGAGCCTGACCATCACCGTGTTCAAGGTGCCGGGCGAAACCAACACCGACGACCTGTCGCCGGCACCGGACGCGACCACCCGCCCGGACATTCCGATGCACGCGCTGGCGATGCTGAAGAACAAGCGCGACGACGCGCCGTTCACCCCGGAAGAAGACGGCAAGCGCGGCCCGATCCAGCAGATCCTGTCGCTGAAGGACAAGGGCCACCTGGTCGCCTACGTCGGCGACGTGGTCGGCACCGGCTCCTCGCGCAAGTCGGCCACCAACAGCGTGCTGTGGTGGACCGGCGATGACATTCCGTACATCCCGAACAAGCGCGCTGGCGGCGTGTGCCTGGGCGGCAAGATCGCCCCGATCTTCTACAACACCATGGAAGATGCCGGTGCGCTGCCGATCGAGCTGGACGTGTCGAAGATGGAGCACGGCGATGTCATCGAGCTGCGTCCGTACGAAGGCAAGGCGCTGAAGAACGGCGAAGTGATCGCCGAGTTCCAGGTCAAGTCCGACGTGCTGTTCGACGAAGTGCGTGCCGGTGGCCGCATCCCGCTGATCATCGGCCGTGGCCTGACCGGCAAGGCGCGCGAAGCGCTGGGCCTGGCCCCGACCGACCTGTTCCGCCTGCCGGTGCAGCCGGCCGATACCGGCAAGGGCTTCTCGCTGGCGCAGAAGATGGTTGGCCGCGCCTGTGGCCTGCCGGAAGGCCAGGGCATGCGCCCGGGCACCTACTGCGAACCGAAGATGACCTCGGTCGGCTCGCAGGACACCACCGGCCCGATGACCCGTGACGAGCTGAAGGATCTGGCCTGCCTGGGCTTCTCGGCCGACCTGGTGATGCAGTCGTTCTGCCACACCGCCGCTTACCCCAAGCCGGTGGACGTCAAGACCCACCACACCCTGCCGGAGTTCATCTCCACCCGTGGCGGCGTTTCTCTGCGCCCGGGCGACGGCGTGATCCACAGCTGGCTCAACCGCATGCTGCTGCCGGACACGGTCGGCACCGGCGGTGACTCGCACACCCGTTTCCCGGTGGGTATTTCGTTCCCGGCCGGCTCGGGCCTGGTCGCCTTCGCCGCTGCCACCGGCGTGATGCCGCTGGACATGCCGGAGTCGGTGCTGGTGCGCTTCAAGGGCAAGATGCAGCCGGGCGTGACCCTGCGTGACCTGGTCAACGCGATCCCGCTGTACGCGATCAAGTCGGGCCTGCTGACCGTGGCCAAGGCGGGCAAGAAGAACATCTTCTCCGGCCGTATCCTGGAAATCGAAGGCCTGCCGGATCTGAAGGTCGAACAGGCGTTCGAACTGTCCGACGCCTCTGCCGAGCGTTCGGCGGCCGGTTGCTCGGTGCGCCTGAACAAGGAGCCGATCATCGAGTACCTGACCAGCAACATCACCCTGCTGAAGTGGATGATTGCCGAGGGTTACCAGGATCCGCGCTCGCTGCAGCGCCGTATCGAGAAGATGGAAGCGTGGCTGGCCAACCCGCAGCTGCTGGAGCCGGATGCGGACGCCGAGTACGCCGCCGTCATCGAAATCGACCTTGCCGACATCCACGAGCCGATCGTGGCCTGCCCGAACGACCCGGACGACGTGAAGACCCTGTCCGAAGTGGCCGGTGCCAAGATCGACGAAGTGTTCATCGGTTCGTGCATGACCAACATCGGTCACTTCCGCGCCGCTGCCAAGCTGCTGGAAGGCAAGCGTGACCTGCCGACCCGCCTGTGGGTGGCCCCGCCGACCAAGATGGACGCCTCGGAGCTGACCAAGGAAGGCGTGTACGGCACCTTCGGCGCTACCGGCGCACGCATGGAAATGCCGGGCTGCTCGCTGTGCATGGGCAACCAGGCGCAGATCCGCGAAGGCTCCACCGCGATGTCGACCTCGACCCGCAACTTCCCGAACCGTCTGGGCCGCAACACCAACGTGTACCTGGGTTCGGCGGAACTGGCGGCGATCTGCTCGCGCCTGGGCCGCATCCCGACCAAGGAGGAGTACATGGCGGACATCGGCGTGATCAACGCCAATGGTGCGGAGATCTACCGCTACATGAACTTCGACCAGATCGAGGAATACCAGGACGTGGCCAGCACGGTCGCTGCCTGATGCGGTAACGGAAAACCCCCGGCTCGCGCCGGGGGTTTTTTTGTGAGCGGACGACGCATGGTAGTGCCGGCCGCTGGTAGGCAACCCGTTGAAACGAAGAACCGCAGGTGAAAGCCGGGTTTTTCATTGTGCCCGGCCAGGTGGCCTAGCCCATCCGCCTCGCGGTGAGGGCCTGCTCGTGGGCGAGGTCCTGCTGGGCGACCTGTTGTGCCTGCGAAATCTGCTCGGCCTTGGCGAGCGACTGTTCTACGGGCGTATTGACGGCCTCACTGATTGGAACCGACGCCCGCAGGTTTACTGGATTGTCGAGCGCTCCCTGCACAACGAACATGCGAGAGGCTGGGCCATCGCTGGGTGAATTGCCCAGTACAACGTGATCGACGCGTTCCAGGCCGCTGCCCTTGGCCGCCGCAAGCAGGCCGGCCGTCACGCGCTCACTGGTTTCATCGAAGCTGCGCCCGTGCCTAGCATCCACGGCGGATACACCCTCGCGAATCTGCCGGTAGAGCGCATGGTCTGGATGGCCTTCCTTCCTGGGATCAAGGCCTGCCCTGTCCAAGGTTGATTCAATGCTCTCCTGCAAAGGGGGCCTGGGAGAGAAAGCGGGATTGCTGAGAGAGGGCGAGCCCTTGTCGGTTGCATCCTGGATCAGTTTATCGCCCGGCTTGAACGCATTGCGGGCCCGCTGCTCGGCTTCAGCTTCGTGGCGGGCGTATGCACCGGCTTCCTCGACACCGCAGGAAATTGATACCGTCGCGCAGCAGACCGGGCCCGCCGCCGACAAGCACGGTCGCACCCGCACGTAGTTGATGAACATCCCTGCGGTAGTCGGCAATCCGGCGCAGGTCCTCAGGATCCGTAACGCGCGCCTGTGGATTGTCCAGTACAGATTGCACCGGGCCCTTATCGGTCATGCGATCAAGGAAATGAACCACTCGATGGGAGTCGCCCAACTGGACCGCCACCGCGGCGGACATGACATGGCCGCTCTTCATCCCGGGTGTTCCGATCGAGGCGATGCGCTGGCCGTGCTCGGCGTTGCGCAGGATCTCCAGTTCCCTGGGCAGCGCATACATCTCGACCTTGCCGTAATGGGGACCGCTGGCACTGACCAGGTCGCCTGCCAAGACGTGGTTGGTGAAGGGCGCCGCGCTGGCTGGCTGGCCTTCAGGAAGGCGATATGCCAGCCCGGCGGCACCGTAGGGATTGAACGCGTCGCCGGGGAGGTTGTAGTGGTGTGCAGTGATCTGTGCGAGCGCGCCGCCCAGGGAGTGGCCGGTGACGGAAACCTGGCCATATCCATTTGCGTAAGCCAGCTCGATTGCCTGCTTGGTCAGCGCGAGGGCATCATCAATTTGCGCGTTGATTCTGGCGGTGACCATCGCCGCATCGATGCCGCCATCAATCAGAGGCTGGCGATCAAACTCGGTACCGCGATGGGTGACGATTACTTCTTTGGATTCGAGATTATGGTAAATGACGCCTTGGTAGCCGGTGGCGGAGTTTAGGCTGGCCAATACTCGATATTCCGTCCCGGCAATGGTAACAATGGTCTTGGGTTCAGGGAGCGGATCCTTGTAGACATGATCGGAGAGGGCTGCATTTGCTCCAGGATTCATTGGGCTGTTCCTTCAGTCCGTGTGGAGATTTCGATTGGGAAGTAATCCTTTCGCTTATCTTGAGACATCTTCTCGTACCAAGTCGAAGGCTCGGTAGGCGTCCACTCTGGCGATCCCCCTGAAGTCATGGGGCGTAAGGCGCGATGTACGTAGGTAGTAGAGAGTTTCCCGGTTTCAAGCTTTGTAAATGAAGTCCATGCGGTTGCTTGGATAGGGCGGCCATCAATGATGAAGGCGAATGAAGCTTCCACGAGCACGGGTGTCCAAGTGCACGGGCCACGACCGTAATAGTCGGCAACTTCCATACCGTCCTTGAAAACAGCACTGCTGAATTCAGTTGCACTGAGGCGCTGTGCCTGAACCTCAACCTTGTGCTGGTTCGGCTCGTACTGCACCCCCTCCCAATTGTTGACCGGAGGCAGACAGAGTGGGTCTATCTCATACGTGACGAAGACCGAAGGAACGGGAACATCCACGGGTGCATCGTGGACCCGAATCACAATCGGCAGCGCATCCCTTGGCGCAGGATTCTCGCGATAGACAGGGAACGAGCGTTCCTTGTTGCAGCCTGCAACAACCAGTGTGATCAAGGCGATCAACGCAACATGAGCAAGGCTGGGGACGGATTTCAGCATGAGCGGTCCATGTCGCAGCAGGATTGTCCTTGATCCTTGGAACATGCGGTCTCATCGCGAACGACGGCGCAACATCCGGGCAAATGCGACAGGTTGCGCAGTGGGTATTGTCCGTTACCCGGACTTCCCACCCTGTGTACCCGAGCAGCGCGGCCTTGCGGGGTAACGTTCATCGGCGTTCCATTGCGGTGCGGTACCTGACTATACGACCCGCTCCAGCCGCGCTCCAAGTCGGTGTCCTGCGGGCCTCCCGTTTGGCGCGCATGGCTTGCGGCAGGATCAAACCTCGATCAGCGCCGTTGAAACATCAATGGTCGAAAGTGCTGGCGGCGGATCGGCAATGGAGCCTGACGTCTCTTGCAGGTGTCCAGCAGGGAGCGGAGCCGAGCGTGGGCTCGGCTCTACAGGGGCCTGTCAGCCGCGGGCGAGGGCGAGCAACCGCTCGGCGATCCTCTCCAGTGGCACCTGTTCCTCGGCAGCGCCCAGCTTGAACGCGGCACCGGGCATGCCCCAGACCACGCTGGTCGCTTCGTCCTGCACCAGCGTTGGGGCGCCGGCCTGGCGCATTTCCAGCAGGCCGCGCGCGCCGTCGTCACCCATGCCGGTGAGGATGGCACCGATGGCATTGCCACCGGCGCTCTGCGCGACCGAGCGGAACAGCACGTCCACCGCGGGCTTGTGCCGGTTCACTGCCGGGCCGTCGTCGACGCGGCAGCGCCAGCGCGCACCGTCGCGGATGATGCGCAGGTGCTTGCCGCCGGGCGGGAGGTAGGCGTGGCCGGGCAGCACCGCTTCGCCGTCGCTGGCCTCGCGCACGGCCATTGCCGAGTGTCGGTCCAGGCGTTCGGCAAAGGCGCTGCTGAAGCTGGCCGGCAGGTGCTGGGTCATCACCACGGCGGGTGCATCGGCAGGCATGCCTTCCAGCACCACGCGCAGCGCTTCGGTGCCACCGGCTGACGAGCCGATCGCGATCAGGCGGTCGGTGGTACGGAACTGCGGCGAGGCAGCACGCGTCGCCGGCGCTGCGTCCAGCGTGAGCTTGGGGGCGCTGGCACGCACCAGCGGACGCACGCGCGAGCGCGCCGCCATCTTGACCTTGGCGATGATCTCCTCGGCATAGCCCTGCAGGCCGCGGGCCACGTCCAGCTTGGGCTTGGAGACGAAATCCACGGCGCCCAGCGCCAGTGCCTGCAGGGTGGTGTCGGCGCCTCGCTCGGTCAGCGAAGAAATCATCACCACCGGCAGCGGATGCAGGCGCATCAGGTTTTCCAGGAACGCCAGCCCGTCCATGCGCGGCATTTCCACGTCGAGGGTGATCACGTCCGGGAGCAGGCGCTTGATCTTCTCGCGCGCCAACAGCGGGTCAGCCGCGGTGCCGACCACGTCGATGGCCGGGTCGCTGGACAGGATTTCCGTGAGCATCTGCCGCACGACGGCGGAGTCGTCGACGATCAGGACCCGGCAGGGGGCGTTGCCGGTGAAGGTCATTCGAACAGCTCCACGCCACCGGTGACCGGCGCCTTGGACAGGCGCGCACGCACCGCCGATTCGGCGGCGGCCACCTCGGCCTCATGCGCATGCGGCAGGCGCTGCACCACCACGCGGCCGGTATCGGCGAAGAACCAGATCTTGCGCGGATGGATGCCGCACAGGTCCTCGGCAATGATCGGAATGTGCTCGGCCTGAAGGTACTGGCGGACAAACTCGGCGTTGCGGGTGCCAACCGGGTTGCTGGTGAAGCCCTTCAGCACGTTGGCGCCACCGAACACCTTGGCCTCGATGCGCTTGCGGTGGGCACCACGCTTGAGCATGTCGTTGATCAGCAGTTCCATCGCGTAGCTGCCGTAGCGCGCGGGCGCGCCGTCACCGGCGTTGCCCTCGGGCAGCAGGAAGTGGTTCATGCCGCCGATCTTCAGCACCGGGTCGCGCAGGCAGGCGGCTACGCACGAGCCCAGCGTGGTGGTCAGCGCGGTGGTGTCATCGACCACCAGGTACTGGGTGGGCAGCAGCTTGGCGGCGATGGTCTGGAAACGCGCATCCTGGTAGCGCATCACATCGTCGGTACGCAGCGAAGCGTTCATGCGCCGGCCTTCGCCGCACGGCGGTACAGGGTGCGGCCGCAGGGCTGGATCAGGTCGGCGGCGTGCAGATAGTTCTCCGAATGGCCGGTGTAGAGCAGACCGTCATCGGCCAGGTGCTGCACCAGGCGGCCGAGGATCGCGCGCTGGGTCGGCTTGTCGAAGTAGATCATCACGTTGCGGCAGAACAGTGCGTCGAACGGGCCACCGACGTCGTAGCGCGGGGCGAGCAGGTTCAACGGGCGGAATTCGATCAGCTCGCGCAGCGCAGGCAGCACGCGGCACTGACCCTCGTTGGGGCCGCTGCCACGCTGGAAGTAGCGGCGGCGCAGGTCCGGATCGAGGCTGGCGACGCGATCGATGTTGTAGACGCCACGGCCGGCGGTGGCCAGCACCTGGGTGTCGACGTCAGTGGCGATGATGCGTACCGGCGGCTTCAGGGTGCCAAAGGCCTCGCACGCGGTGATCGCCATCGAATAGGGCTCTTCGCCGGTGGACGCCGCGCACGACCACAGCAGCAACGGCGTGCGGCTGGAGCGCTGCTGCAGTTCTTCGCGCAGCTTGTCGAAGTGGTGCGGTTCGCGGAAGAACGAGGTCAGATTGGTGGTCAGGGCGTTGGTGAACGCCTGCCACTCGTCACCATCTTCCTGCTCCAGATGGTCCAGGTACTGCTGGAAGCTGCGCATGCCCAGCGTGCGCAGGCGGCGCGACAGGCGGCCATAGACCATGTCGCGCTTTGCCGGCGCAAGCGCAATGCCCACGCGCTGATAGATCAGGTCGCAGACGCGGCGGAAATCACGGTCGGCGAACTCGAATTCGCGTGGGCCGGTAACGATGGGAGTAGGACTTTGCACGGGGGACGTGTCCATCGGCGGGGGCAGCGGCCGAAGCCGCTACGGGTGGGTCTCAGAATTCCTGCCAGTCGCTGTCGCTGGCGACGAAGGTGCCGGCGTTGCTGCTACGACGTGGCGATATCGGTGCAGGTGCTGCCGCGCGGCTTGGCTGCGGAGGTGCCACGGTGGTGACTCTCGCCGGCTCGACCCGCGCGGCAACGGCCTGCATCGCGGCCGAGACCTGGTTGTCGAGCCGGAAGATCGCCACGGCATCTGCAAGCTGTGCGGCCTGGTCTTCCATCGCACGTGCGGCAGCGGTGGCTTCCTCCACCAGCGCGGCATTCTGCTGGGTGGTTTCGTCCATCTGCACCACGGTCTGGTTGACCTGCTCGATGCCCGCGCTCTGTTCCTGCGAGGCGGCGGAGATCTCGGCCATGATGTCGGTCACACGCTGCACCGAGGCGACGATCTCGCCCATGGTCGCGCCGGCCTTGTGCACCAGCGCCGAGCCGTCGTTGACCTTGCCGACGGAGTCGTCGATCAGGCCCTTGATCTCCTTGGCGGCAGCCGCCGAGCGCTGGGCGAGGGTGCGCACTTCGCTGGCGACCACGGCGAAGCCGCGGCCCTGTTCACCGGCACGCGCGGCTTCCACGGCGGCATTCAGCGCCAGGATGTTGGTCTGGAACGCAATGCCGTCGATGACGCTGATGATCTCGGCGATCTTCTTCGACGAGGCTTCGATGGCCGACATGGTGGTGACCACCTGGCCGACGACCTCGCCGCCCTGCGAGGCGACGCCATGGGCGCCGATGGCGAGCTGGTTGGCCTGGCGGGCGTGCTCGGCGTTCTGGCGCACGGTGGAGGTCAGTTCCTCCATCGAGGCCGCGGTTTCCTCCAGGTTGGCGGCCTGCTGCTCGGTGCGGCGTGACAGGTCGCTGTTGCCCGAGGCGATCTCGCCGGCGGCCAGGGTGATGCTGGAAGCGCTGGCCTGGATCTGGCCGACGATCTGGGTCAGCTGCGCGACCGTGGCGTTGGCATCGTCGCGCATGCGGGCGAACACGCCCTTGTAATCGCCGTGCATGCGCGCGGTCAGGTCGCCCTCGGCGATGGCCGACAGCAGCTGCGACAGCTTGCCGAGGTTGTCATCGCTGACCGCCATCATCGCGTTGAGGTTTTCCAGCATCAGGCGGAAATCGTGGTCGAAGCGCTGCGCATCGCCTCGGCGGCTGAAGTCGCCGGCAGCAGCGGCGCTGGCCAACTGCTTGATCTCGGCGTTGATGCGGCCGAGGTTGGCCTTGACGGTGTCGACGGTGGTGGTCATCGCCGCCTTCTCGCCCGGGTAGCGGGCGATGTCGCGGCTCAGGTCACCAACCGCGTACTGCTGCACCACGTCCAGCACATCGTGCAGGGTCTGCACGTGGCTACCCACCAGGGCGTTGGTTTCCTGCACCATCAGCCCGTACTCGCCGGGGAAGGCGCTGGCGTCGATGCGGTAGCTGAGTTCGCCACCGTCGTGGCGGCGGGCCATTTCGCGCTGGCCGGTGATGACCGCATGCAACTGCTGCTGCATGCCGGCCATGGCGTCCAGCAGGCGGCCGGTTTCATCGTGCGGCTGCGGGCCGATATGGCTGTCGAGCTTGCCGGCGGCGATGCCCTCGGCGACGGCCGTGGCCTGCTTCAACGGCACGGCGATGCGATTGCCGATGACCCAGCTCAGGGCCAGTACGATCAGCACCAGGACGCCGCCGGAGACTGTCATGATAGCAGTGAACACCAGCGCCTGCTTCTGCACGTCGTCCATGTAGACGCCACTGCTGACCACCCAGTTCCACGGCGCGAACAGGCCGGCGTACGCGACCTTCTCGACCTCGCCCTTGCTGCCCGGCTTGGCCCAGCGGTAGTTGACGAAGCCGCCGCCGGCGCGAGCCGCTTCGACCTGGTCGTAGTAGATCCGTACGCCGTCGTCGGTGTGGAAGTCCTTCATGTCCTTGCCGACCAGGTCCTTGCGGAACGGGTGCATCAGCAGGCGGTAGCCGGTGTCGTAAATGTTGAAGTAGTAGGTATCGTTCCCGGCGCGCATGACCTCCAGCGCCTGCAGCGCGGCGCGCTTGGCGGCCTCTTCGCTGAGTTCGCCGGTGCCGGCCAGGCGGTGGTAGTGCTGGAGGATGCCGTAGCTCAGTTCGACCTGGGTCTTCAGCGCAGCCTTGCGGGTCTCGGTCAGGTCAAGGTACTGCATGCGGGCGGCGATCACCGACAGCGCGATCACGCCGAGCGCGATGAGCAGCGTCAGCAGGTTGAGCTTGCGCCGGACGGAAAGATTGCTGAAGTAGTGTTGCCAGCGATGCAGGAGATTCATCGAGCAGGACCAGGTCGAAGCGGGCGGGCGGCGCCGTGCCGGTCACGGCGGGACAAGCGGTGACAACCCCGTTATCGGCCGTCAGGGCGGGGGATTGAGGTGCGGTGTCCGAACATATTCAGGTTTCCGTGCAGCGGCGGCTTCGGCGCTGCCTGCGGCAGGCTGGTTTTGAAGCAACAGCAACAGCAACAGCAACAGCAACAGCAACAGCAGTTGGTCGGCGCTGGATCGTCAGTAGGTGGCTGGGCCGGGGTGGGCAGCCAGGACACGCCGTAAACCCGTCCATGGGGGCTCGATGGCGCCTTGCTCGTGTGCGCAGTCCTGCGCACGCGGCAAGACCGGGGTTGGGCGTCCTGCCCAACCCGCCCGAGGCATGCCTCGGGCCCATGGCGCCAACGGTCCTGCCTACCCACCCCGGCCCAGCCCTCTCGGCATTTCGGTGTCGGACGGAAAGAGCGTTGGGGTTCCAGGTGGAAAGAGGGGTCAGATCCGTTTTCCTGCGGAAAACGGATCTGACCCCGGAAGTGACCTGGCTTTTGTTTTTTGCTCTTCTTTCTTCAATCCGGGGTGGACGCGCACGGAAACTGCCCGTGGCCGGGAGGGTGGGCCGCGCAGGGGTGTCCGCGGCATGGATGCCGCGGCCAAGCCCCCAGGGATGGGTTTACGGCGTCCCCTGCGCAGCCCACCCTCCCGGCCAGCCCGCAGTAGCCAAGCGCTCTCCGCGACCACCCCGAGGGGCTTCGCCGTTGGCTGGATATCCAGATACCCCGTAAACAAAAACGCCCCGGCGCAGGGCCAGGGCGTGTTCGTGGATCAGGTCAGGCCGGCATCAGAATTCCTGCCAGTCTCCGTCGGCCAGTTCGGTGGCCATCGGGCGACCGCCAGCGGTGCGGCGGGCCGGCGGTGCGACCGGTGCCGGGGCGGCCGGCGCGGTGGCTCGCGGGGCCGGGGCTGCGGCGACGCGCGGGGCGGCGACGACCTCGGCCTCATCGACCACGAAGATCGACACCGCTTCGCTGAGATGGCCGGCCTGTTCTTCCATCGCACGTGCGGCAGCGGTGGCTTCCTCCACCAGCGCGGCATTCTGCTGGGTGGTTTCGTCCATCTGCACCACGGTCTGGTTGACCTGCTCGATGCCCGCGCTCTGTTCCTGCGAGGCGGCGGAGATCTCGGCCATGATGTCGGTCACACGCTGCACCGAGGCGACGATCTCGCCCATGGTCGCGCCGGCCTTGTGCACCAGCGCCGAGCCGTCGTTGACCTTGCCGACGGAGTCGTCGATCAGGCCCTTGATCTCCTTGGCGGCAGCCGCCGAGCGCTGGGCGAGGGTGCGCACTTCACTGGCAACCACGGCGAAGCCGCGGCCCTGTTCACCGGCACGCGCGGCTTCCACGGCGGCATTCAGCGCCAGGATGTTGGTCTGGAACGCAATGCCGTCGATGACGCTGATGATCTCGGCGATCTTCTTCGACGAGGCTTCGATGGCGGACATGGTGGTGACCACCTGGCCGACGACTTCACCGCCCTGCGAGGCGACGCCGTGGGCGCCGATGGCGAGCTGGTTGGCCTGGCGGGCATGCTCGGCGTTCTGGCGCACGGTGGAGGTCAGTTCCTCCATCGAGGCCGCGGTTTCCTCGAGGTTGGCAGCCTGCTGCTCGGTGCGGCGCGACAGGTCGCTGTTGCCCGAGGCGATCTCGCCGGCGGCCGAACTGATCGCGCGGCTGGACTGCTTGATGCGGGTGACGATCTCGCTCAGCTGCGCGGCGGTGGCGTTGGCATCGTCACGCATGCGGGCGAACACGCCCTGGTAGTCGCCGTGCATGCGCACGGTCAGGTCGCCCTGCGACAGTGCCGCAAGCAGGCCGGAGATCTGTTCGATGCTGCCAGCGTTGGCATCCAGCAGGCCGTTGATCTGCTGGGCCAGCTGCAGGAAGAAGCCTTCCTTGTCGGTCGCGTCGATGCGGCCGGACAGGTCGCCGGCGGCAGCCTGGGCGATCACGCGGGCCACTTCGGCTTCGACCTGCGCTTCCTGGGTACGGTCGCGCCATTCCACCACGTAGCCGACGGTGTCGCCGCCTTCATTGCGGATGGTCGAGACCACCTGGGCGAACTGGGCATCGCCATACTGCATCGGGCGACGGGCGACGCCGTGTGCCTTCAGGTTACCCAGCAGGGTCTGGTCCATCTCGCCGCGGTGTTCAAGCACGGTGACCGGCTTGCCGATCAGCGAGGCCTGGGCATCGAAGTCCGGCAGGTCGCGGCGAACTTCGTCCTGGTACTGGCTCAGGGTCTGCTGCAGGGCGCGGTTGCTGTAGACGATGGTGTTGCTGGTGTCGGTCAGGTACACGCCGGTCGAGCTGTAGTCCAGCGCGGTACGGATGCGCAGATTCTCGCGGGCCACGGCCTGGTCGGTCTCGATGCGCTCGCGGAGGTCGCGCTGCATGCGCTGCATGGCCTGCATCAGTTCGCCCACTTCGTCCTGGCGGCTGACGTCGATATGACCATCGAGCTTGCCACCGGCGACGTCGTTGGCGACCGAGACGGCGCCACGCACGCTGCCGACCAGTGCGCGGGCGAACAGCCACACCAGCACCAGGCCGAGTGCGGCGCCACCCAGCAGGGCGATCACGGTCAGCACGGCCGAGGCGGAATAGGTGGAGGCGGCCTCTTCGCGCGAGGCGCGGGCGAGGCGGTTGTCTTCGGCGATCAGCGCTTCCAGCGCCGATGCAGCCTTGCGGTGCTTGGTACGGGTTTCGCCGACGAAGGTATCGATGGCATCGTCCGGCAGGTCAAGTTCCAGCATCTCGGTGACGCTGTCATAGGACGCCAGCGCATCCTTCCATTCCTTGGCGAAGGTGTCGAACAGCTTCTTCTGTTGCGCGTTGTCGACCAGCTTCGGATAGTCCTTGATCGACTTGTCCATGCTGGTGCGCAGGTCGACGGCCTGCTTGCGCGCGTCGGACTTGACGTCGTCGCTGGCGCGGATCAACTGCTGGTAGGCGGCATTGCGGTATTCGCCCAGCATGCCGCGCATCTCGCCGGCGAGGCGGATGCTCTCCATGCGTGAACCGGCCAGCTCGGTGGTGACGTTGTTCAGCGAATGCAGGCCGCGATAGGCGACGATGCCCTGCAGCAGCATCACCAGCAGGAGGACGCCGAAGGTCAGCAGCAGCTTCGGCATCAGTTTCAGGTTGTTGATCCACGGCATGGGCGTTGCGAGCTCCTAAGGCAGACGCGCCCGGGCATCGGGCCCGGTTGCAGCAGAAACCACGCCGGCACCAGGTCCGGCGTGGTTCGACGGACAGCGGATTACTTGATGTTGGCCAGCTTCAGCCCAGCCGGCGAGCTGACTTCGATTTCCGCGCGCGAGGCGTCGCGCTGGATCTTGCCGATCACGCAGACGGTCTTGCCTTCCAGGGTTTCCAGCGGGAAGGAGAACTTGCCGCGGTTCTCGCCGGCGATGCGGGCCGAGAAGGTGTGGCGCGGGAAGGCGCCGCCCATGTACAGGAAGGTCGGCTGGCCTTCGGAACCTTCTGCGTAGCGGGCCTTTTCAACCTTGCCACAGACCATGCCGTCCTTGCCGACCGAACGCGGGGCCAGTTCCGGCGGGATCATGTCAGCCGACTGGGCGAAAGCGGAGGCGGCGGTGGTGGCCAGGACAGCGGCCGAAACGAACGCAAGCAGGGACTTCATCGAGGGGTATCTCCGGGGATGGTAACGGTCGGGCCGGCCCTGCGCGCTCCTGCGCGGCCGGCTTCTGTCCCCCTATCGGCATCGCCGGGGGGAACTGAAGGGTTATGTGACCGGAACGTGAAGCAGTTCCGTTTACTCAGGCGGCGACGTCTTCGGTGAGGCTGGCCTGGCCCATGTCGGCGCTGTCGAGCAGGGTCTCGATGTCCAACAGGATCAGCATGCGATCGTCGTGGGTACCGATGCCGGAGATGAAGCGGGTATCGACGGCGGCACCGAATTCCGGGGTCGGTCGGATCTGCTCGGCCGACAGCGGGATCACGTCGGAGACGCTGTCGACGACGATGCCGACCACGCGGTCTTCGACGTTCAGCACGATCATCACGGTGAAGGCGTCGTAGCGGGCGTTGTCCAGGCGCAGCTTCAGGCGCAGGTCGATCACCGGGACGATGGTGCCACGCAGGTTGATCACGCCCTTGATGTAGTCCGGGGCATCCGGCACGCGGGTAACCGCGTCGTAGCCACGGATTTCCTGCACCTTGAGGATGTCCACGCCGTAGTGCTCGTCACCAAGGGTGAAGCTGAGGAATTCGCCACCGGTGCTGGCGGCGGAGCTGGTCTTGTCGTTCATCGAGGGGTCCTGGTTCTGCCGGAAGTCCCGGTGTCAGGCTCGATATCGGCCCCGCTGGGGGGGACTTTAGGTGCCCGGGCAGTGGATGGGGTCAGATCCCTTTTCAGGGAAAAGGGATCTGACCCCGGCATGCGTTCCAGGGTTGCCGGCCATCGGCCGGCACTACCGGTCGGGCGGCCTCAGAGCTCGCCGTTGCGGCGTGCCTTGCGTTGGCGGTCGATGCGGAAGATGTAGCGCTGGATGGCACTGTCGGCGCCGCGCGGCAGGCTGTCGAAGCGCATGCCCACGCGCTTGACCTCGATGCCGTTGGGCTGGCGCTGCGGCAACAGGTTGCAGACCACCAGCGCGATGTCCAGGTCGGGACCGTCGGGCAGGGACAGCTGCGCCGGATAGCGCTTCTGCAGGCCGAACACCGCGCAGTCATTGGGAACGACCACGGCCAGGCCACCGCCACTGATGTCCACCACGCGCATCGACAACGCTTCGGCGCGCGCTTCGCCGGGGGGGAGCAGCAGCTGCGGTGAGTCGGTGACCGGGGTCTCCAGCCGATACAGCTCGCGGCGCTGCAGGTGCACCAGTTCTTCCGGAAGCGGAGCGCGGAAGGCCACGTGGCCGTCGTTGTCCACGCGCTGCAGTTCGTGCAGGCGGAAACGCACCAGCACCCGTTCGAGCTGGGCGAAGCACAGCAGGTGATCGGCCTGCTCGGCGGCGCGGTTGGAGGCTTCCTGCGGGCTGCCATCGAGCAGCAGGTAGTCCTCGTCCTCGTCGAGGTCGAGAAGCGCAGTGGGGAACGAACGGTCACGGCCGTCGATGTGCGCGTTGATCAGTGATCGCTGGTCGATCAGCGAGCGCAGCAGCTGCCGCAGCTGGCGCGGGTTGCGGACCAGGAAGCGCTCGTCAGCGGCGTCGGCCGCGTGGACATCATGCACTGCAGTGTCGTTGCCGTCGGACATGGAATCTACGGTCAGGGGCGGGCGCCAGCACGCGTTGGTGCGAGGCTCGATGGGGATATCGGCCTCTGCACCGGATTATGAAGTGGGATTTGCATCACTTTCTACGCGTAAGGGGTCAGATCCCTTTCCTGCGGGAAAGGGATCTGACCCCGTGGTTCTGTCAGAACTCCTGCCAGTCGCCGTCCGCAGCCAGTGCCGGCTGGGCTGTCGCGGTGCGCAGCGCACGTGCCGGGACCGTTCTTGCCGCCGGTGCGGCGGCGGCGACCTGGCGCGGTACCGGTGCCGCCAGCGGGCGTGCCGGAATGGCCGTCGTGCCGTGCGATGCCAGCCGGAAGCGGGCCACGGCTTCACCCAGCTGCACGGCCTGGTCCTCCATCGCACGTGCGGCAGCGGTGGCTTCCTCCACCAGCGCGGCATTCTGCTGGGTGGTTTCGTCCATCTGCACCACGGTCTGGTTGACCTGCTCGATGCCCGCGCTCTGTTCCTGCGAGGCGGCGGAGATCTCGGCCATGATGTCGGTCACACGCTGCACCGAGGCGACGATCTCGCCCATGGTGCTGCCGGCCTGGTGGACCAGGCTGGAGCCCTCGGCAACCTTGCCGACGGAGTCGTCGATCAAGCCCTTGATCTCCTTGGCGGCAGCCGCCGAGCGCTGGGCGAGGGTGCGCACTTCGCTGGCGACCACGGCGAAGCCGCGGCCCTGTTCACCGGCACGCGCGGCTTCCACGGCGGCATTCAGCGCCAGGATGTTGGTCTGGAACGCAATGCCGTCGATGACGCTGATGATCTCGGCGATCTTCTTCGACGAGGCTTCGATGGCCGACATGGTGGTGACCACCTGGCCGACGACCTCGCCGCCCTGCGAGGCGACGCCATGGGCGCCGATGGCGAGCTGGTTGGCCTGGCGGGCGTGCTCGGCGTTCTGGCGCACGGTGGAGGTCAGTTCCTCCATCGAGGCCGCGGTTTCCTCCAGGTTGGCGGCCTGCTGCTCGGTGCGGCGTGACAGGTCGCTGTTGCCCGAGGCGATCTCGCCGGCGGCCAGGGTGATGCTGGAGGCGCTGGCCTGGATCTGGCCGACGATCTGGGTCAGCTGCGCGACCGTGGTGTTGGCATCATCCCGCATGCGGGCGAACACGCCATTGAACTGGCCTTCCATGCGTGCGGTCAGGTCGCCGGTGGCGATCGACTGCAGCAGCTGCGAGAGCTGGCCGAGGTTGCCGTCAGCCACCTGCATCATGGTGTTGAGGTGCTCGATCATCACCTTGAAGTCGTGCTGGAACCGCTGTGCGTCGCCGCGCTGGCTGAAGTCACCGGCGGCGGCCGCCGCAGCCAGGTGCTGGATCTGCGAATTGATGGCCAGCAGGCTGGCCTTGGCCGCGTCCATGGATTCGTGCAGGATCGCGCGGCTGCCGGGCAGGCGGCGTGCGTCCGGGCTCAGGTTGCCGATGGCGTACTGGTTGAGTACTTCAATGGCATCGACGATCGCATCGAGGTGCTCGAAGATCACCGTGTTGATGCCGTTGGCCAGCTGGCCGTAGACACCCGGGAAATCTTCCGGGATGCGATGGCTGATGTCCGGGCCAGCGTGCATCTGTGCCATCAACTGTGTCTGCTCGCTGAAGCGTCGCAGCATCGCCGTCATCTCGGCAGTGGCAGCGAGCATCCTGCCGGCTTCATCCTTGCTGGTGGCCTGGGTGCTGACGCTGAGATCACCGCGGGCAACGGCCTGGATGGCATGCACGGCCTTGCCGAGTGGGCCGGTCACTGCCCGCGAGATGACGATGGCCAGCGCGGCAGCGACCAGCGACAGCAGCACGATGCAGCCGATGATGGCAATCATGCTGGTGCGGTGGGTGGCGTTGGCGTCGGCAATCTTGCCGTCCATCTGGCCGGCGATGTGGGTTCCCAGTACCTTCATTGCAGCGAAGAGGTCGCGACGCGCCGGGCGCGACTGCTCGTCGGAGATCTGCTGGGCCTGTGCGCCATCACCGGCGGCCACGGCGTCGCGCATCGCCTTGTTTGCGGCGAAGTAGCGGTCCAGCTGCGCACTGGCCGCGCGATACAGTTCACGCTCCTTGTCCAGCGCCGGCAGCGCCGCGTACGCCGCCAACTCGTCATGCACGGCCTTGGCGGTGTCGTCCATGCGCTTGTTGTAGTCGGCGACCTTGTCCGGCTGGTCGAGCATGCTCAGCTGGGCCAGTTCGTAGGTGCGGAACTCGCCCAGCTGCGAGCGTGCCTCGCCCAGATGCTGGACCGAGGGGATATCGTTGCCAGCCATCTCGCGCAACTGCGCGTTGGCCTCGCTCAGGCGCACCAGTGCGAAGGCGCCGAGGATCAGGGTCATCAAGGTGGTGAGGGTGAACCCCACGGCCAGCTTGCGGGCGATGGGCAGATCTTGGAACCACTTCATGCAGGGTGCTCCAGGTGGGCAGAGTGCCGGCGTCTGTGCGCCGGTTGGGGGGTGGTTGCAGAGCGAACGGGGGTGCCCGGTGGGGTTCGGTGACGACCGTCAAAGCGAAATAGCGGCGCCGTCCGCGCGGACTTTATGGACGCAGATCACATTCGGTTGCGTAGGGATGACGGCGCGAAAGTGCTGTCCTGGCGGGGCTTGCGCTCGGATGACGTGGTTGCGCGCGAAACCATCGCCTCGACGGAGTTCACAGAAGGGATGGGGTCAGATCGCTTTTCCCTGAAAAGGAATCTGACCCCGGCTGGAATGGAGCACACAAACAAAAACCGCCGCCCCGAAGGGCGGCGGTCCATGACCCGCATGCGGCGTGGATCAGGCGGCCTGCGGCATCCGCAGTGAGCGCACCAGTCCGCCGATGTCAACGATCAACGCGACGCGGCCGTCGCCAAGGATGGTGGCACCGGACACCCCGCCGATACGGCGGTAGTTGTTCTCGATGTTCTTCACCACCACCTGCTGCTGGCCGACCAGTTCGTCCACTTCCAGCGCGATTTTCTGGCCATCGCCTTCGACCACCACCACCAGCGATTCGCTGCCCGGTGCGCGGTTGCCGTAGCCGTAGTACTCGCTCAACGACAGGATCGGCAGGTACTCGCCGCGCACGCGCAGCACGCGGCCTTCGCCGGCCATGCTGCGGATATCCTCGGGCTGCGGCTGCAAAGCCTCAAGCACGTAGGCAAGCGGCAGGATCAGGGTTTCGCCGGCCACGGCCACCGTCATGCCATCGAGG
This sequence comes from Stenotrophomonas maltophilia complex sp. Om-AH-Sm3, assembly GCF_059337855.1. NCBI lineage: Bacteria > Pseudomonadati > Pseudomonadota > Gammaproteobacteria > Lysobacterales > Lysobacteraceae > Stenotrophomonas > Stenotrophomonas maltophilia complex sp. Om-AH-Sm3. The sequence continues at coordinate 356,137 of NZ_JBYBLQ010000003.1, read as the reverse complement.
ATGGCCAGGGTCAGCGGCAGGCGGATCAGCGTGCGGGTGCCGGTACCGAGGCTGCTTTCGATCTGCACCTCGCCGCCCAGTGCCTGGATGTTGCGGCGGACCACGTCCATGCCGACGCCGCGCCCGGACAGGTCGGTGACCGCATCGGCGGTGGAGAAGCCAGGCTGGAAGATCAGGTCCCAGACCTGCGAATCGGTCGGGTTGTCCGGCACGGCCAGGCCGCGTTCGTGGGCCTTGGCGAGGATCTTGGCGCGGTCCAGGCCACGGCCATCGTCGCTGACTTCGATGACGATATGGCCGCCTTGATGCGAGGCCGCCAGCGTGATCGTGCCGGTCTCATCCTTGCCTGCACCGCGACGTACGTCGGGCATTTCCAGGCCGTGGTCGATCGAGTTGCGCACCAGGTGCACCAGCGGATCGGCGATCTTTTCGATCAGGCCCTTGTCCAGTTCGGTGCCTTCGCCGACGGTGCGCAGGCGCACCTGCTTGCCGAGGCGGCTGGACAGGTCGCGGACCAGGCGCGGGAAGCGGCGGAACACCGCATCAACTGGCAGCATGCGCACGCCGATCACCGCTTCCTGCAGGTCGCGGGTGTTGCGTTCAAGCTGGTCCAGCCCGGCGAACAGGCTCTCGGCGTGGACCGGGTCCAGTGCATGCGAGACCTGCTTGAGCATGGCCTGGGTGATGACCAGTTCGCCAACCAGGTTGATCAGCGCATCGACCTTGTCGACGCTGACGCGGATCGAGGTTTCCGCTTCCTGGCTGGCACCACCGTTGGCAGCAGGCGTGGCAGGTGCAGACGGGGCCGCTGCGACCGGAGCGGGAGCCGCTGCGGCCGGCGCCTGGGTGGCCAGGCTCGGCGGCGCGGCGGGACGGATGTCCAGCTCGCAATCGTCCAGCACCCAGGCGAAGGTGTCTTCGATCTTGCTGCGCGGCACCTTGCCAACCAGGCCCAGGTCCCACGCAAGATGCGCTTCGAGCGGATCAAGCTGGGCGAAGCCCGGCAGGCGCTCCATGCGCGCGGCGACCTGCAGCGAACCGAGGTGTTCCAGTTCGCGGATGATGCGAAGCGGATCGTTGCCGCTCATGAACAGCGACGGCGCCGGAGTGAAACCGATCTGCCAGGCTTCCGGCGTATCGTCCACCTTGGCTGCGGCGGCCGCCGGGGCGCTCGCTGCGGCCTGGCCGGAAAGAACCGCTTCCAGGCGCGCTTTCACCGCAGCGACTGCGGCGGGATCTGCGGCTTGGCCGTGTTCGGCTTCGCGCAGCAGGGCGCGCAGCACGTCCACCGAGGACAGCATGGCGTCGACGGCGTGGCCTTCCAGGGCCCGCTTGCCGGCGCGCAGCTCATCGAGCAGCGTTTCCAGCACATGGGTCAGGCCGGCGATCGCGTCGAAGCCGAAGGTGCCGGCGCCGCCCTTGATCGAGTGGGCGGCGCGGAATACCGAATTGATGATCTCCGCGTCCTGCTGCCCCGATTCCAGGGCCAGCAGGCCAGCCTCCATCGCATCGAGGCCTTCGCGGCTCTCCTCGAAGAAGGTGGCGTGGAAGCGTTGCAGGTCCATGCTCATGGCAGTGGTGATCCGGAAGCGAAGAGGGGGAGCGGCGCCGGGCGATCAGCCCAGCACTTTCTGCACGGTGGCGACCAGCTGTTCGGGATTGAACGGCTTGACCAGCCAGCCGGTGGCACCGGCGGCCTTGCCTTCGGACTTCTTGTCGGCGGCCGATTCGGTGGTCAGCATCAGCAGCGGGGTGAACTTGTAGTCCGGCAGCTGGCGCAGTTCGCGGATCAGCGCGATGCCGTCCATGTTCGGCATGTTGACGTCGGTCACCACCGCATTGAAGCGCTGGCCCTTGGCACGACCGAGCGCGACTGCGCCGTCTTCAGCTTCTTCGACGGCAAAACCGGCCGAGGTGAGGGCGAAGGACACCATCTGGCGCATCGACGCCGAATCGTCCACCACCAAGATACGTGCGCTCATGCAGCGTTCTCCACAGATTTCAGGTTGTCATGGGTTACGTCCAGGCCCAGGGCCTGGGTGACGCCCAGCAGGCGCGCGGCGTCACTGAAGGTTGCAGTGCAACCGTGGAAGCCGGTGCCCAGGCCTGCCTCGCGGCGGGCCTGCACGAACGCACACAGCACCTGCACGGCGGCCGTGTGGATGCGGGCGACCTGGCTGGCATCCAGGGTCAGCTCGCCAGCCTGGTCCACGAGTGGGGCGAGGCGGTTCTTGAGCTCGGTAGTGCTCTCGATGCCGAGATCCCCACCCAGTTCGACAGTGCTCATCGTTGCTCCGGACAAACGGTTCCGTGATCCATAACGGCACCCCGGTGGGGTTCTTTAGAAGAATCGACGCGGTACGTCGATGCGGTCGCTGCTTAAAAGGGGACGGAGGGAATTAAGTCGCAATCGACCTGGCTCTACTGCAGCTCCCTCGGCAACGGCGACCGCGCAGTGGGGACGTAAGGTGTTGATCCAACGGATCAACTCCTTGCGTCCCCGACAGGCACCGCTTCGGCGCAAAGCGCCGAGCCACTTGCGACTTAATCCCCTCCGTCCCCTTTTTCTTGGCGGCTCAGCTCAACAGTCGGGTGGCGTCGAGCAGGATCATCGGCCGCTGGCTGACCCGGGCCACGCCGCGGAACAGGTCGTTTGAGATCTGGCAGATGCGCGCGGTATCGGGCGGTTCGATCTGCGAATCGGTGAGGTTGGCGACATCTTCGACCGCTGACACGCGCAGGCCGATGGTCTCGCCGTCCTCCTCCAGGACCACGATGCGGGTCTGTGCGTCGTCTTCGGCGGCCGCGGCGCCAAGGTGCAGGCCCAGATCCATCACCGGTACCACCTGGCCGCGCAGGTTCATGATGCCGAGCATGGCCGCTGCAGTGCCACGCAGTGGCAGCAGCGGCACCGGCAGCACCACTTCCTGCACCTTCAGCAGTTCCAGCGCATAGGCCTGGGTGCCGCAGCGAAGGCGCAGCCAGCGCGAAGTGCGTTCGCCGGCGCGTCGGTTCTGCGGATGCGGGCTGCGAGCCGGTTGGTGGGCCTGCGCCTGCAGCTCCTGCCAGGTGCCGGGACGGTTGCCTGCCGGGGCATCGACGGCGGCGCGCGGCGGCGGAGTGGCGGTGCGCGCGGCCGGGGCTGCAGGTGCAACCGTCGGGGCCACCGGAGCTGCGACCACGGCGGGCGGTGGCGTGGCTACGTCTTCGCCACCGGCGGCCGCTTCGAACGCGGCCTGCAGGCCGGGGCTGTCGGTGTGGGCGAGGCGATGGCTGTCGGCCGGATCGGTCTCGTAGATCACCTCGTCCGGCAGGTCGTCCCAGGTAGGTTCCGGACCGGCGTTCGCAACGACGGCGGGTGCCGGCGCGGTCTCGTGGATGACCTCCTCAGGCAGGTCATCCCAGGTCGGCTCGCGTTCGGAAACCGCTTCTCCCGCCGGACCCTGCCCAGCGCTACCGGAAGCGGCAGCGCTCTCGAAGGCCGCTTCCAGTGCTGCGTCGTCCCGGCTTTGCGCGGCGGCGACGGATTCTGTTTCGTAGATCACCTCGGCGGGCAGGTCATCCCAGGTGGGTTCGCGCGTGGGTGGTGCGGCGCTCTCGAAGGCGGCTTCCAGCGCAGCGCTGTCCCCGCTCGGCGTGGCGGCGATGGTTTCGGTTTCGTAGATCACTTCGGCCGGCAGGTCGTCCCAGGTCGGTTCGCGTTCGGCGACTGCTTCGATCGCCGGGCCTTGCCCGGCGCCTGCGGGCGGCAGCACGGCAGGCGGCGGCGCGACCATCGCTTCGCCCAGCAGTTCGTCCAGGTAATCGTCGAGGATGCCGGTGCTGTTCATGCGGCCTGCTCCAGGGCGCGGGCATCCTCGCCGAGGATCCAGTTCAAGGCGCGCCGGTAGGCGGCCAGGCCACGGCCCGGGTAGTCCTCGCCGGCGCTCGGCAGGGTCAGCCCGGCGGCGTTGCTGATGCGGGTATCGATCGGAATGGCGTCTTCCCACACGCGGCTGCCATGGCGGTCCTGCATGGTGCGCAGCGACTCGTTGCCGGCGCGGGTGCGTCGGTCGAACAGGGTCGGCAGGATCGAGATCGGCAGCGGGCGGCGGCGCGAACGCTCGACCATCTCGCCGGTGCGGACCATGCCATCCAGGCCGTGCAGGGCCAAGGGCTCGGCCTGGGTCGGGATGATCAGGCGATCGGCGGCAGCCAGTGCGTTGATCATCAGCAGGCCGAGGGTGGGTGCGCAGTCCAGCAGGATGTAGTCGTGCTGGCCCTGGTGGCGCGCCAGCGCGTTCTGCAGGGCCAGGCCGAGGCCGGGCTGGTTGGCGCTGCGGCGTTCCAGCGTGGCCAGCGCCGACTGTGCGCAGACGTAGTCCAGGCCATGGATGTTGCTGGCATGGCACAGGCTGGACAGGTCCGCTGGCGGTGTGCCGAACAATTCCAGTACGCCGGCCGGCGGCGGGTCCACCGGCACGCCGAAGGCGCGGCTGAGCGAGGCATGCGGATCGAGGTCGATCAGCAGCACGCGATGGCCGAGCGCGGCCAGGCCGCGGCCGAGGGCGAGGGTGGTGGTGGTCTTGCCGACTCCGCCCTTCTGGTTGGCGACTGCCCAGATGCGCATCGGATTACTCCTTCATTGCCGGGGGAACGGCGGCGCCGACGCGGCTGCCAGCCGGCACCGGCGGCAACTTCACCGGTGCGATGGGGGAGGTGGGGGCGCTGGCCGGAGTTGCGTCGGCCTGTTCGGTGACGGTGCTGTCGGTGGCGCCGGTGGCTGCGTTCAGGCGTTGGCCGAGCGGATCCACCGAGTGCGACGTGTCGGCCAGGATGATGACCATCACCCGGCGGTTGCGGTTGCGGCCCTGCGCGCTGTCGTTCTCTTCGCGCGGGCGGAACTGGCCATAGCCGACCATCGCCAGCCGCGACGGCTGCACGCCCTGGTCGGCGAACAGGTGCACTACGCTGGCTGCGCGCCCGGCCGACAGTTCCCAGTTCGACGGGAAAGTGGCGGTGGCGATCGGCACGTTGTCGGTGTGGCCTTCCACGCGCACGCTGTTGGGCACGTCGCGCAGCACCTCGGCCAGGCTGGCCAGCGTCTGCCGCGCATGCACGTCCAGCGCGGCCGAGCCGGTGGGGAACAGGATGTCGCTGTTGATCTCGACTTCGATCCACAGTTCGGTGCGGCGCACGCTGATCATGCCGCGGTCGATCAGCGGCGCCAGTGCGGCGGTGAGGCGATCGGCAATCGTGTTGAGCTGGCGCTCGGCACGGGCGATCTGCTCCTGGTTGTGCACCGACACCGGCATGCGCATCTGCGAGGCCATCGACGGCAGCAGGGTCGGGTCGTGCGAGGGCGCCGGCGCGGAGGGACCGATCTTGGTGCCGGACTTGATCACCGAGGGGCTGTCCCAGCCGCCGCCCTGCACCTGCTTGTTGCCCACCTGCACCGGGTTGATGGTGCGCGGTGCGCCACCGAAGGCATCGGTCAGCGCGTCGGCCATGATCCGGTACTTGCCCTCGTTCACCGAGGAGATCGCGTACATGACCACGAAGAAGGCGAGCAGCAGCGTCATCAGGTCGGCATAGGGGATCGCCCATGCTTCGTGGTTGGCGTGCTCTTCGTGGTGCTTGCGGCGGGCCATGTCAGTGCAGGAAGCCGGAGAGGTTGGTTTCGATGTTGCGCGGGTTCTCGCCCTGGGCGATCGAGATCAGGCCTTCGATGACCATCTCGCGGTCGCGCGTGTTGTGCGAGATCACACTCTTGAGCTTGGCGGCGATCGGCAGGAACAGCAGGTTGGCCGAAGCGATGCCGTAGATGGTGGCGGTGAACGCGGCGGCGATGCCGTGGCCGAGCTTGCTCGGGTCGGCCAGGTTCTTCATCACCGCGATCAGGCCCAGCACGGCACCGATGATGCCGAGCGTCGGTGCATAGATGCCCATCGCCTCGAACACCTTGGCGCCGGCCTGGTCCTGGTGCTCCTGGCTGCCCAGTTCGATTTCCAGCATGTGCCGCATGGATTCGGGCTCGACGCCGTCCACCAGTAGCTGCAGACCCTTGCGCAGGAACGGGTCCTGCTGTGCTTCCACCTGCGATTCCAGGCCCAGCAGGCCCTGGCGGCGGGCGATGTTGCTCCACTCGACGATCTGCTGGATCAGCTCGCGGCGGGCGCTGTGCGGTGGACGCACGACCCAGCGCACGATGCTGAACGCGTGCTTGAACACCGCCGGCGAGGTGTGCAGCAGGATCGCGGCGACGGTGCCGACGATGACGATCACGAACGCCGCAGGCGACCACAGCGACGCCAGGCCGGCGCCCTTGAGGATGCTGCCGCCGACCAGCGAGGCCAGGGCGAGAAAGAGTCCAATGAGGCTGAGTCTATCCATGGATCCGGTATCGGCTTGTATGAATGGGACTTGAGACACCGGTACGGGCTACTGGTGCGACTTCACGGTTTTACGGCTTCAGCAAGCGGGTCAGTCGTGCGGGCTGCGCAGGCCGTCCACATCCAGGATCAGCGCCATGCGACCATCGCCGATCAGGGTTGCACCTGCGTAACCGCGCAGGCCGCGCAGGGCTTTCGGCAGTGGCTTGATGACCACTTCCTCGCGCCCACGGACCTGGTCCACGACCAGGCCGAAGCGCGCTTCGCCGGCCTGCAGCACCACGATCGTCAGCAGTGTCGACGCGGCGGGCGTCACATCCAGCCACTGGCGCAGATCGACCAGTGGCAGCGTGTGCGAACGGCGGTCGAGCACGGCGCGGCCATCGAACCAGCCCAGCGAGGTGCGCGGTGCGTGCAGCACTTCCATCACGCGCGCCAGCGGCAGCGCATAGACGTCTTCGCCGGCCTGCACCAGCAGGGTCGGCAGGATTGCCAGGGTGAGCGGCACGCGGATCAGGAAGCGGCTGCCGCGGCCCAGCTCCGACTGGATCTGGATCTGGCCACTCAGTTCGCGGATGCGCGACTGCACCACGTCCATGCCAACGCCGCGGCCGGAGATATCCGTGACCTGCTGCTTGGTCGAGAAGCCGGGCAGGAACACCAGGTGCAGGCACTCCTCGCTGCTCAGGCGGGCGGCGGCCTCCGGATCGATCAGGCCCTTCTCGCGTGCCTTCGCGCGCAGCTTTTCCGGGTCGATGCCGGCGCCATCGTCCTGCACCTCGATGCTGACGTAGTCACCTTCCTGCTGCGCCGACAACCGCACATGGCCCATCCGCGGCTTGCCCTGTGCTTCGCGCAGGTCGGGCATTTCCACGCCATGGTCGATGGCGTTGCGGACCAGGTGCACCAGCGGGTCGGCCAGCGCTTCGACCAGGTTGCGGTCGAGCTCGGTCTCGGCGCCGATCAGCTCCAGGTCCACTTCCTTCTTCAGCGAGCGGGCAACGTCTCGGGCGACCTTGGGGAAGCGCGAGAAGACCTTGCCTACCGGCTGCATGCGGGTACGCATCACCGCCGACTGCAGGCGCGCGGTGGCGATGTCCAGGGTGGACACGGCGCGGTCCAGTTCCTCGTCGCGCAGGCGCGCACGCAGGGTCTTGAGCCGGTTGCGTGACAGCACCAGTTCGCCGATCAGATTGACGATCGCGTCCAGGCGCTTGGTGTCCACGCGCACGGTGTGTTCGGCCTCGGCCAGCGGCTTGGCGGCCGGCTTGGTCGCCGCTGCAGGTGCCGGTGCGGCCGGTGCGGCCAGTGGGCGTGGTGCCGCGATCGGTGCGGGCGCTGCCGCAGCGATGGGCTTGGCGCCGGGTGCGGCGCCACCGTGCAGCTGGTCGAGCAGGGCTTCGAACTCGTCTTCGCTGATCAGGCCGTCGTCGGCCTTCCTTGCCGGCGCCACCGCAGTCGGTGCGTTGCCGCCGTGCAGCTGGTCGAGCAGGGCCTCGAACTCGTCGTCGGTGATCAGGTCGCTGCCACCCGCAGCGGGAGCTGCTGCGGCGGCGGGTGCAGCCACGGCACCGCCATGCATGTCGAACTGGGCGATCAGCTCCGGCGGCGCATAGCCCGGCTCGGTGCCGGAGGAAACTGCATCCAGCATCGCTTGCAGGTAGTCCAGCGATTGCTGGGCGGCATCGAAGTGATGGGCCTGCAGCACGGCCTGGCCCGCGCGCGCGATGCCCAGCGCTTCTTCGGCGGCGTGGCACAACTCGACCATGGCGGTGACGCCGAGGAAGCCGGCGCCGCCCTTGAGCGTGTGGTAGCCCCGGAACACCGCGTTGAGTTGCTCGGTGTCCTGTGGTGCCTGCTCCAGCGACACCAGCTGTTCGCCCAGGCGATCCAGGATTTCCTGCGCCTCGATGATGAAATCGGCAGTGATGTCGTCGGATACCGCGCTCATGCTTACAGCCCCAGGTCCGACAGCAGGTCGTCGGCGTCGTTCTGCGAGACCGCGTGGCGGTCCAGTCCCTTCAGTGCCGGCCCGGCCAGTTCCGGATCGGTGCGATGCTGTTCCGGCGGCAGGCCGAGCGCACCGAAGCCCTCATGCACACGGCGGACGATGCCGACCACGCGACGGATGATCTGCCCCGTCAGGTCCTGGTAGCTCTGGGTCAGGGCGATCTCGGTGAGGTTGTGGCGGATGCGCTCGAGCTGTGCATCCTGGCCCGGCTGCAGGCCTTCGGCGCGCAGCTGTTCGGTCAGGCTGCGGCATTCCTCGGCCAGGTCCAGGGTGCGGTGCGTCGCCTGTTCGGTCATCGCCACCACGTGGTCCAGGCGTGCGCAGGCATCGTCCAGTTCGCCGGCCTCGCTGGGCACGGTCGGCAGTTCACCCAGGGCCTGCCCGAGCTCGCGGGCCAGCCGCGAGAGGCCGCTCATCATCGGCTGCGTGCGCAGCGCGACCAGTCCGTCGATGCGTTGCCGCCAGGCGGTTTCGTCACCGGACTCCAGTGCGTCCAGTGCTTCCTGCAGGCGCAGGGCGAGGGCATTCTTGTCGACCGTGGTATCCATCAGGCACTGGCCGCCAGGCGTTCGAAGATCTTGCCGAGCTTCTCTTCCAGCGTCTGCGCGGTGAACGGCTTGATGATGTAGCCGTTCACGCCGTTCTGGGCCGCTTCGATGATCTGCTCGCGCTTGGCTTCGGCGGTGACCATCAGCACCGGCAGGGTCTTCAGCTTGGCGTCGGCACGGATCGCCTTGAGCAGCTCGATGCCGGTCATGACCGGCATGTTCCAGTCGGTGACCACGAAATCGAACGGCTGGCTCTGCAGCAGCGACAGCGCGGCATGCCCGTCCTCGGCTTCGGCGGTGTTGGTGAAGCCCAGATCGCCCAGCAGGTTCTTGACGATGCGACGCATGGTCGAGAAGTCGTCGACGATCAGGATGCGCATGTTCTTGTTCAAAGCAGAGTTCCTTTGTTGTTCATTCCGGGCGGCCGGGGGCAGCTGCCTCGGGGATGTTCATTCTTCGAGGCCGGCGTCGACGGCCTCGAATACCTTCAGCCGGCCGCGCAGGCGCAGCACGGCCTGGCCGTGGATCTGGCAGACCCGCGACTCGCTCACGCCGAGCACCGCGCCGATCTCCTTCAGGTTGAGTTCCTGCTCGTAGTAGAGCGAGAGCACCAGCTGTTCGCGCTCGGGCAGATGGCCGATGGCCTTGCCCAGCTCGCGGCCGAACTCGCTGCGCTCCAGCACCTGCTGCGGGGTCGGGCCACCCTGTGCGACCGTGTCCAGCTCGCCCTGGTCCTCAATGCGCGACTCCAGGCTCAGCACCTGGCCACGCGCGGCGTCTTCCATCAGGCGCAGGTATTCGGGCAGTGGCATCTCCATCGCGGCGGCCACTTCGGTGGCGCTGGCGGCGCGGCCGCTGCTCTGTTCCAGGCGGCGGATGGTGGCCGCAGCATCGCGTGCACGGCGGTGCACCGAGCGCGGCACCCAGTCGCCACGGCGGATCTCGTCGATCATCGAGCCACGGATACGGATCGAGGCATAGGTCTCGAACGAGGCGCCCTGGTCGGCGTCGTAGCTGCGCGAAGCCTCGATCAGGCCCATCATGCCAGCCTGGATCAGGTCGTCGACTTCGACGCTGGCCGGCAGGCGCGCGGCCAGATGGTGGGCGATGCGCCGCACCAGGTCCGAGTGCTGGGCGATGACCTCGTTGGCCGCCGAGCGCTGGACTTCCCTGTACTGGGCCGCGCCCTTCATGCCGCCACCCCGCGCTGCTTGAGGATGCGTTCGAGGAAGAACTCGACGCCGCCGCGTGGTTCGGTCGGCGCCTGCCAGCGGGCCGTGCGGCGCGCGATCTCGGTGATCGCCAGTGCGGACGGGCTGGACGGGTAGGCCTTCACCACCGGCTGCTGGCGCTGCACCGACAGGCGCAGCCAGTCATCCTGCGGCACGCAGCCCAGGTAGTTCAGCGAAACATCGGCGAGGAACTTCTCGCAGACGCGGGTCAGCTTCTCGTACAGCACGCGGCCCTCATTGGGGTCGCGTACCATGTTGGCCACCACCTGGATGCGGTCCACGCCCCGTTCACGCGAGAGCACCTTGATCAGCGCGTAGGCGTCGGTGATTGAAGCCGGCTCGTCACAGACCACGACCACGGTGTCCTGCGCGGCCTGGCAGAAGGTCAGCACGCCGTCGGTGATGCCCGCGGCGGTGTCCACCACCATGATGTCCAGCTCGCGCTCCAGCTCGGAGAACACGTTGACTAGGCCGACGTGCTCGGCCGGGGCCAGCTCGGCCATGTGCCGGCGGCCGGACGCGGCCGGGACCACCAGCACGCCGTTCGGGCCTTCGACGATGACATCGTCCAGCGAGCAGCGGCCGGCAACCAGGTCGGCCAGCGTAAAGGTGGGGTTCAAGCCCAGGATCACGTCGATGTTGGCCAGGCCGAGGTCGGCGTCCAGCAGCAGCGTGCGCTTGCCCATGCCGGCCAGCGCCACGGCCAGGTTGGCCGACACGTTGGTCTTGCCCACGCCGCCCTTGCCGCCGGTCACGGCGATGGTGCGCACAGGGCCGAGCGGCTCGCTGCGGGTGGCCGACAGCGGGAAGGTCTTGGTCAGCTTGGCGTACTCACGCGACGGCATGGTTCAACTCCGGGTTGCAGGGCATATCGGCCGCTCGGCGCAAATCTTCAAGGCGAAGTACGAGATTGGCCGCACTTGCCCGGTGCAGGTCGTCCGGAACGTCCTGGCCATCGGTCACCCAGGTGATCGGCAGGGCATGGTCCACGGCCACCGACAGGGCGTTGCCGAAGCGGCCGGTTTCGTCCAGCTTGCTCAGCACCAGGCCCTGCAGGTTGGCGGCACCGAAGCGGCGGACCACCTCGTCCATGTCGCCGAAGCTGGTGTTGGCCGGCAGCACCAGCAGGGTGCGCACCTGGCGGGCGGCGCGCAGCCACTGCAGCTGGGCGGCCAGCGCGCGGTCGCGCGGGCCCAGCCCGGCGGTGTCGATCAGTACCAGCTTGTAGTCCTTCAGGCGTTCCAGCAGCTGGTCCAGGTCGGTGCCGCTGTTGGCCTCGTGGACGGCGATGCCGAGCTGCCTGCCATAGCCATACAGCTGCTCGCGGGCGCCGATGCGGGTGGTGTCGGTGGTGACCAGGGCGACGTCACGCGGCGCGTGCTTCTCGGCGAAGCGCGAGGCCAGCTTGGCGATGGTGGTGGTCTTGCCGGCGCCGGTCGGGCCTACCAGCGCGATCACGCCGCCTTCCTCCAGCGGGTCGACCGGGGCGATCGGCAGCTTGCGCGAGATCAGCCCCAGCATCAGGCCGCGGCCTCGGTGCGCCTCAGTCTCCAGCGGAATCTGCATGGCGACGTCGCGGGCCAGGCCAGCATCGAAGCCGTACTCGTCCATCAGGTCCAGCGCGGTGGCGCGCACCGGGCAGCCGCGCAGGCGCTCGTCGGTGAAGCGGTTCATTTCGCGCTCGATCACCTGGCGCATGCCGGCCACTTCCTGGCGCAGCTGGCGGATCTCGGCGTCGTCCTGGGCGACCACGGTCAGGACCGGGGCTGGGGCGAGCGTCGGCGTCGGCGCGGTTTCGACGGTGGCATCGGCCAGCGCCGGTTCGCTTGCCGCGACCTCCGGCTGCGTTTCGGACAGGGCTGCGGTCGGCAGCGGCGGCGGCTGCACGGCCGGGGCCGCGCTTTCGTGATGCGCCTCGTGCGGCGGGTCGATCTGGAAGCGGGCGCGGTTGGCCGGAGTGGCGCTGGCGGGTGCCGGTGCGACGATGGCTTCGGCGAACGGGGCGAAGATCTGGTCCGGCAGCGCCGGCTCATTGACGGCGGCGCGTGCCAGCGTGGCGGCGAAGCCGGTGCTGCCGCGGGTCGGCACGATCTCGTCGGCGCTGTCCAGGGTGCGGCCGGTAGCGCCCACCGCTGCACGGGCGAGGGCGGCCACCGCCGAGGTGGTCGCGGCAATCGGTTCCGGTGCCGGGGTGCTGCTGCGGCGGCGGGTGACGGCGGCGATCACCGCGTCGGCGGCGGTGCGCGGCTTGGGGGCCGGCGGCGGTGCGACATCACGGCGCGAGGCTTCCAGCGCACGCTGCACCGCGCTCTCGTCGTAGTTGGCGGCGGCGACGATCTCGATGCCTTCCTCGATCCGGCGGTTGGACAGGATCACGGCGTCAGGACCATGTTCCTTGCGCACCAGGTTCATGGCCGAGCGCATGTCGGCGGCGACGAATCGTTTGATTTTCATGCTGTGGTCACGGGGCGAAGACGGCGGGGTGGCGGTCGGGGAACTCGGGTGGTCGGTGGTCTGCACGGTGCGGGTTCCCCTTGGTGTCTGTCAGTTGCGTTGGTTCGAAAGTGGTGTCTGTTTTCTGGCGCATCGGCGGGCGGGCGTCAGCTGATCGTTCCGACCAGCTTCAGGCGCTTGTCCTCCGGCACCTCGCTGTAGGCCAGGACCGACAGCGACGGAACGCTGTGGCGGACCAGGCGGGCCAGCGCGGCGCGCACCGGGCCAGGTACCAGCACGACCGCGGGCTCGTTGCGGGCTTCCTGCTTGCTGACACATTCGGCCAGGCTCTGGTGCAGTCGCTCAGCGAGTCCGGGTTCCAGCGCGGCGCCGTTGCCCTGCGTGGACTCCTGCAAGACACGTTCCAATTGCGGGTTGAGGGTGAACACCGGCAGCTCCGCCGACATTCCGGCGATCTCCTGCACGATGAAGCGGCCCAGTGCGGTGCGCACCGCGGCGGTCAGCACGGCCGGGTCCTGGCTGGCGGGCGCATGTTCGACCAGCGCTTCGGCGATCTTGCGCAGCTGGCGGATCGGAATGCGCTCCACCAGCAGGTTCTGCAGCACGCGCACCACCGCCGACAGCGGCAGCGCCTTGGGCGTCAGATCTTCGACGAGCTTGGGCGCGCTCTTGGCCAGGTTGGCCAGCAGGTGCTGCACTTCTTCGTGGCCGAGCAGTTCCGGCGCGTGTTCGCGGATCAAGTGCGACAGATGGGTGGCGACCACGGTGGCCGGGTCGACCACCGTGTAGCCCAGCGTTTCGGCCTGGGCGCGCTGGTGCGGCTGGATCCAGGTGGCATCCAGGCCGAACGCGGGATCCTTGCCGGCAATGCCCTCCAGTGCGCCCAGCGCGCTGCCTGGATCCAGGGCCAGCTCGCGGTCGGGGTGGATCTCGGCGGTGGCCACCGGTACGCCGTGCACCAGCACGCGGTAGCCGTTGGCGGGCAATTCCAGGTTGTCGCGGATGTGCACCGACGGGATCAGGAAGCCGACATCCTGGGTCAGCTTGCGACGCACACCCTTGATGCGCGCCATCAGTTCGCCGCCCTGGTTGCTGTCCACCAGCGGAATCAGCCGATAGCCGACCTCCAGGCCCAGCGGATCGACCGGGCGCAGTTCGTCCCAGCTCAGTTCGGCGGTGGGGGCCGCGGCGGCCGGGCGGCCGAGCGCAGTGAGCGTGGCGGCATCGGTGCCACTGCCTGTCGCATCGGCAGCCGGTGCCTTGGTCTTGCGATACAGCTTCCAGGCGATGAAGCCAAGGATCGAGGCCAGCGTCAGGAAAGCGACGTTGGGCATGCCCGGCACCAGGCCCACCAGGCCGATGATGCCGGCGGTGATCGCCAGCGCCCGGTACTGGCCGAACACCTGCCCGGTCATGGCCTGGGCCATGTCCTGCGAGCGCGAGGCGCGGGTGACCAGCATCGCCACCGCGCTGGAGACCAGCAGCGCCGGCAGCTGTGCCACCAGGCCGTCACCGATCGACAGCAGGGTATAGGTGGCGGCGGCTTCGCCGAACGGCATGCCATGCTGCAGCACGCCCACGGCCAGGCCGCCGAGCATGTTGATGAACAGGATCAGGATGCCGGCGATGGCGTCGCCGCGGATGAACTTGCTGGCACCGTCCATCGCACCGTAGAAGTCGGCTTCCTCGCGGACTTCCTCGCGGCGCAGCTTGGCTTCTTCACGCGTCAGCAAACCGGCGTTGAGGTCGGCGTCGATCGCCATCTGCTTGCCGGGCATCGCGTCCAGGATGAAGCGCGCGGTCACTTCCGAGACGCGGCCGGCGCCCTTGGTGATGACCACGAAGTTGATGATGGTCAGGATCGCGAACACCACGATGCCGACCGCGTAGTTGCCGCCGATCACGAATTCACCGAAGGCGGCGATGACCTTGCCCGCGGCATCGTGCCCGTTCTGGCCATTGAGCAGGATCACGCGGGTGGAGGCCACGTTCAGCGCCAGCCGCAGCATGGTCGTGATCAACAGCACGATCGGGAAGATGGTGAAATCCAGCGGGCGCTTCACGTAGACCACCGCCAGCAGCACCATCAGCGAGATGGCGATGTTGAAGGTGAACAGCGCATCGAGGACAGGCGCGGCCAGTGGCACCACGACCATGGCCAGCAGGGCCAGCACGATCAGCGGCGCGCCAAGGCCCTGGCGGATCATTTCCAGGGCGCGGCGGGTGTTGAATCCGGTGGCGGGCTGGGCGCTCACGGGCGGCCTCCCTTGCCGAATTCATCCACCTGGATCTGCGGGGCGTCCGGCATCGGGCCAGTGCGCCAGGCGCGCAGCTGGTAGACGTAGGACAGGACCTGGGCGACGGCCGAATACAGTCTCACGGGAATTTCCTTTCCGAGTTGGCCTTCCCGATACAAGGCGCGTGCCAAAGGCGGGGCAGAGACGATCGCGACCTTGTTGCCGTCGGCCACTTCACGGATGCGCAGGGCGGTCTCGTCCACGCCCAGCGCGACCACGGTGGGGGCGTTCATGGCGCCGCCTTCGTACTTCAGGGCCACCGCGTAGTGGGTGGGGTTGACCACCACTACGTCGGCGGTGGGCACCGCTTCCATCATCCGGCGGTTGGCCATCTGCTGCTGCAGCTGGCGGATGCGGCCCTTCACCTCGGGGCTGCCTTCGCTTTCCTTCATTTCCCGGCGCAGCTCTTCACGGGTCATCTTCAGCTTGCGCATCCAGTTCCAGCGCTGGTATGGGGCATCGATGGCGGCCAGCACCAGCATGGCGCCGGCGGTGGCCAGCAGCAGGCGCAGGGTGAAGCCGAGGCCGTCGGTGATGGCGGTCTCCAGCGGGTGGTGGATCAGCCCGCGCAGGGTGTCAAAGCCGGTCCAGACCACCAGACCGGCGGCCACACCGACGAAGGCCACGCGCAGCAGCGACTTGGTGAACTCGGCAATCGCCTCGGGGCCATACAGGCGCTTGAGCCCGCTCATCGGGTTCATGCGGTTGATGTCAGGCAGCAACGCCTTCTGCGACCAGCGCAGGCCGCCCATCACCAGCGGGGCGACGAAGCTGGCCAGCAGGCAGACCAGCACCAGCGGTGCGATCACCAGCATGAACTGCAACAGCAGGTCGCCGAAGTGGCCGAACAGTTCCTTCGGGTTCTGCCGCAGGCTCTGTTCCGGGCTGAGCGCCTGCTTCATCCAGGCCGTGGCGCCACGGCCGATCGAGCCGCTCATGGCCATCACCGCCAGCACACCGGCGCCGAACACAGCGGCGGTGCCGAGTTCGCGCGAGCGCGGCAGGTTGCCCTGTTCACGGGCGTCGCGCAGGCGTTTTTCGGTCGGTTGTTCGGTCTTTTCGCCGGCGGATTCGTTCTCGGACATCACGGGCACTGCGGCTGGGGGTGCCGGAGGGCGTGCAAGAACCGTGCCGCTATCCGTCAGCCGCGAACGGCAGCACTGTGTGTCTGCTCCTGCTCATTCTGGCGTTCGCAGTGCCCTATGCGCTGCCGCGCTATCGCATTTAGCGGGCGGGGAAGATCGTTCAACTGCTGCTGTACAGGGGGCAGCTAACAGCTACATGAGGCATGATGACAAAACACGCAGAAGAGAAGGGCGATGCTGAATGAACTGCAGGATGGGATATCGCAGCAATGAGCTTTGACATTGTCGTTTTGAAGCTGGAGGACATCGGTGAAAGAGACCTGTCCAATGTTGAGGCTGTGCAGGATATCGGGTGTCCCCAGGCCGTAATCGCATCATTGGAGTTGGTGTTCCCCGGATGTGTCCAAGGTGCATTCTCGGATGGTGAGCGCTACTCGCTCGAGTCCGCTCTGAATGGAGACCCGGTGAGCTCCATACACCTTACTCTTCGATTCGGTCGAGCATGGTCTGAGGCAGCCAATTCTGAGTTCATGGCCCTGCTTTCAACACTTTGCCAGCGGTTGCAGTCAGTCGCGTTTGCCGTCTCCGACAACTCGAGGATCACCCCTCCCTGCTGAAGTGGACGATCTTGCTCGCGACAACGGCATGGGAGGCCAGGGCTCGTTGAGCATCGGTTGACCGGCAGGAGGAAGCATCCCCAAGATGAAGCTGGATGGCTTGCCGGCGCGTCAGCGTTCGACCTGGCCGCTCCAAGGATGACGCAAATGGCAACGTCGACGTTACCGTGAATTGCGTATTTCTGCAGAAGAGTCCAGAACTCTTGCAGACAACCAACGCACCCTCCGACCATCAGGTCGGTGCGCCGAGCGCTTCTCAGCAGGCCATCACCTGTTGCATCGCCAGGTGGATTCAGCGTCCCCCACCTTCGGGCGCTTTGAAGCCGGTGCTCAGCTCGATCCGCGGCCGGGGCAGGTCGTGCAGCTGCATGAAGCGCGCCGCGTCGACCGGGCGGCCGAGCAGGTACCCCTGCAGGAAGTCGCAGCCCAGGCGCTCCAGGTAGGCGCGCTGCGCGGCGGTTTCCACGCCCTCGGCGACGATGTCCATGTCCAGTGCATGGCCCAGCGCCACGATCGCCGAGACGATCACCACGTCCTCCGCACTGTGTTCCAGGTCACGCACGAACGCGTGGTCGATCTTGATCTCCGTGGCGGGCAGCCGCTTCAGGTACAGCAGGCTGGAATAGCCGGTTCCGAAATCATCGATGGAGATGCCCACGCCCAGCGCCGACAGCGCCTGCAGCAGGCGAAGGCTGGTATCGGTATCGCGCATGACCGTGCTTTCGGTGATCTCCAGCACGAGGTGGCGCGGGGCAATGCCATAGCGTTCGATCACTTCACGCACATCCTGCAGCAGGTGTGGCGAACTGAACTGCACCGGCGACAGGTTCACCGACATCGACCAGCCTTCATGCCCGGCGTCGCGCCAGCGCCGCAGCTGCTGGCAGGCCTGGTCCAGTGCCCAGCGACCGATCTCGTTGATCGCGCCGCTGCGTTCGGCCAGGCGGATGAAGCGGTCCGGTGGGATCAGTCCGTGCTCCGGGTGTTTCCAGCGGATCAGCGCTTCGGCACCGGCCACCTTCTGGGTGGCCACGCGGATCTTCGGCTGATAGTGCAGGAACAGCTGCTCGCTGCCGATCGCACGGCGCAGGTCGGCCAGCAGCCGGAACTGCTGCTCGGCACTGTCGTTCATCCAGTCGGCGAACAGCACGAAGGCGTTGCGTCCGGATTCCTTGGCCTGGTACATCGCCGCGTCGGCGAAGGCCATCAACTGGCGCTCGCTGGCAGCGTGGTCGGGGCAGATCGCCACGCCGATGCTGGCGGTCACTTGAAGTTCGTTGTCGGGCAGCAACGGGCCGCTGCCCACCGCCTGCAGGATGCGCCGGGCGAGGGTGGGCAGGTCCTCGTCGTGCTCGATGCGCACCACCAGCACGAATTCGTCGCCGCCCAGACGGGCCAGCATATCGTTGGGCCGGAGCAGCTGCCGGGTACGCTCGGCCACCGCCACCAGCAGTGCGTCGCCGGCCTGATGGCCGTAGGCATCATTGACCTGCTTGAATCCGTCCAGGTCCATGAACATCACCGCGAAACGGCTGCCGCCCTGTTCGGCTTCGGCCAGCGCCTGCACGATGCGCCGCTGCAGCAGCAGGCGGTTCGGCAGGCGGGTCAGCGGGTCGTGCAGCGCGGCCTGGGTCAGTTCCTGCTGGGCATCGGTCAACGAGGTGCTCAGCATGGAGTTGCGCAGCCGCAGCAGCTGCGCCTCCACACGCTGGTCCAGCCACGAGACCACCAGCACCACCGCCAGGATCGCAACCGTCAGCACCACCACCAGCATCGCCAGCCACTCGCTCTGCAGGCCATCGCCGACCGCCGCGCCGCAGATGCTGCCTTCCGGGAAACGCGCGGCGGCCATGCCGGTGTAGTGCATGCCGACGATGGCCAGGCCGAGCAGGCCCGCGGCTGCCAACCGGTCACCGACGCGGGTGCGCTGCGCGCGCAGGCGGAACGCAACGTAGAGCGCGGTCCACGACGCAGCCACCGCCACCACCAGGGAGAGCAGCAGCCAGCCCGGGTCGTAGTCGATCCCGGGCTGCATGCGCATCGCTGCCATGCCGACGTAGTGCATGCCGGCAATGCCGGTGCCCATCAGCAGGGCACCACCGGCCAATCGAGGATGGGGCAGGGTACGCAGTGAGACCAGCCACAGTGCGAACACCGACGAGGCGATCGCCAGGGCCAGCGAGAGCAGGGTGATGGGCAGGTCGTAGCCCAGTGCAATGGGCAGATCGAAGGCCAGCATGCCGATGAAGTGCATCGACCAGACACCCAGGCCCATGGCGAATCCGCCCCCCAGGCGCCACCACCAGGCGGCAGCCCTGCCCGGGGCGGTGACCGTGCGCCCTGCCATGGCCAGCGCCGTGTACGACGCCATCACGGCGACCAGCAGTGAGATCGCCACCAGCCACGGGTTGTACGTGCCTACCAGCATTCGTCAGTCTCCCGGACCTGCCTGTCGACGGAAACCACGGTGGGGCATGCATGAGGCAGGCCAACGCGAACGGGCGCCGGCCAGGTGCGGCATCCCCCCGGTTGCCGCGCATTCACTCTAACGCGCAGACCGGGGGGGACTTCAAGCGGCAATACGTGATGACCGGGTCAGCGTGTGATGGCGTCCGCGGCCTGGAAGGCGGCGTCGAACAGGCGCTGTACCGGCGGCCCCATTTCCCCGGCCAGCAGCGCCAGGAGGAACAGGCCCAGCAGCAGCGAAACCGGCAGGCCCAGCTGGATCGGGTTCAGCGCAGGGGCGGCTCGCGCCAGGACACCGAAGGCCAGGTTCACCGCCAGCATCGCCACGGTCAGCGGGATGGCCAGGCTCAGCGCGCCTCGCAGCACGGTCAGCAGGAAGGTCGGGGCGATGCTGAAGAAGGCATGGGGATCCGGCAGCGGGGCGCCAATCGGCAGCGCGCGATAGCTGTCCACCAGCAGCGAGATCAGCGCCAGGTGGCCGTTGGCGGTGAAGAACAGCAGTCCGAACAGCAGATAGAACCACTGTCCGATCACGCCGGAGGTACCACCGCGCAGCGGGTCGCTCATCTGCGCGAAGGCCAGGCCGGTGCCCTGCGCGATCAGTTCGCCCGCCATCGCACCGGCTTCGAACACCAGCCGCAGCAGGAAGCCGATGGATACGCCAATGGCCAGCTCGCGCGCGATGGTCAGCACCGTGGCGGCGTCGAAGCCGGTCCAGTCCGGCACCGGGGGCAGGAGCGGTGCCAGGGCGATGGCCAGGGTGCCAGCCAGCACCACGCGCACCCGTGACGGGACGGCGCGGGTCCCGACCATGGGCATGGCCATGGCCACAGCGCCGATGCGCAGCATGGTCCACAGAACGGTGCCGATCATGCCGAAGGCCTGAAGGCCGTCGGCAGCCATCTGGGTGGCGGCGTCCATCGAAGCGCGTGTCCTAGCCGATCAGGTGCGGAATTCGCTGGAACAGCAGCGTGGTGAATTCAACCAGGTGGCCGATCAGCAGGCTGCCCAGTGCGAACAGCACCGCGGTCAGCGCTGCAGCTTTGGCGACGAAGGCGATGGTCGGTTCATTGAGCTGGGTCGCGGCCTGCACGACACCAACCACCACGCCCACCACCAGTACGGTGAGCAGCAGCGGGCCGGCCACCCACAACACGGTGATCAGGCCGCCACGCAGTTCAGTCAAGGCAAGTTCGGGAGACATTCGGATTCCATCTGCTCATGTAGAGTCGAGCCCTGCTCGACTGCGCGTTACGGGGGATATCAGGCCGGATTGAAGCTCGCCGCCAACGTACCCACGGTCAGCACCCAGCCATCGACCAGCACGAACAGCAGGATCTTGAAGGGCGCCGATACCAGCATCGGCGACAGCATCATCATGCCCATCGACATCAGCACGCTGGCAACGACCAGGTCGATGATCACGAACGGGATGAAGATCAGGAATCCGATCTCGAAGGCGGTCTTCAGTTCACTGGTGACGAACGAAGCGACCAGCACCGGGAACGGGATCGCGTCGGGGCTGGCGTAGGTGCCATGCCCGGCGATGCCGGCAAAGGTCATCAGGTCGGTCTCGCGGATCTGCGCCAGCATGAAGCCGCGCAGTGGCTGCGTGGTCAGCGTCCATGCGGTCTGGAAGTCGATGTCGCCGTTGAGGTAGGGCGCCATGCCCGCGCTCCACGCCTTGTCCCAGGTCGGCATCATCACCATCGCGGTGAGGAACAGGGCCAGGCCCAGCAGCACCTGGTTGGACGGCGTCTGGCCGGTGCCCAGCGCCTGGCGCAGCAGGCCCAGCACGATGATGATGCGGGTGAACGAGGTCAGCACCAGCAGCATCGACGGGATCAGGGTGATCGCGGTCATCAGCAGCAGGGTCTGCAGCGGCAGGCTGACCGGCTGGCCGCCGATCTTGCCGACGTTGACGTCCGGCAGAGGGGTGGCCGGCGCGCCGGGTGCGGCGAACGCCAGCGCCGGCAACAGGCACAGGGCAAGCAACAGCAGCCACGGCGTCAGGGTGGCGAGACGGGTACGGGGGACACGCATGTCAGGGGTCCTTGCGCAGCCGCTGCTGCAGCAGCTGGGCGAAATTCGGCAGGTTCTTGAAGTCCGGCACGCGCACCGGTGCCGGCGGCGGCAGCGGTTCGGGCAGGGTATGCAGGGTGTTGATGCCGCCGGCGGTGACGCCCAGCAGCAGTTGCTGGCCATTGACCTCGACCACCACCACGCGTTCCTTGGCGCCGACACTGAGGCTGGCCACCAGCTTCATGCCTTCGGCCGGGCGGAAGCCGCTGCCGGGCATGCGCTTGAGCAGCCAGCCCAGGCCGATCACCAGTGCCAGCACCGCCAGCAGCGCCAGCACCGCACCGAACAGGCTGGGTGCGGCGGCCGCATGCTGGCCGACCTGCGGGCCGATCGGCGCGGCGGCCTTGCCGACCGCCAGCAGGGTGGAGGCCAGCAGGCTCAACGCAGTCTCCGGATACGCTCGCTGGGGCTGACCACGTCGGTCAGGCGCACGCCGAAGCGGTCATTGATCACTACTACTTCGCCGTGGGCGATCAGGGTGCCGTTGACGAACACGTCCAGCGATTCGCCTGCACCGCGCTCCAGTTCCACCACCGAGCCCTGGTTGAGCTGCAGCAGGTTGCGGATCGGCAGGCGGGCACGACCGACTTCCAGCGACAGGGTCACCGGCACATCGAGGATCACGTCCAGGTTCAGGTCCGGACCATTTGCCTCATCGGCCTGCAGGCTGCTGAACTGGGCCGGGGTCGGTTCGAGGGCGTCGATATCGTTCATTGCGGGTCTTCCTGGATGACGGGTACGCGCGGGCGGGTGCCCGGCGGATGGGTAGCGGTGATCTTCACGGCGTTCATGCCGTTGGCGATGCCGAACTCGCCGGTGAACACGGGGATGTTCTCCACGCATAGCGGCACCTGCGGGCTGAGCTCGATCGGCAGGATGTCGCCGACCTTCAGCTGGGTCAGGTCGCGCAAGGTCATGCGCTTGCTGGCCAGCACGCTGGACAGGGTGACTTCGGCGACGTTGAGCTGCTCACGCAGGGTCTTGCCCCAGCTCTCGTCGCGGTCGTTGCGGTCGCTCTGGATGCCGGCGTCGAGCAGTTCGCGGATCGGTTCCAGCATCGAGTAGGGCAGGGTGACGTGGATGTCGCCGCCGCCACCGTCGAGCTCGACGTGCAGGCGGCACACCACCACATATTCGCGCGGGGTCACGATGTTGGCGAAATGCGGGTTGATCTCCGAGTTGATGTACTCGAAGTCGACATCCATCACCGGTGCCCACGCTTCGCGCAGATCGGCGAAGGTCTGCTTCAACAGCAGGTGGATCACCCGCATTTCAGTAGCCGTGAACTCGCGGCCCTCGATGCGGGTGGGGTAGCGCCCGTCGCCGCCGAAGAAATTGTCGACGATGGCGAACACCAGGGTCGGCTCGAACACGATCAGGCCGGTGCCGCGCAGCGGCTTGAAGCGGATCAGGTTCAGGTTGGTCGGTACATACAGCGAGTGCATGTAGTCGTTGAACTTGATCAGTTCGATGCCGCGCACCGACAGTTCGGCCGAGCGGCGGATCAGGTTGAACAGGCCGATCCGCCACAGGCGCGCGAAGCGCTCATGGACCATTTCCAGGGTCGGCATGCGACCACGGATGATGCGGTCCTGGCTGGCGAAGTCGTACGAGCGCGCTTCGCCTGACGGGGGTTCCGCATCGGTCTCGACCGCGCCACTGTCCACGCCGTGGAGCAGGGCATCGATCTCGTCCTGGGACAGCAGATCATTCATCGGTGGGCCCTTACTGGGTCACGAAGCTGGTGAACAGCAGATCGTCGGCGCCGTTGCTGCCGGTCTCGGCCTTGAGTACCTTCTGCACCTCGGCCAATGAGGCGGCCTGCAGCTTCTGCTTGCCGGCGACATCGGCGATCTGGTCCGGGCTGACCTGCGAGAACAGCATCAGCAGGCGCGCACGGATGGCCGGGGCGTGGGTCTTGATCGCTTCCAGCGCGGCCGGGTCGCGGGTCATCAGCTGGACCTCCAGCTGCAGGTAACGCGGGCCGTCGACCGGGCCATTGAGGTTGACCACGAAGGCCGGGTCCAGCGCGAAGTACTGTGCCGGGGCTGGGGTCGCGCTCTTCTTCGGCGCCTGCGCGGTCTTCTCTTCGTGCTTGGACTGGGTGAAGAACCACACGCCGCCACCGGCGGCAGCGGCGGCCAGTACGGCCACCAGCGCGGTGATCAGGATCGGACTACGCGGCTTGGCGGCCTTGTCCTTCTCTGCGGTCTTCTTGGTTTTGTCAGCGGCTGCGGCCACGGGTGAAGCTCCTGAGGGTTGCTTCACCGGGATATGCAAGGGGCGTGCCGAAGGCCGGGCAGCGGGATGCGACGGAATTCCGTCGGAAACCTGCGCTGGTGGGTGCCGACCCTGGTCGGCACGGCTGTCAGGCGTAGGCGTCCAGCAGTCCGCGCTGGCGGATCAACTGCGCCGACGACACGCTGGCATCGCCCGGCGTCGGTTCTCCGTCGCCGATGATGCCGCTGCCACCGGGCTGGCCCGGCGCATTGCCCTCACCACCCGGTGACTGGTGGCCGACATCGGCGTGGGCCAGCTGGAAGCCCTGTTCGCCCAGCAGCTCGCGCAGGCGCGGCAGGCTGCTTTCCAGCGCTTGCCGCACGTCCACGTGCGGGCTGCTGAAGCTGGCGTGCACCTTGTCGCCGTTCAACTGCAGGCGCACGTCGACCGGGCCCATGTCGTCCGGGCTCAGGCGGATGTGGGCGTGGCCGATCTTCTGGTCGGCCAGCCAACCCAGGCGTGCGCCGATGGCCTGGTCGAAGCCATCGTCACCCAGCACGGGTTTCGGCGTCGGCTCGCCATTGAAGATCGCATTGCCGGCGGCGAGCGCCGCCTTGAGGTCCTGTACGGCGGCTGCTGCCGGGGCGTGCAGCAGGGGTGTGCTGGCGCGGTCGCCAACGGCGGCCACGTCACTGCCTTCGCCGCGCTCGCTGCGCTTGCCGGGCAGGATCATCTCCGGCAGTGGCAGCGCCGTGGCATCGTCCGCACTGGTCGCCGCCGGTTTGGCGTCAGCCGCCACTGGGGTTGTGGTGGCCGTCGCCGGCGCGTCTGCAGGCAGTGTCGGGTTCGTGGCGGGGGCAGCAGCAGGCAGCGCGCTACCGTCGCTGGCCAGCGCCGGTGCAGCGGTGGTCGGCAGAGCAGCGGCCGGATCGGCAGGCATCGGCATCGCCAGCACCAGGCCGGCCAGGCCGGGCGGTGGCCACGGGGCGTCCTCGGTCGCGGCGGGCTTGTCCTTCTCGGTGCCGGGTCCCGCTGGGGTCACGGCAACGGGCGGCAGCGACGGCGTTTCAGCGGTTGCCGCTTCGGCGCCCGCATTGCGTTCATCCGGTGCCTGGCCATTGCTGTCGGCGGTCGATGGTTGGCTCGGCGTGGATGGCATCGGTGTCGTGGCGCTGCCGGCTGGCGTGGGTGCAGACGGTGCGCCGCCCTGCAGCAGCTGGCTGAAGTCCTTTCCGCCTTCGCTGCGCGAGGCACGTGCGGCACTGTTGCTGGTGGCGGGCGTGGCCGTGTTGGCGCTGCTGGCGAGCGGGGCGGGCATCACGAGCGGCCTCCCTGCTCGGCGCCGTCCTGGTCTTCGGCCTGCACCAGGCGTGCACGCCGTGCACCAATGTCGTCCATCTCGCGCTGGTCGCGGCGGTCGGTCACCACCTTTTCCTGCGCCCGGTAGCTGGCGGCCAGCTGCTCCAGCACCGCCTTGTCACGGCTGGCCAGGATCAGGCGCGCGCGCTCGGCCTCCACTTTCTCGCGGTTGCCATTGACCGTGGCCTGCTGCTGCTCGACCGCGCTGTCCAGTCGATCGAGGAAGGCGCGGCGGTTGAGCAACTGTGCCGGGCTGGTCGCCGCCATCTGTGCGTTGGCGTACTCCTCGGCATAGCGGCGCAGTTCGTCCAGTCGCGACAGATGGGTGTCGAGCACGCGCTGGCGTTCGGCCAGGTCGCGGGCGACTGCGTCCTCATGTTCCTGGGCTCGCTTGAGCAGGGGATCGATGCGCTTGGACTGGTTCATGGCTTAACTCTCTTGTTCCACCAGGCGCTGCAGCGCCGCCTGGCTGTGCGGGAGATCTGCGGCCTTGGCAACGTCCTGGCCGAGGAACTCCATGATTTCCGGCCAGCGTTCCAGGGCTTCGTCGGTGGCCGCGTCGTTGCCGCGTTGGTAGGCACCGATCGCAATCAGGTCCCGGTTGGCCGAGTAGGCCGAGACCAGTCGCTTCAACTTGCGGATGCGCAGGCGCCACGGTTCGTCGGCGATTTCCGTGACCACGCGGCTGACCGACGACTCGACGTCGATGGCCGGGTACAAGCCGCTGTCGGCCACGCGGCGCGAGAGCAGGATGTGGCCGTCGAGGATCGCGCGCGCGGCATCGGCGATCGGATCCTGCGGATCATCGCCTTCGGTCAGCACCGTGTAGAACGCGGTGATCGAGCCACGGCCCTTGGCGCCATTGCCGGCGCGTTCGACCAGTGCCGGCAGCTTGGCGAACACCGACGGCGGATAGCCGCGAGTGGTCGGCGGTTCGCCGACCGACAGGCCGATCTCGCGCTGCGCCTGGGCGAAGCGGGTCAGCGAGTCCATCAGCAGCAGCACGTTCAGGCCCTGGTCGCGGAACCACTCGGCAATGGCGGTGGCGCGGTAGGCACCATGCAGACGCGCCAGCGGCGGCCGGTCGGCAGGGCTGGCGACCACCACGGCGCGGCGAAGGCCTTCCTCGCCCAGCGTGGTCTCGACGAAATCGCGCACTTCGCGGCCGCGTTCACCGATCAGGCCGACCACGATCACGTCGGCGGCGGTGTAGCGGGTCATCATGCCCAGCAGCGTCGACTTGCCGACGCCGGACCCGGCGAACAGGCCGACGCGCTGGCCGCGGCCGATCGGCAGCAGCGCGTTGATCGCGCGCACGCCCACGTCCAGCGGCTGGGTGATCGGTTCACGCGCCAGCGGATTGATCGACACGCCGGCCATGCCAACATGGCCTTCGGCGCGGATCGGGCCCTTGCCATCCAGCGGCACGCCGTCGCTGTCGATGACGCGGCCGAGCAGGCCTTCGCCCACTTCCACGCCGCCCCGGCGCGCCGATGGCACCACCCGGGCATTGGGCAGCAGGCCATGCAGTTCGGCGCTGGGCATCAGGTAGGTGCGCTCGCCGGCAAAGCCGACCACTTCTGCATCGACCCAGCCACCGTCGACCACTTCCACCTTGCAGCTGGCACCCAGCGGCGCTTCGCAGCCGACCGCTTCCAGGGTGAGCCCGACCGCACGGCGCAACACGCCCTCGCGGATCAGGCCGCGACCATGCGCGGTGTCCACGCGCAGGCCATCCAGGCGCCGCGCCAGGCGCAGGTTGCGGGCTACGGCCCAGTCGGCCGGCGGCGGAGTGGTTTGCGGTCCGACGCTCATGCGGTGGCTCCGGTCTGGCGGATCACCGCATCCAGGGCCCCGCGCAGGCGGGCTTCCAGGGTGCCGTCGATGCGCACGGCTTCGGCGTGCACGCGCAGGTCGCCACGGCTGAGGCTGGTATCCGGTACCAGGCGCTGCGTCGGCGAAAGATTCAACAGCGGGGCGAGGGCAGCGATGTCATCCGGGTGCAGCCGCACTTCCACCTCGCGGGTGCTGCCGCCCACGGCGTCGATCGCTTCGCCGACCAGCTGCGCCAGCAGTGCCGGCTCGGCTTCGTAGGCGCGGCCGACCAGTGCGCCGGCGATGCGAACCGCCAGTTCGCCGAGTGCACCGACCACTTCGTTCTCCAGCCGCACCAGCGGCCGGCTGAAGTTGTCCAGGATCCCTTCGATCTGCGCGGCGAGGCGACGTACTTCGGCCTGGCCCTGGCCGTAGCCGTCGGCATGGCCCTGTTCGAACCCTTCCTTCTCGGCGTTGTCCTGGATCGCCTGGATCTCTTCAAGGGTCGGCAGCTGCAGCGGCGGCTCCGGTTCGTGTTCCGGATCCGGCTCGGTGAGTTCGAACGCATCCTCCTGCTCCAGCACTGGTTCGGGCTGGGCCAGCAGGTCCGGGGCAAGCCAGCGCACGACGTTGCTCACAGCATGGCCTCCGCGCTGCCACCGATGGTGACGGTGCCTTCATCGGCCATGCGCTTGACGATGGCCAGGATCTCGCGCTGCGCGCCTTCCACGTCGGACAGGCGCACCGGACCGCGGGCCTCCATGTCTTCGAGCAGGATTTCGGCCGCGCGCTGCGACATGTTGCGGGTGATCTTGTCGCGCACCTTGATGTCGGCGCCGCGCAGGGCCAGGCCCAGGCGCTCGCCGCTCACCTCGCGCAGCACCAGCTGCATCTCGCGATCGTCCAGGTCGACCAGGTCGTCGAACACGAACATCAGGTCCTGGATGCGGTTGCTCAACGGCGCATCGATGCGCGCGATTTCGCCCAGGATTGCCTGGTCCTGGCCGCTGTCCATGAAGTTCAGGATGTTGGCTGCGCACTGCACGCCGCCGATGTTGGACGACTTCAGGTTCTGGTTGCCGGCGAACTGGCGCTCCATGATCTCGTTGAGTTCATTGAGCGCGTTCGGCGGAATACCGTCGAGGGTGGCGATGCGCAGCAGCACATCCACGCGGGTACGGTCCGGCAGCAGCTTCAGCGCGTCGGCGGCCTGGTCGGTTTCCAGGTGCGCCATCACGATGGCGATGATCTGCGGGTGCTCGTTGCGCACCAGGTCGGCCACCGCACGCGGGTCCATCCACTTCAGCGCGTCCAGGCCGGTGGTGTTGCGGCCGAGCAGGATGCGGTCGATCAGGTTGCCGGCCTTCTCGCTGCCCAACGCCTGCACCAGCATGTTGCGGATGTAGTCATCCGAACCCACGCCCAGCGAGGTCTTCGAGCCCAGTTCCTGGCCGAACTGGTCCATCACACGCTCCACCTGCTCGCGGGTGATGTCGGTCATGGTGGCCATGGCGATGCCGATCTTCTGTACTTCCTTGGGTTCCATGTGGCGCAGCACTTCGGCCGCATCCAGCTCACCCAGCGAAAGCAGCAGCACGGCCGCGCGCTGTACACCGGTCAGTTGTGCCTCAGTCATTGGCCACCCAGCCCTTGACCACCTGGGCCACGCGCTTGGAGTCGGTCTTCACGGCTTCACGCGCCATCCGCAGTCGTTCCTCATATGAATCCACCGGCAGTGCGAGCGCATCCGGTCCGCCCAGGCTTGCCCGGTCGGTGCCCAGCGCTGGCAGCGCAATGCCATCGTCATCGACCAGCTGCACATCCGCCGTATGCGGCTCCAGCGCCTGCTCGTCTGCCTTCCTGCTCTGGCCGGTGATCGCGCGCAGCGCCGGGCGCAGCACGCCGAACAGCAGCGCCAGCACCACCACCGCGCCCAGCAGCATGCGGCCGGCGTCGTGCACCCACGGCAGCTCCCACCAGGCCGGGCCTTGTTCGGGCGTGGTCTCGCGCACGAACGGGGCATTCATCACCGACACGGTGTCGCCACGCTCGGCGTTGAAGCCGACGGCCTGCTTGACCAGCGCCTCGACGCGGGTCAGTTCGGCGGCCGACAGCGGCTGCGGGCTCATCTTGCCGTTGGCGCCGGCGCGCGGCACGTTGTCCACCAGCACCGCCACCGACACGCGCTTGATGCGGCCGGCCGGCTGGCGGGTGTGCTGCAGGGTGCGGTCCAGCTCGTAGTTGCGGGTGGCGTTCTTGCTGCTTTCGGTCGGGGCCTGCGCGGTGGCCGGCGCGGCCTGCTGGCCCGGCGGGCTGTTGCTGGTGGCACCCGGCACGCCCTGCGGACCCGGCGTGCTGGTGGTGTTCTCGCTCATCTGCTCGCTGCGCAGCTTCTGCGGTTCACCGTTGTAGAGCTCACGGGCTTCCTCGGTCACCGAGAAGTCCATGTCCACGCTCACTTCCGGGTTGACGCGGCCGGGGCCGGTCATCGGCTCCAGCAGCTCGCGGATGCGCTGGTTGAAAGAGGTTTCCTGGCGCCGCACCTGCTCGAACTGCGCGGCGTTGACCGCCGCCTCGCTGTTCGGGTCGGTGATGCTGAGCATGCGCCCGCTCTGGTCGACCACGGTCACCCGTTCCGGCGCCAGGTCCGGAATGCTGGCCGCGACCATGTGCACGATGGCGTCCACCTGGCTGCGTTCCAGCTGCTGGCCGCCCCGCAGTTCCAGGGTGACCGAGGCGCTGGCCACGTCACGCTGGCGGGTGAAGGCGCTGGGCTTGGGAATGGCCAGATGCACGCGTGAATCACGTACCGGGCGCAGCGTGTTGATGGTGCGCGACAGCTCGGTTTCCAGCGCGTGCTGGTAGCGCGCGCTTTCCACGAACTGGCTGACGCCGAAGCCCGGGTCGCGTTCCATCAGCTCGAAGCCGAGCTTGCCACTGTCGGTCAGGCCGGAGCCGGCCAGCTTCAGGCGGGCGTCGTGCAGGTTCTTTTCCGGCACGGTGATGCCACCGGTGGCCGGATCGAGCGCGAACGGAATCTGCGCGGCGCGCAGCAGGTCGGTCGCTTCAGCGGTCGCCTTCTGGTCCAGGCCGGTGTACAGCGGGACCATGCCCGGCTTCTGTGACCAGAAGAACACGGACAGGCCTGCCGCCACCGCCACCGCGATCATCGCCATCAGGCCCAGCCGACGGGTGATCTGCAGACTCTGCAGGCGGTCGAACCATTGCCCGGCCTTCTCGGCGTTCAGGCTGTCCTTGGAGAGCGTCAGTGCCATGCGTCAATGTTCCTTACAGCGGCATGTTCATCACGTCCTGGTAGGCCTGGACGAGACGGTTGCGGACTTCCACGGTGGCGCGGAAGGCGATCTGGGACTGCTGCGAGGCGACCATCACCTTGGCCAGGTCGGCGCTGGGGTCGCCCATTTCAAAGGCCTTGGCGAGGGCGCCGGACTTCTGCTGCGCATCGTTGACGCCGGCAATCGCACCACGCAGGGTTTCGGTGAAGCTGGCCGGCTGGGCCTGCGGCGCGTCCAGCACCGTGCCCGGCAGGGCGTTGCTGCGCGGCGTTTCGCCCAGCGGGTTGAGCGCCGGCTGCCCCATCTGGGTCTGATAGGAGCGGATCTGCGAAAGGATCGAAGTGACGGAGTGGGACATCTGCAACGGTTCCAGAAACAGGGATGGGGTTGTCTGCTGGAGCCAGTGCAAGTGCCGTGCCGAAACCGGTTTTCGATTCAGTGACGTGAGGAGGTTGGGTGTGCGTGCGGGGTTGCACCCCGCTCCCCGCGGTAGTGCCGGCCGCTGGCCGGCAACCTCAGTGGCAATGACCGAAGCCGGAGCCGGAGCAACAGCAGAAGCGGGTCTACTGAGGGTTGGCGGGGTGGGTCCGGTTGCGGGGGGCGCCGTAAACCCGTCCTTGGGGGCTTGGCCGCGGCATCCATGCCGCGGACACCCCCGCAACCGGACCCACCCCGCCTTCGACAGTGGGCCGCGATCTGTTGGGACCTGCTGCTGTTGGTGGGTGCCGACCGTTGGTCGGCACTGATTGGACGGGCTCTGACCCCATTGAAGGCGCCATTTATCCGGCGTCGGTTTTCTGGCCTACGGCTGCAGGGTCCAGCGGCCGGAATTCTGGCGCTGGCGCGGGGCGATGGGGCCGTCGTGCTGGGTGTAGATGAAGCGACCCTGGCGGTCGCTCTGGCAGGTCAGCAGCAGGGTGTAGCGTGCGGGGCCGGCCGGGTGGCTTTCGCTCATCTGGATCTCCGCGATATGCGGGGCCAGGCGCTGGTAGCGGTAGCTGCCGCCGATGCGCAAGTCAGTGCCGAGGATGTCCAGCACGTACTGGCTGCCAGCAAAGCTGAGCTGCACCATGCGTCCGGCGTTCGGATTGTCCGGCGCATACAACGGGTCGCTGAGGTTGGTGAAGTGGCGCTGGTCCAGCGTGACAGGCAGCGTGCAGTTGGCCGCGGTGGCCAGGGCCGGGCAGAGCAGGGTGGCGAGCAGGGCAAGGCGATGCATGGTGGAACCTCCTTGGGGGTGTCCTCGCCATGCTCCGCACTGCGGCGGTGTTGTCTCTAGGAAAACGTGCAAAAGCAATGGGCGCAGATCCCTTTCCGCAGCAAAGGGATGTGAGCCCAGGGCCCAAAACACCAACGCCCGGGCAAGCCCAGGCGTTCGTGCCCCCTTCATGCTGGCAATGCGTTTCAGCCGGCCAGTTCGGCCTGCTCGCGCTCGATGCCGTACTTGCGCAGCTTTTCCACCAGGGTGGTGCGGCGCAGGCCGAGCAGCTGGGCCGCGTGGGCGACCACGCCCTGGGTGCGTTCCAGTGCTTCGTTGATCAGGCCAAGTTCGATGTTGGCCATGTGGTTGCGCAGGTCCATGCCTTCGTCGGGCAGCGCCGCCGGTGCCGCCGGGCGATTGACGGCAATGCCGTGCTCCAGTGCCGGCTGGTTGCCGCTGCCCGGGGCGTGGAAGGAGAAACTGCGCAGGTCCAGGCGTTCTTCGCTGGCGGCCGGCTGTGCCGGTGCCGGCGTGGCGGCGGCCAGTGCCGCATCGCCACGGTAACGGGCCGGCAGGTCCTGCACGCGCACCGAGCCCCCCGGATGCAGCACCGCCAGGCGCTCGACCAGGTTGGTCAGCTCGCGCACGTTGCCCGGCCATTCGTAGCCGGCCAGCGCCTGCAGGGCTTCCGGGGTGAAGCGCACTTCGCCACGGCCAGTGCGGGCCAGCTGCGCGGCGATGGTTTCCACCAGTGCCGGCAGGTCTTCGCGACGCTCGCGCAGCGCGGGTACTTCAATCGGGAACACGTTGAGGCGGTAGAACAGATCCTCGCGGAACTTGCCCTCAGCGATGCGGGTCTCCAGGTCGCGGTGGGTCGCGGCCACCACGCGCACGTTGCAGCGGATGGTCTGGTTGCCACCCACGCGCTCGAAACTGCGCTCCTGCAGCACGCGCAGCAGCTTCACCTGCATCGGCAGGCTCATGTCGCCGATTTCGTCGAGCAGCAGGGTGCCGCCCTCGGCCATTTCGAAACGGCCCTTGCGCGCGGTCAGCGCGCCGGTGAAGGCGCCCTTCTCATGGCCGAACAGTTCGCTTTCCAGCAGGTCGGCCGGAATGGCGCCGCAGTTGATCGCCACGAACGGTCCGTCACGGCGGGGCGAACGCTGGTGGATGGCGCGCGACACCACTTCCTTGCCGGTACCGGATTCACCCAGCACCAGCACGGTGGTATCGAATGCGGCCACCTGCTCGATCATGGTGCGCAGGGCGCTCACTGCCGGGCCGTTGCCGGTGGGTCCCTGGTCCTGCGCGGCGCCGGCCTGATGCTCGGCATCCAGGCGCTTGAGGCTGGCGCGGCGCAGCAGGGCTTCCATCTGCGCGTGGCGCAGCGGCGTTTCCAGCGGCCAGATATTCGCTTCATGCAGCCCGTGCTGCTGGGCAAACACTGCGGCATCACCATCGGCCAGCAGCACCGGAGGCGGCAGGCTGCTGCCGCCCAGCCAGTTGTACAGCGCGGTGCTGGCGGGGCTGTCGTCCAGGCTGCCGACGATCACCGCCATCCAGTCGTTCTGGCGCTGCCGGCCCAGGTCGAAGTCGGCCGCGTCGGAGACCCAGCGCGGATTGAAGTCCATGAATTCCAGCAGGGCAACGGTGCGCTCTGCGCGCACGGCGTCGTTGTCCAGCACCAGGATGCGCGATTCACTCACGACTGTTCCTCCCTGAGGCCTTCCAGGATCGGCATGACTTCCTGGATGTAGGACAGCTTGCTGACAAAGTTGTCGGCACCGGCACGCAGCGCGTGTTCGCGGTGCTCGGCGTCGTCGAAGTGGCTGGCGATCACGATGTACGGCGCATCGTCCTGCGACTTGATCAGGCGGGTGGCCTGCAGGCCGCCCATCTCCGGCATGGCCAGGTCCATCAGCACCACCTGCGGGCGCAGCGTTTCCGAGCGCTCGATCGCTTCCAGGCCGTTGCCGGCACTGCCGACGATCTGCAGCCAGTCGATCTTGCGGAAATGGCGCATCGCCGCGTTGATGAAGCCCTCGTGGTCATCGACCAGCAGGACCGTGAGCTTGTTCATGTCCAACATCCTTTTCAGCCCACCCGGGCCAGCTGCGGTTGCCTGGCGCTGAGCCGGCGCCGTTCGCGGGCCGGGGCGATATCCAGTTGTTCTCGGTATTTTGCGACGGTTCGGCGGGCAATGTTCACCCCCTGGCGTGACAGCAGGCCGGCAATGGCCTCGTCGGCCAGCGGACGGCCGGCGGGTTCGGCGTCGATCAGGCGGCGGACCATGGCTTTCACCGCCTGGCCGGAGACGCTGGCGCCTTCCAGGCGCACCGCGAAGAAGTGCTTCAGTTCGAAGGTGCCGCGCGGGGTCTGCAGGAACTTGCCGGTGGTGATGCGCGAGACGGTGGACTCGTGCATGCCGATTTCCTCGGCCACTTCCTTCAGGGTCAGCGGCGCCATCGCCTCTTCGCCACGCACCAGAAAGGCGGCCTGGCGCTCGACGATCACACGCGCGGTGCGCAGCAGGGTGTCGTAGCGCATCGACAGGCCGCGGCTGAACCAGCGCGCCTCCTGCAGCATCTCGCGCAGTGCCGGCGCGGCTTCGCTGGTTTCGGCCAGCGCCTGTTCGTACTGGCTGTTGATCGAGACGCGGCGGCTGGTGGCCGGGTTCAGTGCCACCTTCCACTGCCCATCGGCATGCCAGGCGACCACGTCCGGTACCACCACCGCATTGCGTTCGGGCAGCAGGCTGTCGCCGGGGCGCGGCTGCAGCGAGAGGATCAGGCGCACCGCCTCGCGCACGTCGTCGATCTCGGCGTCGTGCTGGCGGGCGAGGGCGGGGTAGTCGTGCGCGGCCAGTGCCTCGAGCGCGCCATCGAGGATGCGGGCGGCCAGGTGACGCGCGGGGACCACACCGTGCAGGCTGCGCAGTTGTGCCTGCAGGCCTTCGCGCAGGTCCTGCGCAGCCATGCCAGCCGGTTCACCGTGCAGCAGCTGCTGGCGGATGGCCTCGACGCCTTCGGCGGCGATGTCGAACTGGGCGCTGGCCAGCAGCTGCAGCTGCGCCAGTGGCGCCTGCAGGTAGCCGGCCTCGTCGCAGTGGTCGAGCCAGAACGCGGCCACCGCCAGTTCGCGGTCGTCCATGTCCAGCGCCAGGCGCTGCAGCACGCGCAGCTGAGGGTCGGTCGACTCACCGGCGGCAATGCGCGCCATGCGGTCGTCGTCGCCGTCCTGCCAGCTGGCGCCGGCCACGTCCCACATCGAAGACTCCGGCAGCTCGTCGAACGCGGCGGTTTCCAGCGTGGTGGCGCTGACCTCGGTGGCATCAGCGGCAGGCGCTTCGGCCTCTTCGATCTCCAGCAGCGGGTTGGAGTCCAGCAGGCGCTGGATTTCCTGTTCCAGGTGCAGGCCATCAAGCTGCAACAGCCGTATCGACTGCAGCAGCTGCGGGGTGAGGTGAAGTTGTTGGCCCAGCTGGGTCGAGAGTGCAGCCTTCATCGTGGTTCCCCGGCGCCGCTCCCCGGCGCCTTGTGGAACGCATCTTGCTTTTGATCCGGCGTGGGCGGAATCGGGGGGTTCCTGAAGGGATTCGTGGTTGTCCCGACAGGATGTAGGGGTATTCCCTACATCGGCGCGGAATGTTGACGATGATCGCGCCTAAGTTGCTGATTTTCGGTGTGGTTGCCGGGGTGACCGGGCTGTGCCGTGTACGGGTTCCTGTCGGGGCGTGTCAGGGTGACGGGAATTCGTCGCCGGTGCAGTGCCGGGCAGGGGTCAGATCCCTTTCCTGCGGAAAGGGATCTGACCCCATTCGCAGGCAATCACTCCAGCTCGTGCTGGTGGCGCGCGGCCAGCAGCAACAGGTCATTGGCGCGGCGGCAGCCCAACGACTCCATCATGCGTGCGCGATGGGTTTCCACCGTCTTCACGCTGATGCCCAGGTCCGCGGCGATTTCCTTGTTGCTTTCGCCCTTGCCGATGCGGCGCAGGATCTCGCGCTGGCGCGGCGACAGCGCGGCAATGCCGGTGGGCTTCTCGCGGCCCAGCATGGGGGCCAGCATCTTGGCCGAGATCTGGGGACTCAGGAACACCTGGCCGGCATGCGCGGCGCGCAGCGCCAGTTCCAGCTCCTGCGGTGCTGCATCCTTCACCACGAACCCGACCGCACCGCGATCCAGGGCGTCGCGCACATGGGCGGCATCGTCGTGCATGGTCATCATCACCACCCGGGTGCCCGGGGCGCGCAGGCGGATGTCGCTGAGCGCTTCCAGGCCGGTGCGGCCCGGCAACGAGAGATCCATCAGCACCACATCCGGCGCATGCTGCAGGGCCAGCTGCAGTGCCTGTTCGGCGTTGCTGGCCTCGGCGACGAGCTGCACGTCGGCAAACCCCTGCAGCAGCCGCGCCAGGCCGGCGCGGACGAGGGTGTGATCGTCGACGATGAGAACTCGCACAGGCACGCAACAGATCCGTGTAGGGGAGTCCACCTTAACTTAGCTGAACGGGCGCGCCAAGGCTTGCCCGCCAAGCGTGATGGTGGCAGCTTTCAGCGCGCCCGGCGCGCCTCGGCCACCTGGCGGCGGTGCAGTCGGAACAGGTGCCGTTCCATTGCCATTTCCAGGCCGTCGCCCAGGCGCTGGAAGCGCAGCCACAGGAAGTGGCCGCCGCTGCCGTCGGCTGCCTCGGCGATCACTTCCACCGGCAGGTCGATGTGGTCGGGCAGCCAGTCGCTGGGCTGCAGGCGCACCACGCCGGCCTGTCCGGGGCTGGCACCACTGCGCGGGCCCAGCTGCAGGCGGATGCCACGGCGCGACCAGCGCACCGGACGCAGGGGCAGTTCCAGGCCCTGCTGGCGCACCAAGCGGCCGAGCAGCACCATCGCCAGGTCCAGCTTGGCTTCAAGGCGTTGCAGCTGCAGGGTGGCCTCGTTGCGCTCGTCGTGCTCGTCAACACGGCTGTCTTCGACCAGTGCCAAGCTGCGCAGCAGGCCTTCGGCACCGCTGGTGCGTCCGGCCGCGCTGCCCGCCTGGAACTCGGCCGGCAGGGCCAGCTCGCAGCTGAGCGTTTCGTCGAACAGCTCGCTTTCGGCAGGATGGTGCAGCGACGTGGTCGGCAGCTGGGTCATGCCAGCGATTCTGCCTGCAGGTAGGCATGGGCGGCGCGAAGAGAGCGCTGGCCGTCATTCATCAGTGCGGCTGCTGCATCGCGGCGCTGGCGCAGCAGGCCCAGAAGGCTCTGCTGGCGCTCGAACAGGGCGCTCAGCGGCCCGTGGTCCGCAGCGGTCAGCGGCTGGCTGAGCAGGGCATGCAGGGTGCTGTCGTGCCCGTCGAGCAGGCTGTCGGCCTGGTCCAGGGCGTCATCGCCCAGTGCCTTCTCGAAGGCATCCAGCTGCGCGTGCAGTTCGGGCAGGCTCATGGCGCCACCGCGGCCGGGCGGCGCTGTTCGTGCGGGATCGCGTTCCAGGCGCTGTCGATCTCGCCCAGCAGCTGCAGCGATTCATCCAGCGCGGCGCGGTCGTTGTGCAGGTTGGCTTCGGTCAGGCGCTGCAGCACGTAATCGTACAGGGCCGACAGGTTGCCGGCGATCTCGCCGCCGGCCTCATGGTCCAGCGAGCCGTTGAGGTGGCCGACGATCGCGCAGACTTCGCCGATCGCCTTGCCCTTGCCGGCCTGGTCGCCGCGCTCGAGGCTGGCCAGGGCGCGACGCACGCGCTCCAGCGCGCCGGCCAGCAGCATCGCCACCAGCTTGTGCGGATCGGCATCGGCGACCGCACTGGTCACTCCCACCTGGCGGTACTGCTCGGCATATTGACGGCTGGAACCGTACATTCGTGATTCTCCTTGCGCGGGGTGCCGTCGGGTGATCGTGGGGATCGGTGCCGGCGGCGCGGCGATGATTGCTGTTGCGTCCGTTATCGGTGCATTGCGCGGCAAACTTGAGTGCCACGCACGCATCGTCAGCGGTTCAACTGTGCCAGCTGCTGCTGCAGCGCCGTGTTG
Source organism: Stenotrophomonas maltophilia complex sp. Om-AH-Sm3 (assembly GCF_059337855.1). Taxonomy (NCBI): domain Bacteria; kingdom Pseudomonadati; phylum Pseudomonadota; class Gammaproteobacteria; order Lysobacterales; family Lysobacteraceae; genus Stenotrophomonas; species Stenotrophomonas maltophilia complex sp. Om-AH-Sm3. Next base: position 319,078 of record NZ_JBYBLQ010000003.1, on the reverse strand, counting down.
CTCTGCTGCAACTTGCCCATCAGGCTGTCCAGCGCGATGAACTGCTTCTTGTAGCGCTCTTCCACGCTCTTCATCCGCGTGTCGAGATCCTTGCGGCGCTTGTCGATGTTGTCCAGCGTGGTGTTCAGGCCCTTGGTGCGCGCGACGAACGCGCCTTCCTTGCCGACCGTGGTGCTCACATAACCGTCGACCAGCGTGTACAGCTTGCCGGCGCCGCCGGTATCACCGGTGATCGCCTGGCGCATCTTCTCCGGCTGGCTGGCCAGGGCGGCGGCGAACTTGGTGGTGTCCAGGATCAGTGTGCCGTCGGCATTGGGATAGCCGCGGGTATCCAGGCCGATCGCCTTGGCATCGAGCTTGTCACCGGCCAGGTCCTTGAGCACGCTCGACATCACCGAGCGCAGCTGGCTGGTGGCGCCGCGCATCTGCGCATCGCCGGTCAGCGTAGAGGCTTCCTTGGTCTTGGCGTCGTACTTGGTTTCGGTGTTGATCGCCGCCAGTGCAGCGTTGTAGGCGGTGACGAACTCCTGCATCACCTTGGTGGCTGCTGCAGTATCCGTGCTGATGGTCACCGTGCTGGTGCCCGGCATCTTCAGGTTCAGGGTCAGGCCCGGAACCGCATCGGCCACGGTATTGCTGGCGCTGACGACCTTCACACCATCGATGGTCAGCTCGGCGTCGGCGGCGGCGGTGTTCTGCTTGAGGCTGTTGACCAGCCCCCCCAGCTTGGCGTCGCTGCCTGCGTACTCGAGCTTGATCGCGTTGGCGGCACCGGTCTTCTCCTGGGCGATCGACAGGTACTGGTCGTCGCCGGAGCTGATCAGGGTGGCCTGCACGCCTTCCTTGCGGCCGGCCGCATCGATCTTGTTGCGGATGGTGGTCAGCGTGTCGCCGTCCTCCACCTCCACGTTCATGGTCTTGGCCTTGTCGCCCACGCCAACGGTCAGCGTCAAGGTTCCGGCAGCAAACGTGTCGGTCTTCGGTACCGAGGTATCGGCGATCAGTTTGTGCGCGGTGGCCAGCGAGGTGACATTGACCACGTGCGTGCCGTTGGAGGCCGCCGCCTTGGTGGTGCCAACGTCATACAGCGCGACCGACGCCGTCAGGATCTCGTCGGTGCCCTTGTCGCCGCCTTTGCTGGCGGTCACCGTGCGCGTGTCGAACGCCGTGGTGGCCTTCAGTGCGGTCAGCGCCGTCTTCAGCTTGTCGAAGGCCGAGGTGATGGTGCCGATCGACGACAACTGCATCTTGGCCTTGGACTGCTGCAGGTTCAGCGCATTGTCGGCGGGCTTGCGGTCAGCTGCGACCAACTGGTTGACGATGCTGGAAATATCCAGTCCCGAGCCAATGCCACCGTATCCAAAGTCTGCCACGTCGTTTCTCCTGGTATCCGGGCCCGGCCGTCGTGCGCTGGCCCGTCGTCAACGAAAATAGCGGCCTGCGCCGCTGGGTCTTGAGGACTTCGTTGATGCATGTGCCGTGCCAATCGCCTGGCGCAGGTTCTGGCACGCGGGTTGCAGGAGGGCTGGGGCAGGGTGCGGGTGGGTTCACCGCGGGCTGCCGGGAGTCTGCAAAAAGCCCTCCCCCAATGCAGGGGAGGGATCAGGCTACTGACAATCGGGGGGAGACGAAGCCGCCCGGTACGTACAGTCAAAGGTACAGCGCTGAAAGAGAGGTCCGCAGGAGCGGGCGATGCCAAGCCGGATCGGGACTCATCCCGGGCCGGGCATGGCCCGCGCCTTCGTGCATCGTGGCTTCCCGGTTGCCGCTACCGTCGGTTCGACCCGACGGTAGCGGCACCTTCTTGCCGTGGATCAGCGCAGCAGGCTGAGCACGCCCTGCGGCACCTGGTTGGCCTGGGCCAGCATGGCCGTACCGGCCTGCTGCAGGATCTGGGTGCGGGTCAGTTCGGCGGTTTCCTTGGCGAAGTCGGTGTCCTTGATGCGGCTGCGCGATGCCGACAGGTTTTCCGACGAGGTCTGCAGGTTGGCCACGACCGAGGTGAAGCGGTTCTGGATCGCACCGAGGTCGGCGCGGGTGCTGTTGATCGCACCTAGGGCCTTGTCGACCACTTCCAGGGCCTGCTGGGCACCGAGCACGGTGCTCACGTCCAGCTTCTGCACGTTGGCCGAGGTGTCGGTGCCAGCAGTGTAGGCGCCGGCAGCCGCTGCGGTGCCCCAGGTCTTGGCGGTGGCATCGTAGTCGCTGCGCATCAGGGCGATATCGGCAGTGGCAACGGCCTTGCCTTCCTTCACCGAGCTCAGCTTCAGGGAGCCGTCGGCATTGGCTTCGGCGTAGATGCCGGCCTCGCCGATCTTGGCGTTGATGGCGGTGGCGACGGCCTTGGATGCATCCGCCGTGGTGGCGCCGGCCTTCACTTCAACCGTGCCGATGTCCACGCCCATAACGGTGCCGGAGAAGCGGGCACCGTCGGTGCTGGCGGCCAGGGCAGCGGTCGCACCGGTGGCGAAGGTCGAGGTGCCCAGCGAGCCGGCCTTGGCATCGATGGTCTTGTCGATGGCGATGGCCTGGCCGGCATTGGCGCCGACCTGGAACAGCTGGCTGGAGAAGGTGCCGTCCAGCAGCTTGGTGCCGTTGAAGTCCGACTGCTTGGCAACGCGGTCGATTTCCGAGACCAGCTGGGTCACTTCGGCCTGCAGGGCCTTGCGGTCGCTGGCCGAGTTGGTGGCGTTGGAGGCCTGCACCGACAGCTCGCGGACGCGCTGCAGGTTGTTGCCGATTTCGGTCAGCGAACCTTCGGCGACCTGGGCCAGCGAGATACCGTCGTTGGCATTGCGGATGGCGACGTCGGTACCGCGGATCTGCGTGCCGAAGCGCTCGGAGATCGCCAGGCCGGCGGCGTCGTCCTTGGCGCTGTTGATGCGCGAACCGGAGGACAGGCGCTGGATGGTGGTGGCCAGCGAGCTGCCGCTGGTGCTCAGGTTGCGCTGAGCATTCAGGGACATGGTGTTGGTGTTGATGACTTGTGCCATGGTGCTTTTCCTTTGGCGAAGGTGGAACGTGTTTCAGGATCCGGGCGCGGCGTCATGCAGCGCCCGGAGGTCGATCAGCGAGTGGATCAGCGCAGCAGGCTGAGCACGCCCTGCGGCACCTGGTTGGCCTGGGCCAGCATGGCCGTACCGGCCTGCTGCAGGATCTGGGTGCGGGTCAGTTCGGCGGTTTCCTTGGCGAAGTCGGTGTCCTTGATGCGGCTACGCGATGCCGACAGGTTTTCCGACGAGGTCTGCAGGTTGGCCACGACCGAGGTGAAGCGGTTCTGCACGGCACCGAGGTCGGCGCGGGTGCTGTTGATCGCACCCAGGGCCTTGTCGACGATTTCCATCGCCTGCTGGGCGCCCTTCACGGTGCTGACGTCCAGGTTGCTGGCGTACTTGGCGGCCGGCGCCGCAGCGTCGGTGGTCGCGGTGAAGGTCGGCGCAGTGGCGCCGGTCCAGGTGCCCGGGGTCGCGGTGATGGCCTTGAACGAGCCATCGGCGTTGGTGCTGTCCTTGACCGAGGTCAGGGTCACGCCGGTGGTGCCGTTCACTTCCGCATAGACGCCGGTCTCGCCGATCTTGGCGTTGATCGCGGTGACCAGTGCTTCGCGCGAGGCCTTGCCGGTGGCAGCGGCGTCCGCGCCCTGCTTGACCGAGACGTCAGCGATGGCGACGCCATTGATGGACAGGCCGGTGGTGCTGAAATCAGCGTTGGTGCCCGGGTCGGCCAGGGCCAGCGAGTTGGTGTCGAACTTGGCGCCGCCCAGGGCATTGGCCTTGGCATCGATGGTCTTGTCGATGGCGATGGCCTGGCCGGCGTTGGCACCGACCTGGAACAGCTGGCTGGAGAACGAACCGTCCAGCAGCTTGGTGCCGTTGAAGTCCGACTGCTTGGCGACGCGGTCGATTTCCGAGACCAGCTGGGTCACTTCGGCCTGCAGGGCCTTGCGGTCGCTGGCCGAGTTGGTGGCGTTGGAGGCCTGCACCGACAGCTCGCGGACGCGCTGCAGGTTGTTGCCGATTTCGGTCAGCGAACCTTCGGCGACCTGGGCCAGCGAGATGCCGTCGTTGGCGTTGCGGATGGCGACGTCGGTACCGCGGATCTGCGTGCCGAAGCGCTCGGAGATCGCCAGGCCGGCGGCGTCGTCCTTGGCGCTGTTGATGCGCGAACCGGAGGACAGGCGCTGGATGGTGGTGGCCAGCGAGCTGCCGCTGGTGCTCAGGTTACGCTGAGCATTCAACGACATCGTATTGGTGTTGATGACTTGTGCCATGAGGAGAGGTCCTTGAGCGGTTGCACGTGAGTTGGGTCAGACGCCCCCGACGTGCCCCGGGGGCGGCTCATGTCAGCGCTGCAACAGGCTGAGCACGTTCTGCGGTACCTGGTTAGCCTGGGCCAGCATGGCCGTACCGGCCTGCTGCAGGATCTGGGTGCGGGTCAGTTCGGCGGTTTCCTTGGCGAAGTCGGTATCGCGGATGCGGCTGCGCGATGCGGACAGGTTCTCCGAGGAGGTCTGCAGGTTGGCGACCACCGAGGTGAAGCGGTTCTGGATCGCGCCGAGGTCGGCGCGGACGCTGTTGACCGATTCCAGGGCCTTGTCGACGATCGACATCGCCTTCTGTGCGCCTTCGGCGGTGGTGACGTTGAGGTCCTTGACGAAGCTGGCCGCCGCACCGGTCAGGGTGCCGCCGTTGGTGCTGGTCTCGGTCAGGCCCAGGCCGGCAATGGTCGCGGCGGTGACGCCGGCCGGCGGGGTTGCCGCGCTGACGCCCAGGGCGAAGGTCTGGCCATCCTTGACCGAAGCCAGGCTGATGACGCCGGCATTGACCGAGGCCACCACGCCGGTTTCACCCAGCTTGTTGTTGATCGCCGCAGCGGTGGCCGAGGTGATCGACTCGCCGGCCTTCACGGTGAAGTCGCTGATGGTGACCGTGGTGGCGGTGCCGCCCGGCGGGGTGACCGAGACCTGCAGGCCGGAGTAGGTGGTGTCGGCCGTGGCCTTGTCCACCGCCAGCGCAGTGCCGGTGTAGCCGTTGGCAAAGGTGGCCGCCCCCAGCGAATCGGCCTTGGCGTTGACCACGCTGTTGATGGCGATGGCCTGGCCGGCGTTGGCACCGACCTGGAACAGCTGGCTGGTGAAGCTGCCGTCCAGCAGCTTGGTGCCGTTGAAGTCGGCCTGCTTGGCCACACGATCGATTTCCGAGACCAGCTGGGTCACTTCGGCCTGCAGGGCCTTGCGGTCGCTGGCCGAGTTGGTGGCGTTGGAGGCCTGCACGCCCAGTTCACGGATGCGCTGCAGGTTGTTGCCGACTTCGTTCAGCGAACCCTCGGCGACCTGGGCCAGCGAGATGCCGTCGTTGGCGTTGCGGATGGCCACGTCCAGACCACGGATCTGGGTGGTGAAGCGCTCGCTGATGGCCAGGCCGGCCGCGTCGTCCTTCGCGCTGTTGATGCGCAGGCCGGACGAGAGGCGCTGGATGGTGGTGGCGAGCGAGCTGCCGCTGGTGCTCAGGTTGCGCTGAGCGTTGAGCGACATCGTATTGGTGTTGATTACCTGTGCCATGGGGTCGTCTCCTCTTATATGGAACCCGTTGGTGAATGAAACGAAGCGCCGCCTGTTTTTTGTGTGGCTGTGTGCTTCGCCGTTGCCAAATGAATAACGGCGCTTTGTCAACAACCTTTAGCCGTGAATTCCGCTGAAGCCAGAATTCGTTGCCTGAAGCTGTTTTCCCGGGGTTTTCAGCCCTGTTGCCAGGGTGGAAGCGACCCCGGGAGGGGCGGTCGGGCAGGGCCTGACCAGCGCTGATGAAGGTATCGGCGGGGCGGGGTCGGGCTTGATGGAAAATCACGGAAAATTGGCTGGAACCTGCGCCAGGCAGCACCAGGCCATGTCCGTCGAGGGCAACAACACGGGAGCGCGCAAAAGAAAAAGGCCGCGATGCAGGGCATCGCGGCCTTTCAGGGGTGACGCAGGAGAGGCGTCAGCGCAGCTTGTTGAACAGCGACATCGACTGCATCTGCGAGAAGATTGTCTGCGCCGCCTGCAGTGCGGTGCTCTGCAGCTGGTACTGGCTCAGTGCATCGGCGTAATCCAGGTCGCGCATCTGCGACAGCGTGGTCTTCAGGGTCACGCCATTGGCCTCGCGCATCTCCGCCGCGTTGTCCAGCGCCTTCAACTGCGCACCACCGGCAGCGCGCGAATCGATCATCCGCTCCGAGGCGCGCGCCACGTCGCGCAGTGCGCTCTGCAGCTGATTCTGCTGCGCAGTCATCTGCGCGGTGGTACCGGTGTCGGCACCCAGCGCGGCGACCAGGTTGTCCATGGTGGAGAAGATGTCGCGGCTGCTGGCGGCCTGTACGCTGAAGCTGTCGCCCGCTGCCGGTGCGCCGGTGATGCGCAGGCGCACACCGTTCACTTCCAGGTCGTCGCCAGCCTTGTAGGTGCCGGTGCCGGTCACGTTGCCCGCACCATCCACCACCTCGTACTGGGTGCCGGTGGTGAAGCGCACGCTGAAGCCCTGGCCGTTCCAGCTGTCGCTGCCGTCGCGGGTGATGTTGGTCAGCACGCCGTTGCCGGTGTTGCCGGCCGCGGCGCTGCCGTCAACGAAGCCATCGCCGGTGGGGATGCGCATGAAGATCTCGCTGCCGGGCAGGGCGTCGCGCACATAGGTATCGGGGCCGACTTCAACCTGGCGCTGGGTCTGGTCGCCGCGATAGACCACCTTGCCGTTGATCTTGGCAAACGGCGGGTCACCGTCGTTGGTGCCACCGAACACGTAGCGGCCGGTACCATCGTCGGCGTTGGCCAGCGACAGCAGGCCATCGCGGATCTGGTTGACCTCGGTGATCAGCGTCTTCTTGTCCGCCGCGCTCAGCGCCGGATTGCTGGCCTGGATGGTCAGATCGTTGACGCGCGCCATCAGGTCGTTGACCTGCGCCAGGGTGTTTTCCTGCACACCCAGGCGGTTCTGCACATTGCCGGCGTTGAGCTTCATGCGGTCCAGTGCGGCCAGGCTGCGATCAAGGCCGACTGCAGTGCCGGCGGCAACCGGATCGTCCTTGGCGCTGACGATCTTGCTGCCGGTGGCAATCTGCTGCTCCAGGTGGCTGAGCTTGGCCTGCTTGGCCATCATCAGCGACACCGACTGGTTGAACATCATGCTGGTGGAGATGCGGCTGCTCATCGGCGGACGGCTCCCAGGATGGTCTGGAACATGCTGTCGGCGGTGGAGATCAGCTGCGAGGCGGCCTGGTAGGCCTGCTGCAGGCGCAGCATGTCGGCGGCCTCTTCGTCCAGGTTCACCCCGGAGACCTCGTCGCGGGCTTCCTGTGCCTTGTCATTGATCACCAGCTGCGCATCGAGCGAGTACTCGGCTGAGCGGGCGGCTGCGCCGACCTGGGTGGTCAGGCCACCCAGTGCACCGTTCAGTGTCACCGTTCCGGCGTTGAAGGCCTTCGTGCTTTCCACCTTGGCCAGCCTGGAGGCGTTGCTGTTGTCCGACGAACCGGCCGGGGTCGGGGTGATATTGAAGGTATCGCCCACCTTGGGCGCGCCATCGAGCACGAAACTCCAGCCGTTGGCACTGATGGTCTGGCCAGGCGTATAGGTCTGCGGCGGGCCACCGTCGATGGTGTAGGTGGTCGCCGAGGTGAACACGATCGCCGACGGGTTGCGCAGGTTCGCGTTGGCCGAATCGGTGACGGTGACGCCGCTCAGCTTGCCGGTACCGGTGTTGGCGGTGGCGGCTGCGCCCTTGACTGCGGCGGCCGCGGCAATGCGCGACGGATCGGTGATGGCCATCTCCAGGCTGCCGGCCACGCCGGCGGTGGGCTGCAGCAGGAAGCGGTCATTGGCCGCCGGGGTGCCGCCGACGACCAGGTTCACGCCGTTGATCACCAGCGGATCGGCGGCGGTGCCGGTGCCGGTCAGGGGAATGCTGGCGCCGGTGTCGGCGCGGCTGGCCTTCCAGGTGGTGCCATCGAACTGCAGCACCACGTTCTGTGCGTCCAGTTTGCCCAGGTCGCCATAGGTGGCGCTCAGGCTGGCGGTTCCGGTATTGCTGTTGTTGCCGGTCACGCGCGGGCTGCCGACGTTGAAGAAGTCCCCGCCCATCTGGCCATACAGATCCACACCCTGGTGGTGGACCTGGTTGAAGCTCTCGGCCAGGCCCACCGCCAGCTTGCCCAGTTCGGCCTGCGCAGGGGTCAGCACGGTGTCGCGGAATTCCAGCAGGCCACCGATCTGGCCACCGACCGCTTTCGGGTCGAGGCGGATGGTGTTGCCCTGGGTCTCCAGTGCCAGCTGCAGGCGCTCGGGCTGGTACGGATCGGCCACGGTGGTGACCTTGGTCGCCGTGGTGCCCACCACCAGCGCGTTGCCGCCGGCAGTGTAGACATTCATGATGCCGCCGTCCTGGATCACCGCGGTGCCACCGGTGTAGCCGATCAGCTGGGTGATCAGCTGGTCGCGGCGGTCGAGCAGGTCCGGTGCTGCCGAGGCAATGTTGGTGCCGATGGCACCGTTGATCTGCGCGATCTCCTGCGCAAGGCGGTTGACCTCGGTCGCACCGGCCAGCAGGCCGTTGTTGACCTCGCTGTTGAGATTGTTCAGGTGCGTGTTGAGCTGCACGAAGCGGTTGGCCAGCGCCTTGCCACCGTCGAGCATGTTCTGGCGGTCGGCGGTGCCGGCCGCGTTGGACGACAGGCCACTGACCGAGTCGAAGAAGTTCGACCAGACGCCGGCCACGTTGGTGGCGGCATCGGAGAACAGGGCGTTGACCCGGTCGGCCATGCCCGAAAGCTGCTTCAGGCGCGCCAGCTCACCGCTGCTGTCGAGCAGGCGCGAAATCGCCAGCTGGTCGGCCGTGCGACGGATGTCGGTGATGCGGGTGCCGTTGCCGACCGTGCCATAGCCATAGTTCTGTGGATCGGCGGTGGCGAAGTTCACCTTCTGCCGGCTGTAGCCGGGTGTATTGAGGTTGGCCACGTTGTGGCTGGTGGTCGCCAACGCACGCTGGAAGGCGAGCAGGGCACCGGTACCGGTGGAAAGTACGCTGGACATGGTGTTCCTCAACGACGAGTGATACCCAGCGCCGCGGTCGCGGTGCTGGCGAAGGTCTGGCCAAGGCGCGAGCCGGCGTCGGCCACGGCGGCTACGGCGCGCTCGATGGTCGGGCCGCCGGCGATCGCAGCGATCTTGGCGGCGTAGCGCGGATCGGTGGCGTAACCGGCGCGCTGGAGGCCACGGGCGAAGCCCTGCACGTCGGTGCCGGCCTGCAGGGCCTGCTGGTAGCGCGGGCTGGTCTTCAGCAGGCGCACGTAGTCGGCAAAGCTCTCGGCCGGTGAACTGTAGGCGCGGAAGCTGGCGGTTTCGTTGCGGCGCACGCCATCGACATATTCATGGGTGCCTGCGGTGGCGCGCTGGCCGTTCCAGCCAGTGGCCTTGATGCCGAACAGGTTGTGCGAGGTGCTGCCGTCGGCGTGCTTGATGTGGCGCTTGCCCCAGCCGGTCTCCAGCGCGGCCTGGGCGACCAGGGCGCGGGCATCCACGCCCAGTTCCCTGGCCGCGCTCTGTGCGTGCTGCCAGATACTGGCGACGAAGCCCTCCGGGGTGTGCTCGCCGAGCTGGGCGACGGCGGTGCGCGTGGCCAGGGCATCGGCCGGGCTCACGGCCGTGCCGCGATTGCTGGCCGTCGCCGTCCACTGGTCGCTGTTGGCGGCCCAGTCCTCGCCCTGCAGGCTGCCGATGTACGGATCCTCGGTGCCCAGCGAGCGGTGCAGGCCGCTGCTCTCACGGCCGGCGATCAGGTCCAGTGCCTGCTCCATCGGTGCCAGCGCGGCCTGCGCACCGTGCTGTGCGCCTGCGGCCATCTGCTGCAGCATGCGCACGGCCTGGCTGCCATCTTCCAGGGGCAGCGACGGTGCCGGCCTGGCCGGCGCGTTGAGCTGGTAAGCGCGGCTGGCCTTGGCCGGATCCACGCGGGTATCCAGTGCCGGGCCTTCGGCGGCCTGGCCGGACAGCTGGCGGGTGATCATGCCGGACAGGCCCAGGCCCTTGCCGCGGGTCATCGCCTCGGCAATCTTCTGGTCGTACATGTCGCGGAACATCTTGTTCTCGCCGGGAAACAGCGAGTCGCCGAAGCTGGCATCGCGCATGCTCTTGACCAGCATCTGTGCGAACTGGCCTTCCAGCTGGCGTGCGACCTTGTCGATCTTCGCCGGATCGTTCTGCTGCGCCGGGTGCAGGTCGAATGCGGGATTGATGCGCATGTCAGATCACCTCGAGCTCGGCACTCAGTGCGCCGGCCTGCTTCAGGGCTTCCAGGATCGCGATCAGGTCGCCCGGTGCCGCACCCACGGCGTTCACCGCATGCACGATCTCGTCCAGGTTGGTGCCGCCGCTGAACTTGAACATGCGGCTGCCGTCGTTGGTGGCGGTGATGGTGGATTGAGGGCTGGCCACGGTACGGCCGCCCGACAGCGCATTGGGCTGGCTGACGTTGGTGTTCTCCTGGATCGTCACCGTCAGCGAACCATGCGAAATCGCCGCAGGGCCGACCCGCACCTGCTGGCCGATGACCACGGTGCCGGTGCGCGAATTGACCACCACCTTGGCCGGGGCAGTGCCCGGGGTCAGTTCCAGGTTCTCGATGCGCGCCAGCAGGCCGATGCGTGCGCCCGGATCGGTCGGTGCGGTGACGGCGACGGTCACGCCATCGATCGCGCGTGCCGCACCTTCGCCGAACGCGTTGTTGAGCGCGGCGACCATGCGCGAGACCGTGGTGAAATCATTGTTGTGCAGGTTCAGGGTGATGTCGCCGCCGTTGGCCAGCGGATCGGGCAGGGCACGCTCCACGGTGGCGCCGTTGGGAATACGGCCGACGCTGGGCACGTTCACCGAGACACGGGAACCGTCCTTGCCCTGCGCGCCAAAGCCACCCACGATCAGATTGCCCTGGGCGATGGCATAGATCTGGCCATCGGCGCCGCGCAGCGGGGCCATCAGCAGCGAGCCGCCGCGCAGCGACACCGCGTTGCCGATCGAAGACACCGTGATGTCGATCGGCTGGCCTGGCTTGGCGAACGGCGGCAGTTCGGCGTGGATCGCCACGGCGGCCACGTTCTTCAGCTGCGGGTTGACGTTCGGCGGCACGTTCACGCCCAGCTCGCCGAGCAGGTTCTTCAGGCTCTGCACGGTAAAGGGCGCCTGGCTGGTACGGTCGCCGCTGCCATCCAGGCCGACCACCAGGCCATAGCCCACCAGCGCATTGCCGCGCACGCCGCCGACCTGGGCGAGGTCCTTGATGCGCTCGGCGCTGGCCGGGGCGGCCACGATCAGCAGCATCAGCGACGCAATCAACGCCACGCGTCGCTGCCAGGAAGTAGAGAAGGAGAAGTTCATGGCCATACTCAGAACGGCGTCAGGCCGGAATTGAAGAAGCGGCTCAGCCAGCCCATTGCGTTGGACTGCGCGACCGGGCCGCGGCCGCCGTAGACGATGCGGGCCTCAGCCACGCGGCTGGAAGGAATGGTGTTGTCCTGGCTGATGTCGCCCGGGCGCACGATGCCCTGCACCTGCACCAGTTCATCGCCCTGGTTCAGCCGCAGGTTCTTCTGCCCCTGTACCACCAGGTTGCCGTTGGGCAGGCGCTGGATCACCGTGACCGTGACGCTGCCCTGCAGGCGGTTGCTCTGCGCGCTGTTGCCCTTGCCGGTGAAGTCACGCGCGCCCTTGGCGGTGGCACTGAGGATGTCCTTGCCGCCCAGGGTGACCGGCGCACCGAGGATGGACGGCGTGCCCAGGCTCAGGTTGGATTCCTTGTTGGTGGCCGTGTTGGCGCTGGTCTGCGCGGTGGTGTTTTCCAGCAGGGTGATCGTCAGCAGGTCGCCGACATCGCGCGCGCGGCGGTCCGAATACAGCTGCAGGGTCGGGCCAGCGGCGTAGATCGCACCGGCGGTGGGCGCGGCCTGCGGCGGCATGATCGGCTGGATCGGTGCCATCGCCGGATAGGGGCGCACGTCGCCCGCGATCACGCAGCCACCGAGCAGGGCGACCACGGTGCAGGCGAGGGCAGTACGGGCGAGGTTGGAAATGGGCGACATGGCGGTTTCCCGGTTGGGCCGGTCAGATCTTGTTGTTGAGATAGCCGAGCATCGAGTCGGTGGTGGAGATCGCCTTGGCATTCATTTCGTAGGCGCGCTGGGTTTCGATCATCGACACCAGCTCTTCCACCACATTGACGTTGCTGCCTTCCAGCGCACCCTGCACCACGGTGCCGAGACCGTTCAGGCCGGGATTGCCGTTCTGGGCCGGGCCCGAGGCCGTGGTTTCCAGGAACAGGTTCTCGCCGCGCGCCTGCAGGCCGGCCGGATTGACGAAGTCGGTCAGGGTCAGCGCACCGACTTCCACCGACGCGGCGTTGTCGGCCATCTTTACGCTGATGGTGCCGTCGCTGCCGATGGTGACCGACTGCGCGCCCTCGGGAATCTGGATGCCCGGCTGCACCGGGTAGCCGCTGTTGGTGACCAGTTCGCTGTCCTGGTTGATCTTGAACGAGCCATCACGGGTGTAGGCCGAGCTGCCATCGGGCATCTGCACTTCGAAGAAGCCGCGGCCGTTGACCATCACGTCCAATGCGCGGCCGGTCTGCTGCTGGCCACCCTGCTCGAAGTTCTTGGCGGTGGCGACCACGCGCACGCCGGTACCCAGCTGCAGGCCGGTCGGCAGCTGCGTCTGCGCCGACGAAGAGCCGCCCGGCTGCCGCACCTGCTGGTACAGCAGGTCCTCGAAGCTGGCGCGGTCCTGCTTGAAGCCGGTGGTGTTGGTGTTGGCGAGGTTGTTGGAAACCACCGACATGCGCATCTGCTGCGCATCCAGTCCGGTTTTCGCGATCCACAATGCCTGGTTCATCTTCGGAGTCCTGTCTGGGTGAAGCCGGCCGCGCAATGCGGCCCTTGGTAGCGGGTGTGCAAGCGGTGTGCCAGCGCCGCGCCCGGGCGGCGCCGGAAATCCGTCAGCTGCCCAGGCGGAGCAGGCTGTTGGCGCTGCGCGCGTTGTCGTCGCCGTGCTTGATCACCTGCACCTGCATTTCGTACTGGCGCTGCAGCTGGATCATCTGCACCAGCGCACCGGCGGCATCGACGTTGCTGCCCTCCAGTTGCCCGCTGTGCACGGCGGTGCCCTGTGCCGGTGCGAACGGCTGGCGCGGGTCGGTGTTGCGGAACAGGCCATCCAGGCCGCGCTCGAGGCGCTCGTCCGGCGCCTGCACCACCTTGATCCGGCCGATCTGCGCCATCGTCTGCGGGCCTTCGCCCTGCGGGATGATCGAGATCGTGCCGTCGGCACCGATCTCCATGGCCTGGTAGGGCGGAATGGCGATCGGGTTGTTGTTGTCATCCAGTACCGGACGGCCGCTGGAGGTCACCAGCTGGCCGTTCGGCGTCACCGAAAGGGCTGCGCCACGCGTATACGCTTCGCTGCCATCGCTCGCCTGCACCGCCAGCCAGGTGCCGCTCTGCAGTGCAAGGTCCAGCGGTTTGCCGGTGATGTGCTGCGCGCCGGGCCGGCGGTTGAAGCCGGCGTCGACGTGCAGCGCATCCACCCGCGAGGCAAAGCCCTGACCCTTGATCGGGAAGGCTTCGGTGTTGGCCAGCGCTTCCTTGAAGCCAGGAGTATCCGAGTTGGCGAGGTTGTGGCTGAGCGTTCCCTGCGCCTGCAGGGAGGCGCGGGCACCGGTCATCGCCACGTAAAGGGCTTTATCCATGCGGGGAGTTCCGTGACAGGGTCAGCAGCTCATCAACGGATGTTGATGACGGTCTGGGTGATCTGGTCCTGCGTGGTGATCATCTGCGCGTTGGCCTGGAAGTTGCGCTGCGCGGTGATCATGTTGACCAGCTGCTCGGTGAGATCGACGGTGGACGCTTCCAGCGAGCCGGCCTGGATCTTGCCGAGATTGGAGGTGTCCGGCATGCCGGTGCGCGGCGTGCCCGACTCGAAGGTCTCCACCCACAGGTTGTTGCCCTTCGATTCCAGTCCCTGGGTGTTGTTGAAGGTGGTGAGTGCGACCTGGCCCAGGGGCTTGTCGTCGCCGTTGGAGTAGCGCGCATAGACCACGCCCGACTCGGACACAGTGATCTCGTTGAGCTTGCCGGCGGCATAGCCGTCCTGCTGGGTGTTGCGCAGGGCGAACTTCTCGCCGTACTGGGTCGAACCGCTGATGTCCAGCGTCATGTTCAGCTGGCCAGCGCCCGTGGTCGGGGTGAAGGTGCCGAGGCCAACCTTGCCGTTGGCCGGGGCGGTCAGCTTGCCGCTGTTGTCGAAGGTGACCGCGGTCGGGGTGCCGGCGGGCTGGCCATCGACATAGTTGTGCACGGTCCATTCGTTGGGGTTGGCGCCCTTCACGAAGTACGAGACCTGGATGTGGCTCACGCCCAGCGAGTCGTACACGGTGATGCCGCCGCTGGAGTGGTTGTAGCTGTTGGAGTCGGTCGGGTCGAACGTGGCCACGGTCGGCTGCTTGGCGTTGGCCGGCAGGGTGAAGCCCACCTTCACTTCGCTGGTCTGCTTCGGCGGGCTGTCGGTGGTCAGCAACTGCAGGTCGACCAGGCGGCCGGCGTCGAAGTTGGTGCCATCGGCATTCGGCGCGAACACCTGCAGGCGCGCGCCCTGCGGATTGACCACGTAGCCGGCCGAATCGGTCTGGAAGTTGCCGGCACGCGAGTACACACGCGAACCGTTCATGTTCATGGTGAAGAAGCCCTCACCGGAAATGGCCATGTCCAGGCTGCGCCCGGTCTGCTCGTTGTGGCCCTGGATGAACTGCTGGGCGACGTTGGAGACGCGCACGCCCGAGCCGGTCTGGTTCTTCGACAGGCCGTAGCTGGTGGAGGCGAACAGATCGGCGAACTCGGCGCGCGACTGCTTGAAGCCGGTGGTGTTGACGTTGGCGACGTTGTTGGCGGTGACGCTCAGGTCGGTGTTGGCGGCATTGATGCCGGACAGCGAGACATTGAAGCCCATGGGATGCTCCTGGTTGATGCGGGATGTGCGGCTCAGCTGACGCGGAGCACGTAGTCGATCGGGGCCGTGCCCAGGCCCTTGAGGTTCAGGTACAGGCCGTCGGATCCGACGGTCACGCTTTCCACCGGCGCCTGCACATAGGTGGACAGCTTGGTGCTCTTGCCGGCGGTATCGACATGGTTGGCAACGATGGAATACTTGCCCGGTTCCATGCGCTTGCCGTTGGCGTCCTTGCCGTCCCACTGGAAGGCGGTTTCGCCTGCTGCCTTGGCTTCCACGCTCAGCGAGGTGACCTTGGCGCCGGTGGCATCGGTGATATCCACGGTGATGATGCCGGCCGACGGCGCGGCCACCGTGCCCTCGACGCTGCCTTCCTTCTCCAGCACCAGCTTTTCCGATGGCACCAGCACCTGGTGGCCGACCAGCGCCGCGCCACGCAGCACCTGGTCGCTGGCCATCGATTCCTGGAAGCCCTTCACCGTCTTGTTCAGATCGGTGATGCCCTGCACGGTGGACATCTGCGCCATCTGCGCGACCATCTGCGTGTTGTCCATCGGCTTCAGCGGATCCTGGTGCTGCAGCTGCTCGGTCATCAGGCGCAGGAAGTCGGCCTGGTCGAGCGTGTTCTTCTTTTTCGTGGCGTTGCTGTTGGGGGCGTTCAGGCCCAGCGCGGAATAGACGTCCTGGCTGGTCTGGTTGTTGACGGCGGTGGTCATGGCGGTATCCGGTGCTGCGGGCCTCAGCGGCCCATGGTCAAGGTGGCCAGGGCCAGTTCCTTGGCGGTGGTCAACATCTCCACGCCGGCCTGGTAATTGCGCGAGGTCGAGATCAGGTTGACCATCTGCGCCACCGGATCGACGTCGGGCTGGTAGATGTAGCCATCGGCGTCTGCCAGCGGGTGGCCCGGCTCGTAGCGCTTGATCGGCGCCGCCTCGCTCTGGGTGATCTCCTTCACCTTCACCGAGGTGATGTTGGGATCGTTCTTGCTGGTGACGGCCTGGAAGATCGGCTCCAGCGGCTTGTACACGGCGTCGGCAGACCCGGCCACGGTGTCGGCGTTGGAGAGATTGGAGGCGATGGTGCTCATGCGCACCGACTGCGCCTGCAGCGCGGAGCCGGCGATATCGAAGATCGGCAGGTTGCTCATGGCTTATTGCCCCGTGATCGCGGTCAGCATGGAACGCACCTTGCTCTCGACGAAGCTGAGCGAGGCGCGGTACTCGAGCGCGGCTCGGCCATAGGCGGCACGCTCGGCATCGGGATCGACGGTGTTGCCGTCCAGGCTGGGCTGCACGCCCTCGCGCGCGATCTGGAACGGGTTCAGGCCACTACTGATTTCGTAGTGCTGCTCATGGGTGGTGGCCATCAGGCCGTTGGCATCCTGCCCCTGGGCATGGCGCAGGGCGGCATCGAAGTCCAGGTCCTGGGCCTTGTAGCCGGGCGTGTCGGCATTGCCGAGGTTGCTGGCGATCAGCTTCATCCGCTGTTCGCGCAACGGCATGGCCTGGGCGTGGACGCCCAGGTAGTCGGTAATCAGGTTGCGCACGGTGCACTCCCACGGGAACGTTGCCCGGGAAGCTGCAAGGGGTGTGCCAAATTCGAGAGGGTAGTGCCGGCCACTGGACGGCCCCCCAATGGACCTGCGGCTGCCGGCCAGCGGCCGGCACTACCGGATCAGTGGCCGTCAGGCCGCCATCGCCACCTTGCGCAGGCGGTCCAGCACGAAGTCAGCCAGCTCGTGCGGCGAGTACTTGGCGACGAACGCGTTGGCGCCGACACGCTCGACCATGGCGTTGTTGAAGACACCCGACAGCGAGGTGTGCAGCAGCACGTAGAGGCCGGCCAGGCCCGGATGGCGCCGGATTTCCGTCGTCAGCGTGTACCCGTCCATGGCCGGCATCTCGATGTCGGAGATGACCATGGCATAGCGTTCGGCGGGGTTTTCGCCCGAGGCTTGGATCTGCAAGAGGTGGTCGAGAGCCTGCTTGCCATCGGAAAGCAGGGTGGCACCCACGCCCAACTGATCCAGCACGCTGCGGATCTGCTGGCGGGCCACGCGCGAGTCGTCCACCACCAGCACCTGCAGCTGGGGGCCATCGGCGGGCATTGCCATCGCCGGATCGAGTACGGCGTCACCGCGGACCTGGGCGATATCGGCCAGCACGCTTTCAACGTCGATCACCTGGATCAGCTCACCCTGGAAGCGGGTTACCGCGGTCAGGTAGCTCGACTCGGCGCCAAGCTCCGGCGGCGGGTGGATGTCTTCCACCGCGATGTTGACGATGCGTTCGACGCCGCTGACCAGGAACCCCTGGATCGAGCGGTTGAATTCGGTGACGACCAGGTAACCCGGCGAGGTATCGGCATCGGGCTCACGTTCGGGGTGGCCGATGGCCAGGCCCAGGTCCAGCACCGGCACCGAGCGGCCGCGCACGTCGGCCACGCCGGCGAACTGGCTGGGCAGGCCGGGTACCTGGAACAGCTCCGGGCGCCGCAGGACTTCCTGCACCTTGAAGACATTGACGCCAAAAAGCTGACGTCCGCCGAGACGGAACAGCAGCAGCGCCAGGCGGTTGTGGCCGGCCAGGCGGGTCCGCTGGTCGATCCGGTTGAGCAGGTCATGGGACATGGCTGCTGTATCGGCGCGTTGGGCGCCAAACTTGAGGGCGCTCTGCCACCTGTGCGCTCCACACTGCGTTTGTAGAGTCGACTGTCAGTCGACTGCTCTTCGATCCGATCACGGGAAACCCCGCGCTTCGCGCGAAAGTCGACTGGCAGTCGACTCTACCCATCCGGTCGCATCCCCAACCCGGATCCGATCAACGGGCCCCGGCGCTCTGGCACACCCCTTGCACGCACCTGGGCCAGCTCTTGCCGATTGAAGGAGGCGCCATGTGCCGGGTCACATCTCTATTCGCCATCGCGCTGGCCGTGGCCTCGCCGTGGGCGGCTGCCGCCGACTGGCAGCCGGTGGCAAGCATCCGCGCGGCGGCCTTGTCGACGCTGCCGGCGGGCAGCGAGGGCGAGGCCCAGGTGGCCGATGCGCTGCGCCTGCCGAAGTGCGGGGGGGCGTTACAGGTGCAGCCCACCGCCAACACCACGGTGGAAGTCAGCTGTCCGGATGCGGGCGGCTGGCGCCTGTTCGTGCCGGTAAAGGTGCGGCGCAACCAGACCGTACTGGTGCTCAACCGTGGAATCGGTACTGGAGAAACCCTCACTGCCGCCGATATCACCACTGCCCAGCGTGACGCTGCCCGGATTGCCGGCGTGGTGCTGTCCGATCCCAATGCAGCGATCGGCCGCGTCGCCCGCCGTCCGTTGCAGGCCGGAGCCCTGCTGTCGAACAACGATCTGGTGGTGCAGCGTCTCATCAAGCGAGGAGACAATGTGGCCCTGGTGTCGCGTCGCGGCTCGGTCGAGGTCCGCATTGCCGGCCGTGCGATGGGTGATGCCGGTGAGAACGAACGGGTCTCGGTCGAGAACCTGTCCTCGCGGCGGATCGTGCAAGGCACGGTCGATGCCGCAGGTGACGTAATCGTGGCGCGTTGAATTACCGCAAAATATCCCTAAAGATCACGGCCCTGCGGCCGTTATCCCTTGTGAACGGCAACTCCAGGACACCCCATGAGCCAGAAAATCGACGGCAACCTGCAGGTCCCCCAGGCACTGCGCAGCGTGACGACCCCGGCCAACAAGCCCGGTGTCAGCACCGATGCGGCGGCGCGCCCGGTCGAGGCGGCCGACAGCCTGCGCCTGACCGGCGAGGCCACCAATCTGCAGGCCATCGAGCGCGAGCTGACCACCGCCCCGGCGATCGACGCCCAGCGCGTGGCCGCCGTGCGCGAATCGCTGCAGAACGGCACCTACAAGATCAATCCGGACGCGATCGCATCGCGCATGCTCGATCTGGACCAGCAGCTGCACGGATGACTGCGGCGATGAGCGAGCCGCTGCAGCGTCTCGCCCAGGCCCTGGACGTTGAACGCCAGGCCCTGGTCGAGCACGACGTGCACGCCCTGATCCGGGCTACCGGCGCCAAGCTGGAAGCGTTGCGTGCGCTGGAAGGCGCGCCACCGGTGGGCGAGGGCGAACAGCTGCAGGAACTGGCCGAGCGCAACCGGGCCAACGGCGTGCTGCTGTCGCGCCGCCGCCGCGAGGTGAACTGGGCGCTGCGCCAGCTCGGCCGCACCGAAGACGCCTCGGCCTACGATGCCAAGGGCCAGTCGCACACGGTCAGCATCGGCCGGCCCCTCGCCGTCGCCTGAGGCGACGGCGGTCGCATAACCCCTCCCGGCGGGCTGAAGCCCGCTGCATGACCGCGTATATTGGGCGCCTGTTCGAACGTCCCGAGTCGCCGTGTCCGCTGCCAACGCCCTGGTTACCGCCCCCCTTCCGCCGCAGCCGGTGCTGCAGGCCCTGCTTGAGCGCCTGCGCGAAGGCCTGCTGCTGTTCACCGATGACGGGCGGGTGGCCCTGGCCAATCCGGCCGCACAGAACCTGCTGGCCAGTGGCGAGGACGGCGGGTTGCCGCCGCCGCAGCGCCTGCGCGAACTGCTGCCGCCCGATGCGCTGGAACAGGCTCGCCAGCATGGTCACTGGAATGGCAGCCTGCCGCTGGGCGAGGGCGTGGTCATCGCCCATCTGTACCACCATGGTCCGGTCGGCCAGGGGCATTTCCTCGCCCTGTTCCGCCACATCGAAGGGCAGGAAGACTACGAACGCGAGCTGCAGCAGCGCCATGCGGAACTGCGCCAGGCCTACCTGCGCCTCAATGGCACCCAGGAAAAGCTGCTGCAGTCGGAGAAGATGGCGTCGATCGGCCAGCTGGCCGCCGGCGTCGCGCACGAGATCAACAACCCGATCGGTTACGTGCACTCCAACCTGGGCAGCCTGCAGGAATACCTGCGCAGCCTGTTCACCGTGATCGAAGCCTACGAGCGCGCCCTGCGCGCGCCGGACCCGAAAGCGCTGATTCCGGAAATCGATGATATCCGTGACCGTCTGGATATCGATTTCATCAGCCGCGACCTGCCGCAGCTGATGGCGGAATCGCGCGAAGGCATCGAGCGGGTCACCCGCATCGTGCGCGACCTGAAGGATTTCTCGTATTCCGGCCGCGACGAGTCGTGGAAGCTGGTCGACCTGCACGCGGGCCTGGAATCGACCATCAACATCATCTGGAACGAACTCAAGTACAAGGTCACCCTGGTGCGCGAGTTCGGCCAGTTGCCCTTGGTGGAGTGCCTGCCATCGGAGTTGAACCAGGTCTACATGAACCTGCTGCTCAACGCCGGCCATGCCATCGCCGAGCGCGGCACGATCACGGTGCGTACCGGCGTTGATGGCGATCACGTTTGGGTCGAGTTCGAAGATACCGGCGGTGGCATCTCGCCGGAACTGCGCCAGCGCATCTTCGATCCGTTCTTCACCACCAAGCCGGTTGGCAGTGGCACCGGCCTGGGCCTGTCGATCTCCTACAGCATCATCAACAAGCACCACGGCCGCATCGACCTGGACAGCACGCCCGGCGTGGGCTCGCGCTTCCGCGTGGTGCTGCCGGTCAAGCAGCCGCGCTGACCGCTCCTGGCAGTGCCGGCCGCTGGCCGGCAACCTCATTGAACCCGATTTCCAGAGCAGCCGGCCAGCGGCCGGCTCTACCAGAGCGGATGGTTACCGCAATGGGCGATCCTCGCCGCCATCTCCGCTCTCCACCGGCGCCGGGCCGGCATTGCTGCGGCGCTGTTCCTCGTACGTGCGGAACGCCTGGTGGATGTGCTTGCGCAGCTCGTCGTCGTTCCACGGCTTGGTCAGGAAGCGATAGATCGCGCCGCGGTTGATTGCATCGGTCACCGTGTTCAGATCGGTATAGCCCGACAGCACCAGGCGGATCGTATCCGGGTACAGCATCTTCACCCGGCCGAGGAACTCGGTGCCGCTCATGTCGCTCATTCGCTGGTCGGACAGGATCACCTGCACATCGTTGATCGCCAGCAGGTCGAACGCATCGCGCACGTTGCCGGCGGCCAGGATGCGGTAGCCGTCGCGGCGGAACAGGCGCACCAGTGAGCGCAGCACGTTTTCCTCATCATCCAGCAGCAGCAGCGTCCGGTCCGGACGTGTCTCAGCGAAGGCTTCCGGGCGCAGGTAGCGGCGGCGCAGGGTCATGCCGGCGGCATCGGCCGACATCGGTTCGCCGAACAGGTAGCCCTGGAACACGTCGCAGTCGTTGCGGCGCAGGAAGCCCAGCTGCGCCTGCGATTCCACGCCGTTGGCAATCACGGTCATGCCCAGCTGGTGGCCCATGGCGATGATCGCGCGGGCGATGGCCGCTTCACGATTGCCGGCCGGCGCGCTCTTGATGAAACTGCGGTCGATCTTCAGCTTGTCCACCGGGTAGCGCACCAGCGCGCTGAGGCTGGAGTCGCCGGTACCGAAGTTGTCCAGGCTCAGGCTGATGCCTTCGTTGCGCAGGTTGGCCAGCGTTTCGTGGACGAAATTGACGTTGTTGGTCAGCGCACTCTCGTTGATCTCCAGCGTCAGCATGTGCGCCGGTACGCCCGCCGCCTGCAGCAGTGACATCACTTCGGCGAAGAAGTTCGGCCGCAGCAGCTGCAGGGTGGACACGTTCACTGCGATGGTGAAGTCATCGAAGCCCTGGTCGCGCCACAGCCGCGCCTGCTTCAAGGCGCCTTCCAGCACCCAGGTGCCGATCTGCACGATGATCCCCAGGCGTTCGGCGGTGCGCATGAAGCGCTCCGGCACCAGCATGCCCAAGGTCGGCGACTGCCAACGCAGCAGCGCTTCCATGCCCACCACGTGGCCGTCGCGCGCGCTTACCAGTGGCTGGTAGCGCAGCTTCAGCTCGCCATTGGGAATGGCATCGACGATCTGGCGCGCGATGATGCTCTCGCTGTGCGCGCTTGGCGGGGTGTCCACCGCATGGATGCGCACGGCATTGCCGCCTTCGCGGGCGGCCTGGTACAGCGCATCCTCAGCATGGTCGAGCAGGCGCGAGGTGCTGCTGGCATGTTCCGGGCACAGGCTCACGCCCAGCTTGCCGGTCATGAACAACGTGTACGGCAGCACCGACAGTGGCAGCTCCATCTGTTGGCGGATCTCCTCGGCGAAATCCTCCGGCAACGGCAGATCGGCGGTGCGCGGCACCGCGATCAGGAACTCGTCGCTGCCATGTCGCCACAACTTGCCGCGCCCGCGCAGGTAGGACTGCAGGCGCTGTGCCACCAGCACCAGCGCCTGGTCGCCCACTTCGGCACTCATGTTTTCATTGACCGATGCGAAATGGTCGATGTCCACGTGCATCAGCATCAGTGCGATGCCGCCTGAGGCTGCCTCGGCAACCATTGCCTGCAGCTCGGGGTTGCCGGCGCCAAGGCGGTCGGGAGCGTCATCGATGCTGACCGGGGGCAGGTTGGGATTCCACATGGTTCAGTATTCCGGTGAATCGACGGCAGCCCTGCTGGCCGCCTGGTAGGGGAGGTGGACATCGACCAGGGTGCCTTCGCCATGCGCGGATTCAATCCGCACGTGGCCACCGACGCTCTGTGCGCGCTCGCGCATCACGATGAGGCCCAGGCCGCGCGGGCCGTCCGGATCGAAGCCTTCGCCGTCATCGCGGATCTGCAGGTGCAGGCCGCGCTGGCCGACATCGCGCAGCTGCAGCAGGACCTGGCTGGCGCGCGCATGGCGCAGCGCATTGGTCAGGCTTTCCTGTGCGATGCGGAAGCAGGCCTGTTCGATGCTGTTGTCGGGGCGATGCGGCAACGGCTCGATCTCGGCCAGCAGCTCCACTGGCGAGGAGCGGAACAGAACCCGCGCCTGCCAGCTGAGCGCTGCCTCCAGGCCCAGTGCATCCAGCTGCGGGGGGCGCAGCAGGGTGGAGATGTCGCGCAGTTTGGCCACGGTGGTGTCGGCCAGGCTGACGATCTGCGCCAGATCCTGCCCACGCCGCTGCGGATCGTCCTCTTCCAGCGCGGCGTGCGCCGACAGCTTGATCGCGGTAATGGCCTGGCCGATGTCATCGTGCAGGTCGCGCGAAATCGCACGACGTTCGTCCTCCTGCAGCGAGAACAGCCGCCCGGCCATCGCCTGCAGTTCGCGGTTGCTGGTTTCCAGCGCGCTGCGGATGCGCTCGGAATCACTGAGGTCGCGCACGATCAGCAGCTTGCAGTCGCGGCCACCGTAGCGCACGTCGCCCACCGCCAGGCCGGCATGGAAGCTGCGGCCGTCGCCGCGCTGCATGGCCACCACGCTGCTGTGGCCCGGTCCCAGGTGCGGCTGGCCGGCACGCAGCTGGCTGCGCACCCGCGGCAGGTCTGCGGCAGCGACCAGCGCCGACAAGGGCTCGCCCAGCAGGGTATGGCTGCCGTAGCCGAACAGGCCGGCGGCCCAGGCGTTGGCGTACAACACATGTTCGTCGGAGAGGATCACCACGCCGTCGGGCAGTACCCGCACCAGCTCGCGGAACTGCTCCTCGCGCTCGCGCAGCAGTCGCCGCGACTGCTCGCGTTCGGTCACGTCCTGCAGCGTGCCCAGCACGCGGTTGCGGCCAGCCTCATCGAGACCACTGGCGGCGCGCAGGTGCACCATCAGCGCGCGCCCGTCCATCGACAGCAGCGGCAGCAGCACGTCCACCTGTACCGGCTCGCCGGAGCACAGCTCGGCCAGCAGCTGCTCGGTCTGGGTGGCGGTGGCCGGGTCGGCCGGCACCAGCAGTTCGTCGAAGCGGTGCCAGCGGCGGGCTTCGGGCGGGCGGCGGCCGAGCAGGCGATAGACCTGGTTGGAATAGCGGCCCAGGCCGGTGGACGGGTCCAGCTCCCAGGCGCCGATGCGGGCCAGTTCGTGGGCTTCTTCCACCCGTGCCAGCGCCTGGTCGCGACGCAGCTGGGCCAGGTCCTCGGCAGTGCGATCGATGGCGATCAGCAGGCGCGCATTGTGACCGTCGTAACTGATCGCGTTGGAGCGCAGTTCCATCTGCCGCAACGAGCCGTCACGCAGCTGCAGCTGCGCGCGCAGGATGCACAGCTCGTCGGGCGCCTCGCGGATCGCCTCCAGCTTGGCCTGCAGCGCCTGGCCCTGGCCGGGTGGCCACAAGGCGTCGATGGTCTGTTCCAGCAGCTCATCGCGCTCCCAGCCGAAAGCGGTGCAGGCGGCTGGGTTGGCGTCGAGGATCGCCAATGTGTCCAGGTCATAGACGAGGATCGGGCCGGGGTTGCCCTCGAACATCTGCCGCAGGCGCAGCTCCGAGGCCTGCTGGCGGGCGTGGGTATGCAGCACGTGCTCGGCCAGCGGGCGCAGCAGCAGGTACAGCAGGCCCGCGCTGGCCAGGGCGAAGAACGAGCCCTTCAGGCCCTGCCACAGGGCCGCCTGCTGCGGATCGGGCACCAGCGCCTGCACCACGCTGTCGGTGGAGATCATCCAGGCCAGCGCCATCACCAGGTAGCTCAACACCACCCGCCGCCGGTCACGGCTCAGTGCCTGCGCCATCCGCGGGTCGGGAACTGGGGCGTTGCCGGTCGGTTCTGCGGGCATGGACGGGGTGGGTGAAAGGGGCGCCGGTCATCTTACCCCGCAGCGTGCCGTCACCACTCAATTATCCGCCGCAGGCGCCGTTAACCACTGCGTGCCCCGCTGACGGGCGAGTCATCCGGAGCAAGATCGCGTGGACCAAGGGATCATCGCCAGCCTGCTGCAGCACCCGCTTGCGTCGGCGCTGGTCATCGTCGACCGTACCGGGCGCCCGCTGGCGGCCAATCCGGCCGCGCGCGAGCATGGCCTGCCGGCCACCGTGGCTGCCTATGCGCCAATGCTGGAAGATCTACGCCTGATGGCCGCTGATGGCGGCATCGTGCCCTGCACGCTGCCAGGCGGCCCGCGCGGCCACTACGACGGCCACCTGCGCGCCGTGCATGACGGTGCCGGCAACCTGCTGGCGTTCACCCTGAGCATTCCCGAGCCGGTGCCGGTCGACGGGGGCGGGCGCTGGGAACTTGCACTGGACAGCGCCGGCCACAGCCTGTGGGACTGGGACATCCCCAGTGACCGGGTGGCGCGCACGCCGGCGCTGGGCGACGAAACGGCCACTGAACTGCTGTCGCGCGTGCACTGCGAGGACATTGACCAGGTGCGCGCCGCGCTCGACGAGCACCTGCGCGGGGGCAGCGAGCAGTACAGTGCACAGTTCCGCTTCCGCCAGGCCGATGGCCAGTGGCGTTGGGTGCTGGATCGCGGGCGCGTGGTCGCGCGCACCGCCGATGGCCAGCCGCTGCGCATGGTCGGCACGCATACCGATATCGAGCAGCAGAAGCAGCTCGAATCGCTGCTGCAGGAACAGCAGCTGCACCTGAGCGAGGCCCAGCGCATCGCCAGCATGGGCAGCTGGTCGTTCGACCCCAACAGCGGGCACTTCTGGTGGTCGCCGGAACTGCGCTCGCTGCTGGCGCTGGAGCACGGCGCCGTGCCCGGCCAGCGGCGCTGGCTGAAGCAGCTGCATCCGCGCTCGCGTGGCGCGTTGCGTGCGGCATGGCGGCGGCTGTGGCGCGATGGTCGTGCCGCCAATCTCGAGCTGGAGCTGACCCGTGGCCATGAGCCATCACAGCACCTGCGGCTGTGGATGCAGCCGCTGCTGGACATGGACGGGCAGCCCAAGCGCCTGCTCGGCCAGGTGCAGAACATCACCGAACAGCACCAGACCGACGCGTTGATTCGCTGGCGCACCGAACTGCTGAACCGGGTTTCCGCGCTGGGCCGCATCGGCGGCTGCGAGATCGAGGTGCAGACCCGGAGCATGCAATGGACCGAGGAATGCTATCGCATCCACGGCCTGCGCAAGGAACCGATCACCCTCGATCAGGCGATGGCGCTGTATACCGAAGACTCGCGCGATGCGTTCGAGGCGGCGCTGGCCCGCATCGCCAACGGCGGCCTGCCCGAGCAGCTGGACCTGTGCTTCTACCGCCAGTCAGGCCTGCGTGTCTGGGTGCAGGTGCTGATCGAGCTGGATCGTCGTGACGGACTGCCGCCGCGCTTCGTGGTGCTGTTCCGTGATATCACCCGCGAGCGCGAGGCCAACGAGCGCATCGAACTGCTGGCCCACTACGACCTGCTGACCGGCCTGCCCAATCGCGTGCTGCTCGGTGAACAGACCGCCGAGGCCATCGAGGAGGCGCGTGATCGCGGCACCTCGTTGGCGATGCTGTTCATCGACCTGGACGGCTTCAAGACCATCAACGACAGCTTCGGCCACGCCACGGGTGATGCGCTGCTGAAGGCTGCCGCGACCCGCCTGCACCAGAACCTGCGCAACAACGACCTGTTCGGCCGCTTCAGTGGCGACGAGTTCATTGTGGTGCTGCGCGACCTGGCCGAGCCGGAAGACGCCGGCCACGTGGCGCGCAAGTTGATCGCCTCGCTGGCCGAGCCGCTGCGCCGTGGCGAGACCACGTTGAAGGTCGGCGCCAGCGTCGGCATCGCGATGCTGGGCGATGCGCAGACCGATTTCGATTCACTGCTGCGCGCTGCCGACGCCGCGATGTACGCGGCCAAGGAAGCCGGACGCAACACCTACCAGTACTACAGCCAGGATGCCCTGGCCCGCATCCAGCGCAGGCTGGAGCTTGAGCACGCGCTGCACGGTGCGATCGAGCGCGAGGAGTTCAGCCTGGCCTATCAGCCGCTGCTGCATGCCCACCAGGGCGAGCCGCCGGCAATCGAAGCACTGCTGCGCTGGCATCGCCCCGGCATCGGCTATTGCAGCCCGGCCGAGTTCATTCCCATCGCCGAGAAATGCGGCGAGATCGTGCGCATCGGCGACTGGGTACTGAACGAAGCCTGCCGCCAGGCAACCGCCTGGGACCGGGCAGGACTGCATTTCGACCGCATCGCGGTCAACGTGTCGGCGGTGCAGCTGCGCGACCGTGGCTTCGCCGAACGTGTGATCGAGATCTGCCATGCCCACGGCTGGCCGCCGCAGCGGCTGGAGCTGGAGCTGACCGAATCGGCGCTGATCCGTGACACCGACATCCTGCGCCACTGCTTCGACGTGCTCGAACGGCACGGCGTGCCGCTGGCGGTGGACGACTTCGGTACCGGCTTCTCCAACCTCAATTATCTCAATCGCTTCCCGGTCGGGCGGCTGAAGATCGACCGTAGTTTCGTGCAGGGCATGCTGCACGATTCGGGCACGGCCGAAGTGACCCAGGCCATCGTGCACCTGGGCCACGCGCTGGGCATGAAGGTGGTGGCCGAGGGCGTGGAGACGCACCAGGAAGAAGACATGCTGCGCCGCCAGGGCTGCGACGAGATCCAGGGTTACCTGTACTCGCGCCCGCTCAGCCCGCGCGACCTGGCGCAGTGGCTGCGTCAGCAGCGTCCGTTACCGATGCGCACCGACGCCAGCAGCGAAGCGGTGCTGGTGCGCTGACCACCCGACGCTGGTAGGTGCCGACCGTTGGTCGGCACGGATGCATGTACCTCGCGATCATCCACGCATGGCGTGGTTCTACTTGCAGCACCTGCAGTGGCGAGTGCCGGAGCCTGCCACGGTGGGTGCCTACCGTTGGTCGGCGCCGATGCCAGAGATCGCGACCAGCAATGAACGGCGCGGGTTTACCTGTCTTCAGCATCAGACCGCAAGGACCGTCTTGCTGCTGTCTGCTTGGCGAGTGACTTCAATTCAGCGAGACGATCCCGCTTGACCAGGCGCGCTGCCTGCCAGCCACCTTCAACAACCGAGGGTGAGAAGCTGTAGATCTCGTTGGGAGCCAGGTGGCCCAGTAAATCGAGTGCGCGTGCGTACAAGGGCTGCTCGTCATCGTCGGTTGCATCGAGATAGGGCCCATCCAGGTGGTGCAGCAGGAACTCCAGTTTCCAGTTGCGTTCAGTCGCGCCGGCAGTGGCTGCTACATCCGAGTCCGCCGAAACCTGTCCGCTGTGCGGATCGATGCTGATATGCATGGAGGTGTTCTCTCCACACAAGAGCATCTGGCCGAAAGGTGTCACCGCATAGGCATGGAACCGATCAGCACCGTCCATCGGAGTGCCCTGCAGGAAGGCTGCGACAACCCCTGAGTACAGATGCGGATCGACCAAGATGAGCCTGTCGTCGCGATAGCGTGCGAACCCGTCGCGTCGCCACAGCGCCAGCAGCAGGTCGGGCAGCACGCCCTTCCATGCGGCAAGAGTCGCCTCGGAGAGCGCCTCGCCCCGGGAGCTCGCACTGAAGCTCTCCATGAACGCCCTGGTTTCAAAGCTTGATTCCTGCGCTTCGATGCCTGGTTCCACCAACGCATTCCTCCCGGCGTCGAATGGCAGATAATCCAGGAATGTCAGCATTCGCTCGGCCTGTGTGGCTTCCTTGTTCGCCTCCTGAGTTGAGATGATGGCCGCTGTGTTTCCAGAGACGAGCAACAATGTTCCCGCCGAAAGGCTTTGCCAGGGCTCGTTCAGCACCAGATAGCGCTCGGGTGCCTCGTCTACATCCGCGTCCAGGATGATGACCTGTGGACCATCCTTCACACACCCGGCGGAGATCTCGACAGTTGCATCGGTCACACCTGCATCAGGATCGGCCACATCTACAGGTGCGGAGTAGGGCTGTTGAAATTCGCCGAAGGACTGGAGCGCTTGGTGAAGGGCGAGCAGGGAGTCGGGATCTACGGCAAGCGGTTCTGAAGCAACCGGGAGCTGCAAAGCGAGTGAAAGGCAGAGGGCGGCGCTGGTCATCGGGCTGATCTGAACCGGAATCGGCCCTTTACGATGAAGGGCCGAGCGCTCACGGTCCATGCAAACAATCCGAAATGCAGGCATCGCAGGGCACTATCAAAGCATGGCGTGGATCTACCTGGGAAACTCCGCCTTCAACTGCATGCGCAGCGCCTCGACAATGGCCGCATAGCGCCGCTTCTGCACCAGATAGCTGGCCAGGAACAGTGGCAGTACCAGCAGCATCGGCGCCACCATCGGGCGCATCGCCACCAGTGGCAACAGCAGCAGCGACAGCATCGCCACGAACCAGCTGCACAGGCCGATCACCCGCACCTCGTGCCGCCGTGCGTTGAGCACGATGCGTCCACGCATCACCGGGAAGTAGCGCAGGCCGAAGCTCGGCGCGAAGCTCTCGCGGAACGCCATGCTGCCATCGGGCAGCGCATGGAAGGCCAGCCGCAGCCACTTGTCCTGCGGCAGGTCACGCTCCAGGCTGCCCAGCGAGAGCCGGGCCTGTATTGCCGGTGACGCCGCGATGCGTTCGTTGAACAGGGTGATGCCCCAGCTGAAATAGCCGGCTACCCAGACCATCAGAAGGACGGTCTCCAACAGCACGAGTGCGATCAGGGTGATGGCCATAGGTCTTCCATGGACGGGACCGGGCAATCATGCCATGGGCAGCCGTGGCCGGCCCCGCGGGGGCGAGTCCGTACAGCAGGTCATGCGTTTTTCGGGATCGACTTGGTCAATCTTCTTCGGCGAGATCGCTTAGGTCCAGGATCTGCGGATCAACGCTGCTGGCTACGATGCTTCTGATCAGCCCCGGGCGGCGGCGAAGCGAGTAGGCGCGAATCGCATGGATGGGGCTGAATTCACACAGGGGGTAGCGTGAGTGCCCCATGATGACGGGCCTGTTGAAGTGGATGTCCTTAGGGTCATCAAGTGGCAGGGTCCACTTCCCACCGTGTACCAGCCTGACGGTCTCCCCTAGATATCGGGCGAACACGACCCTCAGAGAGTCCCGCTCATCCTCAGACAGCGTGGCTGCCATCAAGTCATGGAGGTGTTCCAGCCTGTCGAGACTTTCGGGGCTGCTATCCAGTTCAATGCCATGCATTTGAGCCTGCGCAACCAGCCATTCTATCTGGCCGTCCATCAGCATAAGGAATTGCTCAAAAGCCTCGCGGGCTTCTTCCAGATTGAACGTCATGCGGAGGCCAGAGAGACAGGGGGAGGGGGCAGTGTGTCCTCGTCCCCTTCCTCAGGCTATGCAACAAATCCTAAAAGGCGACAGGCAAAGCAGAGGTGCAGATATCGCGACGGCCCATCCACGCATGGCGTGGATCTACTTCAGCGCATCCCCATCCAGCCCGAGATCCCACGCCAGTCCCAGCAGCGCCTCATCCGCTCGCGACGTGCCAGGCCGCGCGTCCGCCAGCTGCTGCAGCTCGCGGATCTCCTCGCGTGCCACATCCTCCAGCTGTTGCAGCTGCTCACGCACGCTCGCGTTGCGCGGGCGCTCGGTGTCGGTGAGGGAGGGCAGGGCGTGGATCAGGGTCATGGTGCGCGTACAGGATGCATCCAACGGCGGGTCACAGGCAAAGGCCCCGGACGAACCGGGGCCTTGCGGGCTGCCAGCGAGGGCAGCGGACATCAGGATCAGAACAGCTCTACCGTGCCGGCACCCATGCTCTGCTGGGCAACCGGCTTGTGCGGCGGGCGTTCCCATTCGCTGCGCAGTTCGCGCAGGCGGTTGCCGGTGCGCTGCAGGGCCGTGGCGATCTCTTCGTCGAACACGCCGCCATTGCGGTGCAGCAGTTCCTGCAGGGCCACCGCTTCACGGTTGATCGCGGTCAGGCGGTCCAGGTGGGTGTGCACGCCGCCCAGCGCCTGGGTGGCGATGTCTTCGAACTGCAGGGCGCGCACGGCTTCGGCCACGCTGCCATCGATCGCACGTGCGCACTCGGAGACTTCGCGCATGCCGTCGCCGAGCGAGGCATTGATCTGCGCGACATTGTCGAGCATTGCCGCCGCTTCCTGGCGTGCTTCGCGGGAGCGGTCCATGTCACGCGAGGCCATGTGCGAGACCGTCTCGCGCACCTTGGCGATGGCGTCCTTGGAGCTGTGCGCCAGCTTGCGGATCTGCTCGTTGAAGGTGGTCGAGCGCTCGGACAGGTTGCGCACTTCGTCGGCGACCACCGCGAAGCCTCGGCCGGCTTCACCGGCACGCGCGGCTTCGATGGCGGCGTTCAGCGCCAGCAGGTTGGTCTGGTCGGCGATCGACTTGACGTCTTCCAGCAGCGCGAAGATGCCATCCAGGTGCTGTGCCATCTGGTCGATATGCTGCACGGTGGTGCTGCTCTGGCCGCTCACCTGTTCCAGCGCTTCCACCAGCTGTTCCATGCGGTGGCTGGCGTGCTGGGCGAAACGGGCAACGTCGAGGCCGGCATTGCCTTCATCGCCGGCGCGGTCGACGATGCGCGACAGCGCCTGGCTCTGCTGGCGCGACTTGCGGTTCATCGCATCGAAGCTGCCGCCCAGGCTGGAGACCGCCTGGCGGATCAGGTCGCGGGCGCGTTCCACTTCACCACGCGAACCGTCGATTTCGTTGCCGACGAAGTTGCGCAGTTCGGTCAGCAGCTGGTCCTGCTCACGCAGGACACGGGCATGTTCCGGGGAACGATGCGCCTGGGCGCGGGTGGTCCACCACGCAAAGCCGAGCCAGCTCAGCGTCATCGTGGTCAGGATCGCCCAGCGCAGGGCGGCCGGCCATTCGAAACCGATGGCGAAGGGGAGCAGCAGGGTCAGAGCCAGGGGGGCGGCCAGACGGATGAAAATGCGTGAGTACATGGACGTTCTCGGGAGGTGCACGGAGGATGTATCGGCCGTACCCCCTTTCTCTTTAACGTCGATGTGCTTGGAAGTGCATTCTGAATGCGCCGGTTTTCCGGCGCTTGGCGGCTTCGGGGTCTGAGTCCGTGCCGGAAAGGGATCCGACCCCTGGGTAGGCAGCGGCGGGGTCGGATCCCTTTTCATGGAAAAGGGCTCTGACCCCACACCCTTACGCCAGCTGCCGGTCCACGGCCTCGATCATCGCCTTGCGGCCGAACAGGAAGTCCCAGTAGCTGCCGCCCAGCTGGCGCCACAGCACTGCCGAGCGCACCGCGGCCAACAGCAGGGCACGGATCTCGGCCACCACGCCGGCCTGGCCCAGGTAGTGCGGGTTGCCCTGCACCATCACCCGCGGCTTGAGGTGGCTGATGGTGTCCGCGTACAGGCTTCCCAGGCTGGCCAGCACATCCGGGTGGCCGCTGTCGCCCAGTTCGGTGGCCTGGCGCTGGGCACGCTCGATGCCCGAAGCAACCTTGTTCACGGTGGCGCCATCCTGAACGAAGCGGCGCTCCAGCTGCAGCACCGACAGCGCCAGTTTCGGCAGGATCGGATCCTGGCCCTGGTTGCGGAAATAGTTGTGCAGCAGGCGCAGCCCGGCCTTCAGTGCATGGCGGTCACCGAACACCGCCTGCGGCGAGGACGCATCGACACGGAACACGCTGTCCACGGCGGTGCGCACGGCGGCGGCGTCGGAATGGCCGGTATCGGCGATGCGGCGTACCTGCTGCAGGGCCTGGGCAATGCCGGCCAAGGCCAGGACGCGGTCGTCGACAGTGAAACTCATGCAGCGATTACCTCAAAAGGGGAGGGGGTGGTGCGCAGGCGCTGTTCCAGCGGCGCATCGGTGGCGGCGATCACCGCGCCACCCAGGCACACATCACCGTCATACAGCACCAGCGATTGACCGGGGGTAACGGCACGCTGCGGGCGCGCGAAGGTGACCAGCACGCTGCCATCGTCCAGCACGTCGACCGTACACGGCTCATCGGGCTGGCGGTAGCGGGTCTGGGCGGTGCATTCGAAGCGTCGCGCGGGTGGCGAGCCCGAGATCCAATGCGCCGGCTCCGAGCGCAGGCGCTCGGACAGCATCCATGGGCTGTCGCGGTCCTGGTCGACGTACAGCACGTTGCTGGCCACATCCTTGCCGACCACGTACCACGGTGCGGCCGGGCGGCCGCGTACGCCGCCGATGTTCAGGCCCTCGCGCTGGCCAAGGGTGAAATAGAACACGCCCGGATGTTCGGCGATGACGCTGCCGTCGGCCGGGTCAAGGATCTGGCCGGGCCTGGCCGGCAGGTAGCGGCCGAGGAATTCGCGGAAATCCCGCTCGCCGATGAAGCAGATGCCGGTGGAATCCTTCTTGGCGTGGGTCGGCAGGCCGACGTCGCGCGCAATCCGTCGCAGGTCGGTCTTCTCCAGGTCGCCGATCGGGAACAGGGTGGCCGCCAGCTGCTCCTGGCCCAGCTGGTGCAGGAAGTAGCTCTGGTCCTTGGAGCGGTCGGCACCGCGCAGCAGCAGCCACTGGTGGCCGCGCTGGGTCACCCGCGCATAGTGGCCGGTGGCGATGCGCTCGGCGCCCAGCTCGCGGGCGGCATCCAGGAAATGCTTGAACTTCACTTCACGGTTGCACAGCACGTCCGGGTTCGGCGTGCGGCCAGCGGCGTATTCGGCCAGGAAGTGCTCGAACACGCCCTGCCAGTACTCGCTGGAAAAGTCACGGAAGTGGAACGGGATACCGAGCAGGCCGCATACGGCGACCGCATCGCGGCGGTCATCCTCGGCACGGCAGTCACCGCTGCCGTCGTCGGCCCAGTTCTGCATGAACAGGCCGGCCACGGCCTCGCCCTGCTGGACCAGGCGCCAGGCGGCGACCGAAGAGTCGACACCACCAGAGACGCCCACCATCACGCGCGGCGTGCTCATGCGACCTCCCGGACCAGCGAAAGCGGGTGGCGCTGGCCACCCAGGTAATCCGCCACCACCTGCCAGACCAGCGGGCTGCGCTGGCGCTCACCGGCGGCCTGCAGCTCGGCCGGGGTCAGCCACAGCGCGCGGTCGATGCCGGTGTCCAGCGGTTGGGCCGGGTCGTGCGAGACCGGGTGTGCTGCATAGCAGAAGCGCAGGAAGGCGGTGCCGTCGCCGGCAGTCCACTGGTAGCAGCCGATGAAATGGGTCAGCTGCACGGTCCAGCCGGTTTCCTCCCGGGTCTCGCGCAGGGCTGCCTCGGCCAGGCTTTCGCCCGGCTCGAGGTGGCCGGCCGGCTGGTTCAGCACCTGGCGGCCTTCAATGGTCTCTTCGACCAGCAGCACGCGGCCGCCGTCAACCACCACCGTGGCGACGGTGGCGTGCGGTGCCCAGCGCGGGTCCGGCGTGGCGTTCAACTCAGAACTCGTCCTTCTTGGTCAGCTCCAGCTCCATCGCGTCGGCGGTGCGGATGGCCGCATCGATGGCGTCGCTGAGCTGGTCCGGGGTGGCATCGGCGTCGATCTTCACCACGAACATGGCGGTGGTGTCCTGCTTTACCCAGCCCCCCATCTTGGCGTCCTGCGAATCCTCCAGCAGGCGGTTGGCCACGGCCACCGGGAACTGCTTGGTCTTGGCGTTGTAGGCCGGCGACCAGATCTCACGGATGTTGTGGCTGCCGAAATCCTCCACCGCCGAGCGCACGTAGACCATCTGGGTGCGGTCACCCTCGACGTCGAACACCATGCGGTAGTCGCCATCCTCGTCGACTTCGTAGGTATAGCCCAGCTTGTCCAGATGGCGGGCCACGGACTTGTCGGCGCTGGTTGCGGCAGTGGCAGAGCCGGCAGCGGCCAGCGCGATCAGCAGGGCGGGAAGAAGGGTCCTTTTCATGAAGATCCTGTGAAACAGTGTTGGGAGAGGGTGCAATTGTGACGGTGGGCGTGCGTGCCGTCCAATCTGCGGCGGGCCGACGCAGGCCTGCCCGAGCCCCTATAATGGATGGATGCCCCATGAGTCCTCCCCCGATTCCCAGCACGAGCACGGCGTTGCCGTAGAGCCCGCGCGCCCGGAAGTGGCGCCGCCGCCGTTCTACCAGGTGATGCTGCTCAACGACGACTACACCCCGATGGATTTCGTGGTGGATGTGCTGCAGCAGTTCTTCAGCATGGACCTGGACAAGGCCACCCAAGTGATGCTGCACGTTCATACCCGCGGCCGCGGCGTCTGCGGTGTCTTCACCCGCGAAGTGGCCGAGACCAAGGTTGCCCAGGTCAACGAGTACTCGCGGATGAACCAGCATCCGCTGCTGTGCACGATGGAAAAGGCCTGACCGGCTGCTGATTCGCGTCCGGGCACAACGATCCCGGACCCAGTGTGCCCACCAAGGTGGGCACCTACCAAAGCAGAGGCCTGTATCGATCGTGGATGGAGCGCCCCCAGCAAGGTAGGCACCTGCCAAGCGCGGGTCTCAGCTCTCCGCCAGCGCCTCCAGCGCCATCCGCGCCACCGCCTCGTCCACGTCGGCCGGGTCGCCGTCATCCCTGAACCACACTGCCGACAGCGCCATGCTGGCCGCGATCCAGCGCAGCAGGCGCGTGCGCTCCAGGCCGGCCAGTGCGCTGACCTGTTCCAGCCGGGCAGCAAACCGCTCCGGCCGCGTGGCCACGTGGATGCCCGGGCCACAGAGATCCGGATTGCTGAACATCGTCGTGTAGTCGAACGCACGGTCGCCCAGCAGCCGCTTCGGATCGATCGCCAGCCAGCCGCGCGCGCCGAAATCGAGCACGTTGTCGTGGTGCAGGTCGCCATGCAGGGGCCGGACCTCGCGCTCTTCCTGCAGCAACCCCTCCGCCAGTGATCTGCACTGTTCCAGCAGTGGCGGCAGCGCAGCCCTTGGCTGCAGCAGATCGGCGAACCATGTACGCAGGCAGACCAGTTCCGCTGGCGGCGCGCTCCGTGGCCGGTGCAGCCGTTGCAGGACCTGGCACAGGATCGTGGTGCAGGCCTCATCGTCGCCCTCGATCGAGCGTTGCCGCAGCGAGTCGCCGCCGGCACGCTCGATCAGGATAGCCGGCCCGGCGTGGGCCAGCAGGCGGGCAGCGCCATCGCCGTCCCACCAGCGCAGCAGGCGATGGCTGTTCTGCTCCTCCGCTTCGCTGCTGATCTTCAGCATCGCCGGCTCGCCGGCAGCGGTCAGCACCGGCCAGAGCCGGGCATGGGGCGTTTCGATGGCCGGGCCATCACGCCGCAATCGCCAGCGGCTCAGGTAGGGTTCGCTCATGCCGGTTGAGGTCTTCTGGAGTGAACGAAGATCAAGCGTTCTGCAGTGCTAACGCCATCTGAACGCAGCAATCCGCTAGGGTGATGGAAATCGCGTAGTCAGGCCGCATATTGTTCCCATCTGCCGCCGGAGTAATCCATGTTCAGCAAAGACCTCGAACACACCATCGGCCAGTGCTACAAGCGCGCCCGTGAGGCCCGGCATGAGTTCATGACGGTCGAACACCTGCTGTTGGCACTGCTCGACAATCCGTCCGCCCAGGCCGTCCTGAAAGCCTGTGGTGCCGACGCCGAACGCCTGCGCCAGGAGCTGGAGCAGGCCATCGAGGCCTCAGTGTCGCGCCTGGCCGAAGATGACGGCCGTGACACCCAGCCGACCCTGGGCTTCCAGCGGGTGCTGCAGCGGGCCGTGTACCACGTGCAGTCCTCGGGCAAGAAGGAGGTCACCGGCGCCAACGTGCTGGTCGCCATCTTCGGCGAAAAGGACTCCCACGCCGTCTACTACCTCAACCAGCAGGACGTGACCCGGCTGGATGTGGTCAATTACCTGTCCCACGGCATCGCCAAGCTGGGCGAGGAAGGCGAGCAGCCGTCCTCTTCCTCCGAGGGCGAGGGCCGCATGGAAGGCGGGGATGGCGAGCCGAAGGGCGATGCCCTGACCGAATTCGCCAGCAACCTCAACGAACAGGCCCGGTCCGGCCGCATCGATCCGCTGGTCGGTCGTGGTGACGAGATCGAGCGCACCATCCAGGTCCTGTGCCGCCGCCGCAAGAACAACCCGCTGTACGTGGGCGAGGCTGGCGTGGGCAAGACCGCCATCGCCGAAGGCCTGGCCCGCCGCATCGTCGAGGGCTCGGTACCCGACGTGCTGGCCGACGCGGTGATCTACTCGCTCGACCTGGGCGCGCTGGTGGCCGGCACCAAGTACCGCGGCGACTTCGAGAAGCGGCTGAAGGGTGTGTTGACCGCGCTGAAGAAGGTGCCCAACGCGGTGCTGTTCATCGACGAGATCCACACCATCATCGGCGCCGGCTCGGCGTCGGGCGGTACCATGGATGCGTCCAACCTGATCAAGCCGGCGCTGGCCTCCGGCGAGCTGCGCTGCATCGGCTCGACCACCTTCCAGGAATATCGCGGCATCTTCGAGAAGGACCGGGCGCTGGCCCGCCGCTTCCAGAAGATTGATATCGTAGAGCCGACCGTGGGCGAGGCCTACGAGATCCTGCAGGGCCTGAAGTCCAAATACGAGCTGCACCACAGCGTGACCTATTCGGACGAAGCGCTGCAGGCGGCGGTGGACCTGTCGGTGAAGCACATCGGCGACCGCCTGCTGCCGGACAAGGCCATCGACGTGATCGACGAGGCCGGTGCCCGCCAGCGCCTGCTGCCGGAAGGCCAGCGCAAGGAGCTGATCGACGTCGAGGAAGTGGAAGCGATCGTGGCCAAGATGGCGCGTATCCCGACCAAGCAGGTCAGCGCCACCGACAAGGACGTGCTGCAGCATCTGGAGCGCAACCTGAAGATGGTGATCTTTGGGCAGGATCCGGCGATCGAGACGCTGTCCTCGGCGATCAAGCTGGCCCGCTCGGGCCTGGGCAACCCGGAGAAGCCGATCGGCAACTTCCTGTTCGCCGGCCCGACCGGCGTCGGCAAGACCGAGGTGACCAAGCAGCTGGCGCTGCAGCTGGGCATCGAGCTGGTCCGCTTCGACATGTCCGAGTACATGGAGCCGCATTCGATCAGCCGCCTGATCGGTGCCCCTCCGGGCTACGTCGGCTTCGACCAGGGTGGCCTGCTGACCGAGAAGATCGTCAAGACGCCGCACTGCGTGCTGCTGCTGGATGAGATCGAGAAGGCGCACCCGGACATCTTCAACATCCTGTTGCAGGTGATGGACCGCGGCGTGCTGACCGATACCAACGGTCGAGAGGCCAACTTCAAGAACGTGGTGCTGGTGATGACCACCAATGCAGGTGCGGCGCAGGCCTCGCGGCGCTCGATCGGCTTCACCAAGCAGGACCACGCCACCGACGCGATGGAGACCATCCGCCGCAGCTTCACCCCGGAATTCCGCAACCGCCTCGACGCGGTGGTGCAGTTCCAGGCGCTGGGCTTCGAGCACATCCTGCGCGTAGTCGACAAGTTCCTGATCGAGCTGGAGATGCTGCTGCAGGACAAGCACGTCAGCCTGTCGGCCACGCCGACCGCGCGCGACTGGCTGGCCCACCACGGCTTCGACCCGCTGATGGGTGCGCGTCCGATGGCCCGGGTGATCCAGGACAGGATCAAGCGTCCGCTGGCCGACGAGCTGCTGTTCGGCAAGCTGGTCAACGGCGGCAAGGTGAGCATCGATGTGCGCGACGACGAGCTGGTGGTCGAAACCCAGGCCGAACCGGAGCGCCTGCTGCCGGTCACGGTGGAATGAACTGACCCCCGGCCGGTTTCGGCGGACCTGAAATGACAAGGGCGGCTTCGGCCGCCCTTGTTGTAAGCGACGTCAGCGGCTGCGCTGGCGGGCTTTCTTCTTGAAGGTTGCCTCGTCAACTGGTTCGATCTGCGACACGATGCAGCGGCTGGAATCGGTGTTCAGCTGGCTGCGGCCGGCAGCGCACAGCAGACCCTGCTGGCCGTCCGTGGCGAAGCTCAGTTTCCGCGAGTAGCCTGCCGCCGAGCAGTCGTCCTGGAAATGCACGACGTAGTGGTCCTGGCCATTGCGCAGCAGGATGTTGCGCGAGGCGCCGGCGCGCACCAGTTGCTGGTCGCTGCCCAGCTGGACGCAGTCACTGGAGGTGGAAAGAGTGTCGGCGGCGTGCACGGGCGCTGCGCTGGCGGACACGGCAAGGGCGACGAGCAGAGCGGTCAGCGGGAGCATGTTCATGGCGGGGCAGGGGATGGCGATCCGGACTGGATCAGGTGCCACGATGCCGCCACGGATGCAGATGCGAATCTGCCGCAAGCAGGGCTGACCGACGTCACGGTGAGTTCGGTCACGATGACCTCCGGCAGGGCCGGATTGCAGGCATGACAAAAGGCCAGCAACCAGGGCTGGCCTTGTCGAAATGGCGGAGCGCGCCGACCGCTTACTTCATGCGGTAGGTGATACGACCCTTGGTCAGGTCGTACGGGGTCATTTCAACCTTGACCCGGTCACCGGTGAGGATGCGGATGTAGTTCTTGCGCATGCGGCCGGAGATGTGGGCGATGATTTCGTGCCCATTTTCCAGACGAACGCGGAAAGTGGTGTTCGGCAGCGTCTCGCTGACGGTGCCCTCGAACTCGATGGAATCGTCTTTCGACATGTAGTCCTGTGCGGTTCAGAAAACGGCCACGCTGGGCCTAAGGCGCGGTATTTTACGCGTGACCGGCCCAGCTTGCAAAGTTTGTGTTAACCGCCGGCCAAATGCCGGGCTGGCAAGCGTCCGACGGCCTGTGTCCACGAGCCTTCACGGCCGTCATGGCGCACGGCCTGGCGCACGTGCTGCAGGAATTCCGCGCGCGGCAGGTGTTCGGCGCCCATCCGCAGCAGGTGCGGATTTTCCACCTGTGCGTCGATCAGCTCCCAACCCCAGCCGTGAAGCGTGGTCGCCAGTGCCGCCAGCGCGATCTTGGAACCACCGCTGGCGCCACTGAACATGCTCTCGCCGAAGAACATTGACCCGATGGCCACCCCGTAGATGCCGCCGACCAGCGACTGACGGTCCCAGACCTCGAAGGAATGGGCGAAGCCGAGGTCGTGCAACTGGCTGTAGGCCTCGACCATGGCCGGGCTGATCCAGGTGCCGTCCTGGCCGGGCCGAGGTGCCGCCGCACAGGCGCGCATCACCTGGCTGAAGGCGGTGTCGGCGGTGACCTCCCACGTGCTGCCGCGCAGCTGGCGGCGGAAGCGGCTGGACAGGTGCACGCCATCGGTG
Organism: Stenotrophomonas maltophilia complex sp. Om-AH-Sm3; assembly: GCF_059337855.1. Classification (NCBI taxonomy): domain Bacteria; kingdom Pseudomonadati; phylum Pseudomonadota; class Gammaproteobacteria; order Lysobacterales; family Lysobacteraceae; genus Stenotrophomonas; species Stenotrophomonas maltophilia complex sp. Om-AH-Sm3. The sequence goes on along the minus strand of NZ_JBYBLQ010000003.1, from coordinate 279,292 downwards.
CGGAACACCATGCGCGGGTCGGGCGACCACCACAGGATCGGCTCGCCCTCGCTGAACCATGGAAAGATGCCGCCGGCGTAGGCGTTGAGCAGGCGCGCTGGATGCAGGTCACCACCCACCGCGAGCAGGCCATCGGGCTGGCGCAGGGCGGTCTCGGCAGGAGGGAAGGGAGCGTCCGGCGCATCGGCCAGGCGCCAGGGCAGCTGGCGGGTCATGCCGGCATTGTAGTCGCCACGGCCCCGCGCGAATGCCGCGGTAGATGCCAACCTTGGTTGGCTGGTCACCCGTCCGCGCGAAATGGGCTGTGCCCCAGCAGCTCCTGCCGGTACCGCCGCACATCCCGCCGCTCCTGCCGGCACCACTCCTGCAACGCCTCGGCGAAATCCGCGTCGGCCACCCAGTGCCGGCTGCGTACCAGCGTCGGCAGGAAGCCTCGCGCCAGTTTGTGCTCGCCCTGTGCGCCCGGCTCGAAACGGCTCAGCCCTTCGCGCAGGCAGTATTCGATGCCCTGGTAGTAGCAGGCTTCGAAATGCAGGCCGGGCAATGTGGCGCCACCCCAGTAGCGACCGTACAGCGTGTCACCACCGCGCAGGCAAAGTGCGCCGGCAATCGGCTGGCCTTCCTGCTCGGCCAGGAACAGCACCAGCCCACGTCCCAATGAAATGGCTAGATGGCGCAGGAAGGCCTCGGTCAGCGCCGGGGCATTGCCGTACTCAAGGAAGGTCTGCAGGTAGAAGCGGTACATCGCCTGCAGGTCGGCGCGGCTGGCGTCGTCGCCATGCACCACGCGGAAGGTGATGCCCTGGCGGGCGACCTTGGCCCGTTCCTGGCGGATGTTCTTGCGGTGCTTGTGGTTCATGGCACCGAGGAACTGCTCGAACGTTGCCCAGTCACCCGGGTTCTGCCACTGGAACTGCACGTCCTCGCGCAGCAGCCAGTCCTCGCCGAACAGCGCTTCGTCCGCTGCGGTGTGGAAGTTGATATGGGCCGATGACACGGCCAGTGCCGGCAATGCATCGCGCAACGCCGACAGCAGCATAGTGCGCTCTGAATCGTGACGGGCCAGCAGGCGCGGCCCGGTGACCGGCGAGTACGGCACCGCGCCCAGCCACTTCGGGTAGTAGTCGCGGCCATGCCGGGCGTAGGCGTTCGCCCAGGCATGGTCAAACACGAATTCGCCGTGGGGGTTGGTCTTCAGGTAGCCCGGAATTGCGCCGATCAGGCGCTCGCCCTCCCACAGCGTGAAGTGCCGGGGCTGCCAGCCCCAGTCCTCGCGCAGGCAACCGTGCTCTTCCAGGCCTGAGAGGAAGGCGTGGCTGACGAAGGGGTTCTGGCCGTCGTGCAGGGCATCCCAGTCGGTGGCGGGAATGGACTGCAGGGAGTCGAGGAAGCGGGCGGAGGGCATGGTTGGCAAGGATAGGCCAGGTGGATCGCGAACGGTGCTGGCGGGGCTGGGTTGGTTTGTTCCGATTGGGGATGAGGGAAGTTTGAAATCTCCATCCGTGTGCGCTGGGTGCGGAATCGCGGGCGCATGGGTCGGCAGGGTGGCGGGGCGCTGCATGACTGGCGCGCATCCAACCACTTGGAGAAATGAACAATGAAGGGATTGAAGCTTGCAACTGCCGTGGTCGCGTGCGGCCTGATCTTTGCGTTTCCTGTTTTGGCTTTTGGAGATCAGCCAGCAGAAGTGCTTGAGGATCCGGGTGCCTACGCGGAGGTGGTTGCGCTGTTGGAGCGTGAAGTTGGGAGCCAGTTGACGCGTCATTTGCAGGAGAGGGGTGAGCTGCGACACGTCAGCGTCAGCATCCGTCTCAATGCGAAGGCAAGATCAATGGTGATCAGCTTTGGGCCTGGATATCTTCCTGGCCCCGATCGGGGTTATGACGAGCTCTTCCTGATTCCGATGGCGTCCTCGTTGAGGTTCTATGCCGAAAAGTCAGGACTGATTGTGAACGACATTGATTTCCTATTCGACGGAAAAACTCTTGAGGAGTACTACCCGGAGGATCTCGCCGTTCCGCCGCAGGCGCGGGCGAGATCGACGCATACCTCAGCTTTGGTATCAGCAAGCCATGGCTACATCAGCTTGCATCCCAGTAGAGAATGGAAGTTTCAGCGGCCGGCGCCTCTGGGCATTCAGGAAGACACGCTGAGTCCACTGTTTGGCGACGAACTGCAAGGATTGATCGAACAACGTAGCGGCTTGACGGTGCACCGGGCACGGAGCCGCTCCACGGAACTCCATCCGGAGTCCGGGAAGCCATGGGAGCACATGTCATCCCGCTACCACCTGAAGGCTCTTTTCCCCGAACGCACCGACATGTGGAATGAGTTTCCGAACAGCCCAGAGTCTGCTCGCGAAAAGGAAGAGGACATACGGGCTCGCCCCAACTACGCAAACCATCTGGGTGTGGATGTGATGCTGAGCCTGCACACCAATGGCAGCGATTCAGCCAGTCTGCGTGGAACCGAGGTCTACTATCATCAGGACAAACCGCAGGACAAGGCGCTAGCGGATAGCATCCTCTGTGGGATGCGTGAAATCATCCGAGCGCAACCGGGCTATCGGGATTTCCCGATTCGCGAGAGTTCGACCTCGGCCAGGCACGGCGAGAACCGCATTGGGAAGATGCCCTCGGTGATCATCGAAACCGCCTACCACTCCAATCCTGACGATGTGGCTGCCTTGCAGGACCCCGTCTTCCGCTCGGCGTCCATGAAAGGGGTGGAGAAGGGCTATCGCCTGTGGGCACAGGGCAAGGCTTGTGAGCCTTTGATGCTCCACCCCATTCCCGATGTCGAGGTTCCGCTGCAGGCGATGCACGAGCTGACAGTGGGTTTTGCGGGCAATCCCCAGTACCCCCTGGAACTTGAAGTGGTCGTGGCAGATTGTGACCGGCCCGGATACTGCACGCCGTGGAAGGGCCGCTTTGAGGATCCGGATGCGCCGGTGAAGTTCGGAGTGAGCTGCTCCTCTACGGAACCCGGCTCAGTCCGCTGGAATGTCCTGATGCGCGATGCGGACGATGTCGTCGCGGCGCCGGTGGCGTTCACCCAGTCCTGTGTCCGGGCCTGAGTGGTGCCTGGAGCGGGTAGTGGGGTTGCGAAAACGGGCGCTTGCGCGCCCGTTTTCCTCAGTCGAGCATGGCTCGACTCTACAAACCGCCGGTCAGCTGGCCTTCCCCTGCGCGTCCAGGTAGCGCTCGGCGTCCAGCGCGGCCATGCAGCCGAAGCCGGCCGAGGTGATCGCCTGGCGGTAGTGCTGGTCGGCTACGTCGCCGGCGGCGAACACGCCTTCCACCGAGGTCTGGGTGGCGTTGCCGCCCAGGCCCGAGCGGATTTCCAGGTAGCCGTTGTTCATCGCCAGCTGGCCGTCGAACAGGGTCGTGTTCGGATGGTGGCCGATGGCCACGAAGAAGCCGTGGGCGTTGATGTCGCGGGTGCTGCCGTCCAAGGTGGACTTTACGCGCACGCCAGTCACGCCGGCATCGTTGCCCAGCACTTCCTCCACCTGGTGGTGCCAGACGGTCTCGATCTTGCCTTCGGCGACCTTCCTGAACAGCTTGTCCTGCATGATCTTCTCCGCCTTCAGGGTGTCGCGGCGGTGGACCAGGTAGACCTTGCGGGCGATGTTGGACAGGTACAGCGCCTCTTCGACGGCGGTGTTGCCGCCGCCGACCACGACCACGTCCTGGTCGCGGTAGAAGAAGCCGTCACAGGTGGCGCAGGCGGAGACGCCGCGGCCCTTGAAGGTCTCTTCGGTCGGGATGCCCAGGTACTTGGCGGTGGCGCCAGTGGCGATGATCAGCGCGTCGCAGGTGTACTCGTGGCTGTCGCCGATCAGCTTGAAAGGGCGCTGCGACAGGTCGGCGGTGTGGATATGGTCGAAGATGACCTCGGTCTCGAAGCGCTCGGCGTGCGCCTGCATGCGCGCCATCAGGTCCGGGCCCATCAGGCCGTGGGCGTCACCCGGCCAGTTGTCCACCTCGGTGGTGGTCATCAGCTGGCCACCCTGCTGCAGGCCGGTGATGACGACCGGCTTCAGGTTGGCACGGGCGGCGTAGACGGCGGCGGTCCAACCGGCCGGGCCGGAACCGAGGATGACGAGGCGCTGGTGGCGGGAGGGCAGGCTGGTGCTCATGTAAACTCGCGAAAAGGTAGATGGGGCAAGGCGCTGGCGATGTTTGCGCAGCATCCATGGCTGCTCATAGAGTGGCGGCTGGGGCAGGGCGATTCAAGCCGATGAACAGAACGCCGTCATCCAGCGGTGGTTCCGGGCCCCGGATTGCCTTGCCCGACGTCGCATAACTGAAAACTGACGCCGTCTCATTTATTATCAATCACTAACAGCGCATTCCAAAGGTATGGTCTAAGGTGGCGAAGCAGGTCCCTGAACGCTCCAAGTCGGACGACAGCAAGGCGTCACGTCGCACGGCCGCGGCGGCGACGACCGACAATCCACGCCGCCAGCGCCTCTGGCGCGATCTGGGCCTGATCGCCATCGCGCCGGCCCTGCTGTACCTGGCGGCCAGTCTGTTCACCTATTCAGCCACGGATCCGGGCTGGTCGCATACCGGCAGCGTGGTCGCGCCGGTGCATAACCTCGGCGGCCGCGCCGGGGCCTGGATTGCCGACGTGCTGCTGCAGCTGTTCGGCTACATCGCTTTCCTGTTGCCGGTGGTGCTCGGCGCACTGGCGTGGATCGCCATGTTCGGCCTCAAGCGCGAGAGCAAGGGCGAGAACGATCTGGACCCGGCGCTGCGCCTGGTCGGTCTGGTCGGTTTCCTGATCGCCGGCACCGGCTTCCTGCACGTGCGCCTGTTCAGTGGCGATGTCGCCAGTGCCGGCGGCATTCTCGGCAAGCTGGTGGGCAATTCGCTCACGGTGGGCTTCGGTGCGCTGGGGGCGAACCTGTTCGTGCTGGTATTGCTGCTGGCCTCGATCACCCTGGCCACCGGGCTGTCCTGGTTCACGGTGATGGAGAAGATCGGCCGTGGCGTAATGTCGCTGGCACCGCTGCTGGAGCGCAAGAAGGAAGAAGTCAGCGAGTGGAAGCAGACCAGGGTGATGCGCGAGGAGCGCCAGGAAGTGCGCAAGGCCGACGCCGAGGTGCGCGCCAAGCGCGAGCCGGTAAAGATCGAACCGCGCCCTGAGCCGGTGATCGAGAAGAGTGATCGCGCCAAGCGCGATACCCAGATTCCGATGTTCCGTGGCGTCAACGGCGATGGTTCCGACCTGCCGCCGCTGGCGCTGCTGGATGATCCCAAGCCGCAGCCGAAGGGCTACGACGAAGAAACGCTGGAAACGCTGTCGCGGCAGATCGAGTTCAAGCTGAAGGACTTCCGCATCGATGCGCAGGTGGTCGGCGCCAACCCAGGCCCGGTCATCACCCGCTTCGAGATCGAGCCGGCACCGGGCATCAAGGTCAGCCAGATCAGTTCGCTGGACAAGGATATCGCGCGCGGCCTGTCGGTGAAGTCGGTGCGCGTGGTCGACGTCATCCCGGGCAAGTCGGTGATCGGCCTGGAAATTCCCAACGTCACCCGCGAGATGATCTTCCTGTCCGAGCTGCTGCGCTCGAAGGAATATGACAAATCGGCCAGCGTGCTGACCCTGGCGCTGGGCAAGGACATCGCCGGCCGCCCGACCGTGGCCGACCTGGCGCGCATGCCGCACCTGCTGGTGGCCGGTACGACCGGTTCGGGCAAGTCGGTGGCGGTCAACGCGATGGTGTTGAGCCTGTTGTTCAAGGCGTCGCCGAAAGACCTGCGGATGCTGATGATCGACCCGAAGATGCTCGAGCTGAGCGTCTACCAAGGCATTCCGCACCTGCTGGCGCCGGTGGTTACCGACATGAAGGAGGCCGCCAACGGCCTGCGCTGGTGCGTGGCCGAGATGGAGCGCCGCTACAAGCTGATGAGCGCGGTGGGTGTGCGCAACCTGGCTGGCTTCAACAAGAAGGTGAAGGAAGCCCAGGACGCCGGCCAGCCGCTGATGGATCCGCTGTTCAAGCCGAACCCGGAGCTGGGCGAGGCGCCGCGTCCGCTGGAAACGCTGCCGTTCATCGTCATCTTCATCGACGAATTCGCCGACATGATGATGATCGTCGGCAAGAAGGTGGAAGAGCTGATCGCGCGCCTGGCACAGAAGGCGCGTGCGGCTGGCATCCACCTGATCCTGGCCACGCAGCGCCCGTCGGTGGATGTGATCACCGGCCTGATCAAGGCCAACATCCCGACCCGCATCGCCTTCCAGGTCAGCTCCAAGATCGACTCGCGCACCATTCTCGACCAGTCTGGCGCGGAGACCCTGCTGGGCCACGGCGACATGCTGTACCTGCCGCCGGGCACCGCGCTGCCCGAGCGCGTGCATGGTGCGTTCGTGTCCGACGACGAAGTACATCGCGTGGTCGAGCACCTCAAGGCGATGGGCCCGGCCGACTATGTCGACGGCGTGCTGGACGAAGTGCAGACGATGGGCGACGGCGTGGTCGTCGGCGCCACTGGCCTGCCCGAGACCAGTGCGGCCGGCGACGAGTCCGACCCGCTGTATGACGAAGCGCTGCGGGTGGTCACCGAGACCCGCCGTGCCTCGATTTCCGGCGTGCAGCGCCGGCTGAAGATCGGCTACAACCGTGCAGCGCGACTGATCGAGGCCATGGAAGCGGCCGGCGTGGTCAGCCCGCCCGAGCACAACGGCGACCGCACGGTGCTGGCACCGCCGCCGCCGAAGTAAGACCCGACGTATCCCCCACGACGTCCAAGGAACCGACGCATGCTTCACCCCGTACCAAGCGCGCTGGCGCTGGCGCTGGCTGCCCTGATGGCTGCCGGCCCGGCACTGGCAGAAACCGCCACCTCCGCGCCCGCCACGGCGCCGCCTTCCACCAGCGGCGATACCGAAGCCAGCAATAATTTCAGCATTGTCCGTTACCGCGCCGACTACCAGGTCCGGCCGGATGCGGGCAATGTGCAGACCGAAACCTACGAGGTCCTGCTCAAGACCAAGGCCTCGGTCGAGCAGTTCAGCCAGGTGCGGCTGAGCTACAGCGAGAAGATGGAAACGCTGGAGGTGCTTGGCGCCTACACCATCACCGCCGACGGCCAGCGCCGCGACGTGCCGGCCGACCGCATCTACACCCAGGAAAGCTACTCCAGCGCCTCGGCGGCGATGTATGCCGACCGCAAGGTGCGGGTGATCGTGTTCCCGAACCTGGCCCCGGGCACGCGCCTGTACTACCAGGTGCGTCGCACCCAGGCTACGCCGTACTTCCCGGGCTATTTCGGCCTGTGGGAGACCTTCAACGTCTTCACCGAGTACGAGGACGCCGAGGTCACCCTGAGTGCGCCGGCCAACCTGCCGATGTTCGTGGACAGCCGCGGCGTGCAGGGCAGTGACCGGCCGACAGTGAAGAATGGCCAGGCGCAATGGCGCTGGCGCTACCAGCGCCGCGAGGCGATGCCGGCGCAGAACTGGTCGGCGGCGGGCTGGGAGTTCGGCCCGAACATCATGGCCAGCACGTATCGTGACTGGTCGCAGATGGGGCGCGCCTACCAGCTCAAGGCGGGCCCGGCGGCCCAGGTGACCCCGGCGCTGCAGGCGCTCGCTGATGAGATCACCGCCGGCATCAGCGACCGCCGCGAACAGGCTGATGCGCTGTATCGCTGGGTCGCGCAGAACATCCGCTATGTGGCGGTGTACCTGGGCAACGGCGGCCTGGAGCCGAACAGCGCGCAGAGCATCCTCGACAATCACTATGGTGACTGCAAGGACCACGTGACGATCCTCGAGGCTCTGCTGGCGGCCAAGGGTATCGCCAGCTCGCCGGTGCTGATCGGTGCGGGGGGCGGCCCGACGCTGCCGAAGATTCCGGTGCTGGGCCGCTTCAACCACGCCATCACCTATATCCCCGAGTTTGATCTTTACCTGGATTCGACCACCGCGTGGGCACGCTTTGGGCAGCTGCCGGAAGGTGACCTGGGTGCGCCGGTGATGCGTACCCGGGACGCTACGCTGGCGCGTACCCCGGCCAATACGCCGGAGCGCAATGCGACGTCGATGGAAGTGCGTTTTACGTTTGATGCCAACGGCAACCTGCGCGGCGAAACGATTCCGAAGCTGGGGGAGAACGCCGAGATCGGCATGCGCGCGCAGTTCTCACAGCTCAACGCGCAGAACCGTGCGCGCGCTGAGGAGCAGATCATGGCCGCCTCAGGTTTCGATGGGCGAGGGCAGCTGCAGATCCAGGGCGTACCGGTCGACCTGACCCGGCCGTTCGGCTACCGCATGGCCTTCCAGGCCGAGGACTACGCCGACTTCAGCGTGGCCGGCGGCATGGCCGTGCCGGACCCGCCGGGTGGCGAGTCGGTGCGTGGCTTGTACGCCACCGCCTCGGCGCCGGCCAACGAGACGCCGTTCTACTGCAATGCCAGCCTGCGCGAGGAAACCTATCGCCTGCAGTTCCCGGCCAATGCGCCGATCATCGCCATTCCGGCCAGCCAGCGCTTTACCAATGCCGCTGGCGAATACCGGGTGGACTGGAGCCGCGAGGGCCAGGAGGTGATCGTGCACCACCGCTTGCAGCAGAACGCGGTGCGTGGCCCCGAGGCGCTGTGCCAGCCGCAGGACTATCCGGCGTTCCGCGCGCTGTACCGCGAAGTGCGTCGCGGCTTCCGCGGCCAGGTGCTGTACGGCAAGCTGCCGGCATCTGGCGGCTGAATCGCCGATGGACGTTCAGGGCGGCATAATGTCGCCCTGATCGCCCATTCATCTTCCCCCGGGCACACTGGCAACCACCTTTCCTGGCGCCCGCGCCCACAGGATTTCCGCATGAACTTCCGCTTCCGCCGTTTCCTTGCCACGACTACCCTGGCCGTCGCCTGTGCCGCTGCCGGCAGTGCCTGGGCCGGTGCCCGCGATGACCTGAAGACTTTCACCAGTGGCCTGAAGGGCCTGGATGGCCAGTTCAGCCAGCAGGTGTTCGACAGCCGCGGCAAGGTGAAGGAATCGACCAGTGGCCGCGTGGCGCTGTCGGCGCCGCGCCTGTTCCGCTGGGAATACGTGCGCCCGCACGAACAGCTGATCGTGGCCGACGGTAAAAAAGTCTGGATGTACGAGCCGGACCTGGAGCAGGCCACCGTGCGCGAGCAGGGCAAGGAAGAGCAGAACAGCCCGCTGACCGCGCTGATCAACCCGGCGCTGCTGGAACAGCAGTACGACGTCAGCGAAGAGGCTGCGCAGCGTGATGGCCTGCAATGGCTGTCGCTGTCGCCGAAGCGCGAGACCGAAGCCAGCTTCCAGTACGCCGCGCTGGGCTTCAATGCCCAGGGCCTGGCCAAGATGGAGATCACCGACGCGGTCGGACAGCGCACCGTGATCAGCTTCAGTGGCTGGAAGCGCAATCCAGGCTTTGCTGCCGGCACCTTCAGCTTCACCCCGCCGAAGGGCACGGACGTCATCGGTAATTGACCGAGGATGCCGGGCATGACCCGGCGCTACCTGCTCCGGTGGGTCTCAACCGGCACCGCCTTGGTGGGTGTCAACCTTGGTTGACGCAATTTTGATCTGCCGGCCAGCGGCCGGCACTACCGGAATCGTCGTCACCCTGTCGCGGTACAATGAGCGGGTGGCAAGACATCGTTCAACTTCCTTCCCCGGCCCCGATCTGCTGAGCGTTGATCGGGAACATCTGCGCCCGCTGGCCGAGCGCATGCGCCCGCGCACCCTCGACGAAATGGTCGGGCAGAAGCGCCTGCTGGCGCCGGACAGCGCGCTGCGTCGCGCGGTCGAATCCGGGCGCGTGCATTCGATGATCCTGTGGGGCCCGCCGGGCTGCGGCAAGACCACGCTGTCACTGCTGCTGGCCGAGTACTCCGATGCCGAGTTCCGTGCCATCTCCGCCGTCCTGTCCGGCTTGCCGGAGGTGCGCCAGGTGCTGGCCGAGGCTGCGCAACGGTTCGCCGAGGGCCGGCGCACCGTGCTGTTCGTGGACGAGGTGCATCGCTTCAACAAGGCGCAGCAGGATGCCTTCCTGCCGCACATCGAGCGCGGCACGATCCTGTTCGTCGGTGCCACCACCGAGAATCCGTCGTTCGAGCTGAACTCGGCGCTGCTGTCGCGTTGCCGCGTGCATGTGCTGGAAGCGGTATCGCCAACCGATATCGTCGAAGCGCTGGAACGCGCACTGGGCGACCGCGAACGCGGCCTGGGCGAAGAAGGCATCGAGGTCGCTCCCGAACTGCTGCTGGAAATCGCCACCGCTGCCGATGGTGACGTGCGCCGTGCGCTGACCCTGTTGGAAATCGCCGCAGAACTGGCGGGCGGGGAGGGTGGTCGCATCACGCCGCAGACCCTGACCCAGGTGCTGGCCGACCGTACCCGCCGCTTCGACAAGGGGGGCGAGCAGTTCTACGACCAGATTTCGGCGCTGCACAAGTCCGTGCGCAGCTCCAACCCCGATGCTGCGCTGTACTGGCTGACCCGCATGCTGGACGGCGGTTGCGATCCGTCCTATCTCGCGCGCCGGCTGACCCGCATGGCCATCGAGGACATCGGCCTGGCCGATCCGCGCGCACAAAGCATGGCGCTGGAAGCCTGGGACATCTACGAGCGGCTGGGCAGCCCGGAAGGCGAGCTCGCCTTCGCCCAGCTGGTGCTGTACCTGGCCAGCACCGCCAAGTCGAACGCTGGCTACGCCGCGTTCAACCAGGCCAAGGCCGACGTGCGCCAGAGCGGTACCGAAGAAGTGCCGCTGCACCTGCGCAATGCGCCGACCAAGCTGATGAAGGAGCTAGGCTATGGCGCCGAATACCAGTACGACCATGATGCTGAAGGTGGCATCGCGCTGGACCAGACCGGTTTCCCTGATGCGATGGGCGAACGGGTGTACTACAACCCGGTGCCGCGTGGCCTGGAGATCAAGCTGAAGGAAAAGCTTGATCGCCTGCGTGCCGAGCGTGAAGCGGCGAGGGCCGCGAAGGGCCGTTGAGCTGGCTTATGTAGCATCGAGCGATGCTCGACTCCGCTCTGGACCGACCCAGCAGCACCTGCGGAAGCGACAGCCGAGCATGGCTCGACTTCTACAGGGCGGGACAACGAAGCCGGCGTTTCGCCGGCTTCTTTCTTACTTGATGCTGCAGTCGCCGAAGGACAGGTAATCCGTTCCCGAGCTGAACTGCAGCGTGCAGCTGGCGGTGAAGGTTGCGCCTTCTTCCAGTGCGCCCAGCTTGGCCGCCTGCTGTTCGTCGCCGCTGGTCAGCCGGGCCAGGACATTGCCCTGATCGTCGCCTGCCTCGATCAGCGGCTCGCCCGCCAGGTTGCTGGAGACGCCCAGGGCCACGGCGGTGAATGTCACCGTCTGATTGAGTTCTTCCATGCCCAGTGACGAATTGCCGGCCTCTTCAAAGGCCTGGTAGAGCGTTGGCAGGTCCTGTGCGGCATGGGCGGCCAGGGGTGCAATCAGGCCGAGGGAAAGGGCGATCAGGGCGGTGCGCTTCAAGGTGTTCTCGCAGTCACGGGATTCATTCCCGTGGATGGTGGTCAGTAGATCCATGCCATGCATGGATGGGTTTGGTAAAGGACAGGGCGCGGCCGGCGGCTCGATTGCCCATCCATCCGCAGCCCTGCGAGGGAAGGGCGCTCCTGCGCCCCGCTGACCGGCAAAATAGTGGATTCGGTGTTTCCGGCGCAACCGGGAAAATGAACGCATCGCGCGCGTGATACACAGCGTGACGTTTGATCGATGTGATAATCATTCGCGTTTAAGGTAGACTGCGGTCCCCTGAGAACCGGCGGCCATCGGCCGCTCCTGCCGCCACTGATGAAGCATTTCGTCCTGCCTTCGCGCCGTGGTCCATTGGCCCGCGGCCTGGCTGCCTTGATGATGGGTCTGCTCCTGGCCACTCCGTACGCCAATGCGCAGCAGCGCAATCCGCTGCAGAAGATCGGCCACACCGTGCTGGACGAGCCGGCGGCCAGCTATCGCTTTGAACGTTTCGTGGTGGACAGCCCGGACCAGCAGCGCCGTTGGCGGGTGAACCTGGCGATTCCAGCCAGGGCCGGCAAGACCCCATCCCCGGTGCTGTACGCGCTGGATGGCAACGCCGTGGCCATGGTGCTGGACCAGCCGCTGCTGGCCGAGCTGGCCGCGCGCAAGGCGCCGCCGGTACTGGTGCTGATCGGCTACGACAACGACCTGCGCATCGATTCCAAGGCGCGTACCCGCGACTACACCGCGTGGATCGACCGTGCCGACGACGAGAGCGGCACGACCCAGGCAGTCGGCGGCGGCGCTGCGGCTTTCCTTGACGTGATCGAGCGCCGCATCAAGCCGGAAGTCGAGCGTCGCGCACGCATCGATACGCGGCAGCAGGCGCTGTGGGGCCATTCGCTGGGCGGGTTGTTCGTGCTCAATGCGCTGTACACGCGACCTGCCGCGTTCCAGTCCTATCTGGCCGCCAGCCCGTCGCTGTGGTGGAGCCAGGGCGCGGCGCTGGGTGATCCGGAGCAGCAGTTCGTGCAGAACGTGCACGGCCAGCCGGCAAAGCTCTGGCTGATGCTGGGCGGCGCCGAGCGCGTCGGTGATCGCGGCAAGCGCGATATGAGCAACCCGCGCGTGGTTGCGCATCTGCGCCGGATCAGTGGCGCCACCCCGGATGCGGCGATGCAGTTGTCCGAGCGGCTGGGCAAGGTGCCGGGCCTGAGCGTGCAGTACCGCGAGTTCGATGGCCTCGGCCACGGCCCGATGCTGCCGGCATCGTTCCACGCTGCGCTGCATGAACTGTATGGCGTGTCCGACCGCAGCGCCGGCGATGGTGCGCCCAGTGGCGGGGACAACACCGGCGAATGAATGCCTTCGCACGCGATGCCGTGCGACCCCACTACCCAGGCGAGGCTGCCGGCGTGCAGCGGCCCAGGCAACCGATGACTCCCGCGCCACGTGGCGCGGCCTACGTGTGCAAGGAGCCTGCCATGTCGTTCCGTCCGTCTTTCCGCCTTACCTCTCTCGCCGCCGGCCTGCTGCTGGCGGTGACCGCCACCGCCCAGCCGGTGTTCGATCAGCCGGTCAACGCCACCTTCAAGGGTGAGGTTGTCTCGCGCGGTGAGAACGTGGTTCCCGGCAGCACTGCCGACGTGGTTGGTCGTGGCTTTGTGCCGGGCCAGAAGGTCAGCCTGCTGCGTGGCGACAGCGTGCTCAACACGCAGCCGCTGGTGGTCGATGCCGACGGCAACTTCAGGACCCAGCTGAGCATTCCGGCCGATGCGGTGCCGGGCACCCACCCGGTGGTGGTGCGCGCCAGCCAGCCGGCTGCAGCCACGGTGCTGAAGCTGCGCGTGTCGCCGCAGCTGCCGCTGTCCGGCCAGGCGCAGTTCGCCACCCAGTCCAACAAGCTGGTGCCGGGCCTGTACCAGTCCGCCTACAGTGCTGCCAGCAATGCAGTATTCGTGACCTCGGCGGTGGGTCGCCCGCCGGTGACCCAGTCGCAGCTGCTGAAGCTGGACCCGACGTCGCTGAAGGTGACCAGGGCGATCACCCCGGCGCAGGTGCCGGGCAGCACCAACGGCGCGGTGTACGCGGTCTACGGCGTCGGCGTGGATGACACCAACGGTAATGTCTGGGTCACCAATACCCGGCAGAACTCGATCGCGGTCTACCGCCAGAAGGACCTCTCGCTGGTCCACCAGTTCCCCGTCGACACCGTGCCACATGCGCGCGACGTGGTGGTCGACGGCGCCCGTGGCAAGGTGTTCGCGTCGGCCACTGGCGAGGACCACCTGTCGGTGTTTGACGCCCGGACCTTCGAGGAACTGCCGCCGGTGACGCTGGAGTCCGGCGTGGATGACGGCAAGTTCACCCCTATGAGCCTGGTGCTGGACGAAAAGGCTGGCAAGCTGTTCACCGTCAGCATCGGCACCCCGGAAGCGGCGGTGATCGATGTGGCCAGCGGCAAGGTCGAGAAGGTCATCGACCTGGGCAACGCGATCAGCGCCTCGGGCGTGGCCTTCGACGCGGCGCGCAACCGCCTGTACGTGGCCTCGCAGGGCACCGACAACCTGCTGATCGTCGATGTGGCCGCCGGCAAGGTGCTGCACGACGTGCCGGTCGGCGCCGGTGCGCTGAACGTCGCCTTCGATGATGCCTCCGGCCTGGCCTACGTCAGCAACCGTGGCGCTGGCACGGTCACCGTGGTGAATGGTGACGGCAAGGTGGTCGCCAATCTTGATGGCGGCACGCTGCCGAACCACGTCCGCGCCGATGGCAAGGGCAACGTGTTCGCGGTGAACAAGTCGCGCGGCGCCGAGGATCCGAAGGGTGACCGCATCACCCGCATCACCCCGAAGCAGTAAGTCACACGGTGGGGCGGCGTGCGCGTCGCCCTGCCAGCAAGGAGAACGAGCATGAACATCGCGTCCCGTCTGCGCCTGTGTGCGCTTCCGTTGGCTGTTTCGCTGGCGCTGTCTGCCTGCAGTGGCTCGTCAACGCCGTCGGATGGCCACAAGGCCGCCGAGCCGCCCGCCGCAACGGCCGCTGCGGAAACGGCGTTGCCGGAAGGGTGGCAGCGCGTGGCAGGTGCCGAAATGCCGACCGTGCACGGCCAGAAGGCGGTGCTCCCGGCCAAGGTGCATTCCGACGATGGCGCTGACATTGAAGTGTCCGACACCAGCCGGATCATTGCCGGTGGTGACGACGTCATCGCGGTGATCGAGGCGCTGGGACTGGGCAAGCAGGTATTCGCTGCGCCAACCAACACCACCACCCAGGCCGGCCTGGCTGCCCCGCACCAGTTCCTGTTCAACCGGACCACGGGCGTGGAGGGTGTGCTGAGCCTGCAGGGCTCGCTGTTCCTCGGCAACAGCCTGCGTCGCCACACCGAGCTGGCAAAGAAGCTGCGCGAAGTCGGTGAGCCGGCGGTGGTCATTGATGACCTGCAGCCGGCACCTGACAAGGTGCGCAAGGTCGCTGCTTCACTAGGGCTGGCCGAAGCAGGGCAGGTACTTGCCACGCAGGTGCAGCGTCAGCTCGACGAGGCTGCAGCGATTGGCAAGGGCCTGGGCCATGCACCACGAGTGATCCACGTCTCGGCCACCGGTGCCGGTGGCTCTCCGACCGTCGCCGGTGCCGACAGTGCGTCGGCGCAGCTGATCGCACTGGCGGGCGGCATCAACATCGGCACCGAGGCGGGGGTGAAGAACTACTCGCAGCTGAGCAATGAAGGCGTGGTCGCCGCGGCACCGGAAGTGATCCTGGTGACTGAGCACGACCTGCAGCTGTTCGGCGGCGCCGAAGGCCTGTGGAAGGCGTACCCGACGCTGAAGCAGACCCCGGCCGGGCAGGCCAATCGGGTCTGGGTGATGCCGGATGTGCAGCTGAAGTACACCAGCGTGGGCTCCGGTGCGGGTGCACTGGCCCTTGCCGAGGCTTTCGCCGCGATGCCGAAGGCATGAGTCCAGCGGATCGGCGCCGCCGTCGTGGGCGGACGATGTTGATGGTGGCGTTGCTGGCCCTGCTGGGGGCCGTGCTGGCGTCGTTCGCCGTAGGTCCGTTGCGGTTGCCGCCGCTGGAGGTGATGCAGGCGCTGGCGGTGAAGCTGGGCCTGCTTGATCCGCAGGCGGTCAGCAACCGCGATCTGGCGGTGGTCTGGCAGCTGCGCATTCCGCGTGCCCTGTTGGGCGCGATGGTCGGTGCGTCGCTGGCGATGGCCGGTGCCAGTCTGCAGGGCCTGTTCGGCAATCCGCTGGCCGACCCCGGCATCGTCGGTGTCAGCCAGGGTGCTGCGCTGGGTGCAGTGGCTGCCATTGTTCTCGGCGCTGCAGGTGCCGCCGGTTGGCTGGTGCCGGTTGCCGCCTTCGTCGGTGGTGCCCTGGCCATCGGCCTGACCTATGCGCTGGCGCGGCCGGGCAAGGGCAGTGGCAATGCGACGCTGCTGCTGGTCGGCATCGCGATGGCCGCGTTCTGCTCGGCGCTGATTGGTTTCCTCACTTACATTGCCAGCGAAAGCGAGCTGCAGTCGCTGGTGTTCTGGCAGATGGGCTCGCTGGCCCGTGCCAACTGGGCCGACGTGGCCGCCGTGGCACCGCTGTTTGCCATCGGTGTGCTGGCACTGCAACGGTTGGCAACGCCGCTGGACATGCTGGCGCTGGGCGAGCGCCAGGCCCAGCATCTGGGACTGGATGTGACCCGCACGCGCCGTCGACTGGTGGCGTTCAGCGCGCTGCTGGTCGGGGCGGCGGTGGCGTTTGCGGGCTCGATCAGCTTCGTCGGCCTGGTGGTGCCGCACGTGGCGCGCCTGCTGGTGGGCCCCGGCCATCGCTGGTTGCTGCCGTTGTCCGGCCTGCTGGGTGCACTGCTGATCGTGGTGGCGGATACCGCCGCACGCACGCTGGATCCGCCGGCGGAGATTCCGCTGGGCCTGTTCTCGGCCGCGCTGGGTGCGCCGTTCTTCCTCTGGCTGGTGCTGCAGCAGCGCCGCAAGGCGGTGCCATGAGTGTGCTGTTGAAGCTGCACGATGTGGTGGTGCGCCGCCAGCAACGCGAGATCCTGTACGGCATTTCGCTGGCGTTCGAACCGGGTACGGTGACCGCACTGGTGGGCCCGAACGGTGCGGGCAAGTCCACGCTGTTGGCGGTCGCGGCCGGCGACCTGCGCGCCGATGCGGGCGAGGTGAGCCTGTTGGGCAGGCCGCTGGCCAGCTACAAGGCGGGGCCGCTGGCGCGCGAGCGCGCGGTGATGCCGCAGGAGCACGGCGTGCGTTTTGCCTTCAGCGTCGAAGAGGTGGTGGCGATGGGGCGATTGCCGCATCCGCCGGACCCGGTCACGGACGATGCCCGGGTGGAGGCGGCCATCGATGCCGCTGAACTGCAGGCGTTGCGCCTGCGCGAGGTGCAGCAGCTGTCTGGTGGTGAGGCCGCCCGGACCACGTTCGCGCGCGTGCTGGCGCAGGACACGCCGCTTCTGTTGCTTGATGAACCGACCGCGGCGCTGGATCTGCGCCATCAGGAGCGCACGCTGCGCAGTGTGCGTGCGTGTGCCGAAGCCGGTGCGTGCGTGATCGTGGTCCTGCACGACCTCAATCTGGCCGCGGGCTATGCCGACCGCATCGTGCTGCTGGAGCAGGGCAGGGTGGCGGCCGATGGCACGCCGCTGCAGGTGCTCACCGAAGACAACCTGCGGCGGGTCTACCAGCAGGATGTGGTGGTGCTGGAGCATCCGCGGCGCGGGGTTCCGCTGGTGGTGGTGACCTGAGCGAAGGTCCGCCAGGTTGCTCCGGGTATCATGGCGGCTTCGTTTTCTTCAATGGACTGATGCCATGTTCCGCACCGTTACCCGCAGCGTGCTGCTTGCCGCGATGATTGCTTCGGTGTGCGCTGCCAATGCAGCCTCGACCTCCCAGGTTTCGCTGACCAACGCGGCCGAGAATGCCTCGCTGATCGAAACCCGGCATTCCAGTGGCGAGGGGGCCGCTGTGGCCTCGATGAAAACGCAGTACTTCGCCAACGAGGAAATGTCCGTGAGTTGGGATGACCAGCAGGTGCTGGTGCTTTGCAAGGAGGCCGCATACCTGCAGATTCCTGCCGCCAAGCTCAAGGCCGGAGCGCTGGCCACCGAGCAGCGGCAGATGATCGTCTATCAGGCACTGATGTCCGGCTTGGGGGCTGTCGCGGGTGTTGTCGGGCCGGCAGGCGAGGTGGTGACCGTGGCGGATGACGGCAGCGAGACCCGCAGGGTTGGCGAGAACAGCTGGGCATACGGTATCGAGCGCTACGACGTGATCAGTCAGCGGCTGCCGGATGGTGCACTTCGGGTCCGAACCCGCAAGACGGAAACCGTGAACACCACGCCGCCGGCGGGTCCGGACGACACATTCAGCACCGAGGAGGATCAGGCGGCGCGCCTGGCTGAGTTGGCGCCGGTGGGGAGCTGGATCGAGGTTGTGATTCATGGCGGCCCCCGACAGGCACAGGTGGATCCGGCGATGTCGTTGCAGGGGTGGATGTCGATGGGGGATGACCAGGCCGCAACGGTGGCCGAGGCGCGCAGGCTGCACGGCTGCAAGTAGAGGCTGAGAGGGGTCAGATCGCTTTGCCCAGGGGCAAAGGGATCTGACCCCGATCATTGTCGGCTTCATCGTTCCATTTATGTTTGCAATATTCACTTGCGCGCCAGATTGGCAGGTCTAGAATGCGCCCCATGAACCGGATGCCGCTCCTGAAGTTTTTCACCCTGACCCGCGCAAGCGCGGAACGGGCGTGTCTGCCTGGAGCCCCACGGAGCCGCTGAAGCGGCTATCGCTGGATGATCCACAGAGCGCCCTTCGGGGCGCTCTTTTCGTTTCTGCAGTTCCATTTCCCCTGACCCGACGTACCGCAAGGAGAACGTGCCATGCACCAGATCGCCGAGACCGAACGCTAGCCGCGCACCCTGTCGCCAACCGGGGTGCGCGGCCCCCGAAGTTGGCTTTGCAGGAACCTTTCTCATGAACACCCAAGTCCTTTCCCGCCGTCGCAACCTTGGCATCATTGCCCACATCGACGCCGGCAAGACCACGCTGACCGAACGACTGCTGTGGAAAAGCGGCGAAATCCATCGCGTCGGCGAAGTGCACGATGGCAATGCGACGACCGACTTCTCGGCGATCGAGCGCGAACGTGGCATCACCATTGGCGCGGCTGCCGTGCAGGCGCAGTGGGCGCCGCGCGACCTGCCGCCGCATCGGCTGACCCTGATCGACACCCCCGGCCACATCGACTTCGCGATCGAAGTCGAGCGTTCACTGCGCGTGCTTGACGGTGCTGTGGCCGTGTTCTCGGCCGTGGATGGCGTGCAGCCGCAGTCCGAAACCGTGTGGCGCCAGGCGCGTCGCCACCGCGTGCCGTTGATCGCTTTCGTCAACAAGATGGACCGCGTCGGCGCTTCATTCGAGCGCGTGCTGGAGCAGCTGCAGGACAAGCTGCGCGCGCGGCCGTGGGCGCTGGGCGTGCCGTTGGGCAGCGAAAGCGGCTTCCACGGCTGGGTCGATCTGGTCGATGAGCGCGTGCTGCAGTGGCAGGAGGGCGCCGCAACCACGGTGATCCCTTGGGACGAAGCGGCACGGGCCCAGTGGCAAGCCCAGCGCGATGCGCTGGTCGAGGCCGTGGCCGATCACGATGAGCAACTGGCCGATGCCTGGCTGGAAGGTCGCGTGATCGATGCCGGGCAGCTGCGCGCGGCGATCCGCCGGGCGACGCTGGCGGGTGCGGGCGTGCCCGTGCTGGCCGGTGCTGCGTTCAAGGACAAGGGCATCGAAACGCTGCTCGACGCGGTGGTCGATTACCTGCCGTCGCCGCTGGATCGCCCGGCTGTCAGTGCCGAAAGCGATGAGGGCGAGGTGGTGCTGCCGCCGGATCCGGACGGTCCGCTGGCCGGTCTGCTGTTCAAGATCACCCACCAGCAGCACGGCGCGCTGAGCTTCGTGCGGCTGTATTCGGGCACCTTGAAGGTGGGTGATGCGGTGGCCAGTTCGCAGCATCCGCAGGGTCGGCGTGTCAGTCGTCTGGTGCGGGTGCAGGCCGACCAGACCCATGACATCGAGCAGGCCGTGGCCGGTGACATCGTCGCGGTACTGGGCTGGAAGGATGCGGTCAGTGGTGAAACGCTGAGCGGTCGTGAGCAGCCGCTGCGCCTGGAGAACATCCAGGCACAGGCACCGGTGCTGGCGTGGCGGTTGGAACCGGCGCGTGCGGCCGACCTGATCCGGATGGCACAGGGTTTGGCCAGCCTGGCCCAGGAGGATCCGTCGTTCCGCGTCGAGACCGATCGCGACACGGCGGAGACCCTGGTCTGGGGCATGGGCGAGCTGCACCTGGAGGTGATGGTCGAGCGCCTGCGCAGCGAATGGAAGGTCGACGTGGCCGTAGGTGCGCCGCGCGTGGCCTACCAGGAGACGCCGATGCGCGCGATGACGGGCGTCGTCGGGCGGCTGGTCAAGCAGACCGGAGGCCAGGGCCAGTTCGCGCACGTGGTGCTGGATGTGGCGCCGCGCGACGACGACCTTGTCGTGTTCAACGACCGCATCGTCGGTGGCGTGGTGCCGCGCAGCTTCATCGCGGCGGTGGAAAAGGGCGTGCGTGCTGCACTGTCGGAAGGTCCGCAGGGTCATCCGGTGGTCGGCATCGAGGTCAGTCTTGTCGATGGCCAGACCCATGCCAAGGACTCTTCGGAGATGGCGTTCCATCGCGCAGGCGCCGAGGCGATCAAGGCGGCGCTGGCCGAGGGTGGCACGCAGCTGCTGGAGCCGGTGATGGCGGTGACGGTGCATTCGCCTTCGGCGTCGGTGGGTGATGTGGTCGGCGACCTCAACCGGCGCCATGGCCGCATCGCCCGCATCGAGGACCAGGACGGTCGTGCCGAGGTCAGTGGCTTCGCGCCACTGGCGCAGCTGGTGGGTTACACCACCTCGCTGCGTTCGCTCAGCCAGGGGCGGGCCAGCAGTGAGGCGCACCTGCACGGCTATGAGCCAGTACGCGCGGCATAGGCAATGTGAGGGGAGCCCGTTCGCGGGCTCCCTTTTTTCGCATTGCCGTGGGTCCCGTATCCACGCCATGCGTGGATGACACCGCGTTCGTGCGCGAACGTTTGCATTGCGCCGCAACAAATCTGTAGAAAAAGCTGGATTAAAGTGATGCCTCACGATAAATTGCGCACCCCCCGTTGCTCGCCGCCGCCCGCACCCCTCTCATGCGTGATGACAAAGACCCCGGAACCCTGGAGCTGACCCTGCCGCGCAAGCGCGGTCGTCCGCCCAAGTTCGGGTACGCGATGAGCGATGCGCAGCGGGCGGCGCGCTATCGTGCGCGCAGGGCGGGGCAGGCCAACCATGCCGACGTGCGTTCCTGCAGCGACATGGTGCTGCTGGACAAGATCCGTGCGGCGGTCAGTGCCCGCGATACCGAGCTGGCCGGTTTCCTGGTCCACGTACTCTGGCAGCGCTACCCCCTGCAGCTGAAATAGTTCGCCGGTGGGGTGGCCGTTGTCATCGAGCTTGTTGATAATGCGGGATTCAGGTTGTTCCCGCTGGCGTGCCCGGGATGGCAGGCGCGCATGATCGAACGGTTCCCAACATGACCACCACCAGCGACACCACCACCGAAGCGGCGCCGAGCGGCGCCCCCCTGTTCTATACCCGCCCGGTGCCGCTGCAGGCCGATGTGCATGCCGATCTGCGCATCCTGCCGGGCAGGCTGGAGTTCGCCGCCGGCAACAATGCCATTCCGCTGGTGCTGGGCGAGTTCTCGCTGGCCCTGCACCACTTCCCGATCCTGTTTGCCGGCCCGAGCGCGGTTCCGATGGCTGCCGTGGGCGTGTCCGACCAGAACCTGTTCATCAAGGATGGCCTGTGGGAAGACGAGGCCTACATTCCCGCCTACCTGCGCCGCCACCCCTTCATCTTCATCGACACCGGCGCGGAGAATGATTTCCTGCTGGGCATCGACGAAGAGAGCCCGCGCGTGGTCAAGGGGGGCGAGGAAGGCCAGCCGCTGTTCGTTGACGGCAAGGCCACCGAGATGGTGCAGCAGGCCCTGGAATTCTGCGGCCAGTACACCCGCGAACACGAACAGACCCAGGCCTTCTCCAAGGCCCTGGTCGACAACGGCCTGCTGGTCGAGCGCAATGCCACCGTGCGCACCCCGGATGGCCGGGAGTTCAACCTCAACGGCTTCCTGGTCGTGGACGTCGAGAAGTTCGTCGCGCTGCCGGAAGCAACCGTGGTCGAGTGGCACCGCAGTGGCTGGCTGGCACTGATCCACCAGCACCTGATGTCGCTGGGTCGCTTCAATGACCTGACCCGTCGCCAGGTCGAGCGTCTGGCCGCGTGATCAAGGGGTTGGGCAGGGTTCCCGCAGCGCGGGCGCCCTGTCCGGCCTGCAGTACACCCAGCAGGCGACGTGCGTCGGCCCAGTCCGGCGTGGCGTCCTGCGCCAGATCGACCAGCTCGGCCGCGATGGCGGCGTGCTCGCGTTGACCCAGCATCTGTAGCGCGCCCTGCAATCGGTGCGCGTGATGACCGAGCGCCGATGCGTCTGCGTGATCGACGATCCGCTCGATCCTGCTGAGTTCATCGCAGATGTCGGCGCTGTAGGCCGCGTCCATTTCAGTCGCCTGCTCAAGCGCGTCCGGGCTCTGCGGCGCCGGAATGCCCAGCGCGGCGAGCAGTTCGGCGGCGCGCAGCGGCTTGGCCAGCACCGCGTCGAAACCCGAGCGGCGGCAACGCGCGTGGTGACGTCGCCCGGTGCGGGCAGACAAGGCGATCAGGCGGGCCGGATGCCCGCCACGGGCGCGCAGTTCGCGTGCCAGTGCGTAGCCATCGATGCCACGCAGCCCAATGTCGATCAGCACGGCAGGGCGGGGGTGGCGTATCTGTTCGGCCAGCGCGCTGGCCGCGTCTTCCAGGGCACATACCTCGGCGCCCCAGCGCCGCAACTGTTCGGCAATGACGTGGCGACTGAGTGCGTGGTCCTCCACCAGCAGCAGTTGCAGCCCGGCCAGCGGCGTGCCCTCCACGGGCATGTCCCGGACACTCTCGGCAGAGTCAGCTGCGCACACCGGCAGGCGCAGGATGAAGCGGCTGCCGCGACCGAGGACGCTGTGCACGGTCAGATCGCCCCCCATCGCACGTGCCAGCTCGCGTGCGATGGAAAGCCCGAGGCCACTACCGCCACGCTGATGCCCACCGCTGCCTTGACGGAAAGGCTGGAACAGTTCGGCTACCTGTGCTGGCGCGATCCCGATCCCGCTGTCGATCACCTCCAGCAGCAGCTCTTGCGGCCGCGCTGCTGGAAGCAGCCGCAGGCGCAGCTCGATGCCGCCGATATCACTGAACTTCACCGCATTGGCCAGCAGATTGCTGGCAATCTGGCGCAGCGCATCAATGTCCACCAGAATGATCGGAGAAGGTTCGGTCGGGGCGTCAAGATGCAGCTGCAGGCCTTTCTGTTGCGCCTGTGGCCGAATGGCCTCCAGTGCCTGCCGGCAAAGCCGGGTCGCATCACAGGCTTGTGCATGCGGCCTGAAAGCGCCGCTGGCGAGGCGCGAAAAGTCCAGTGCACGATTCAACAGGCCGCGCAGGGATTGGCTGGCGCTGCTGGCAGCGGCGAGCAGATCGCGCTCGCCTTTCGGCAGTGTCGATTGTCCAAGCAGCTCGATCGAGGCCAGTACGGCCTGTGCCGAATTGCGCATCTCGTGACTGATCATCCCGATGGCCTGCGCGCTGCGACGGTCGCCCCGTACCCGCAGGTGACGGGTCAGGGGCCACAGCAGCAGGGCGACCAGCAGAGGGGCCAGTAGCAGCCAGCCGCGCGGGGGCGAGGCCTGCATCCAGTCCAGTGCGTTTCCCGCCGCCGCCGGCAGGGTCTGGCCTGCCCACAGGTGGAGCAGGCTTGCATGCTCCTCCAGCGTGATCTCCCGCAACGCCTGTCCGATGCGTTCAAGCAGCTGCTGGTCTTCCCGGCGGACGAGCAGGTAGAGGTCGGTGGAGAAGTCGCTGTCGAATGGCTGCAGGCGCAGGCTGCCGTTGAAATGGCGTCGAACCAGCGGGCGCAGCGTGGATTCCAGGCCAATCGCCACGTCGGCCACGCCGGATTGGACTGCCGCCAATGCGGCGTACCGATCAGGCAGCTGCTGCAGCCTGATCTGAGGATGATGCGCGCGCAGCCAGCCGGCGTAGGGCCCGCCTTCAACGACGGCCACGACCCGGCCGTCGAGCTCGCGTATCTCCCGTGGCAGCCATTCGCCGGCGCGCCCTGCCAGCAGGGTGGCGCCACCCCGGAATCGGCTGGACGCTGCAAGGTCGGGGCAGGGCAGCTTCTGGTGTCTCGCGCCGCCAAACACCATGACCAGGTCGGCCTCGTGATGGCACACAGCGAGGATTGATGCGACGGTCGTCGGGTAGGGCTGTTCCAGGAAGCTGAGTTGGGCGTGACGCGCCACCAGGTTGGCGTAGCCATGGGCGAGCGTCGGCGGTGATGACGGATCGGCCATCGCCGCGGGCACGGGGCGTAGGGACGGGGCGGTGGAGACCCGTACGCTGCTGCCCGGCGGCCAGCGTGGTGACCGGATATCTTCCGCCGACGCGGCGGGAAGGAGAAGCAGTACCAGCAACCCCAGGAGCAGCAGGCACGGGCGCAATGGCGCGTGGCGCCTCACGGCGACTCCAGCCGTTCACGCAGCGCATAGATCTCCACATCGCTGCGCAATCCCAGCTTGCGCAGCACCGCGCCCTTCTGTGTGCTGACGGTCTTGATGCTGCGGTGCCGGCGCAGCGCGATCTCCGATACGGTCAGGCCTTCCAGCAGCAGCTCCAGCACCTCCCGCTCGTTGCGGCTGAGCTCGCCACGATCACCGGCCAGCCTGACGTCCGGCGGAACCCGGATCAGGCCCTGGAAGACGCGCACGATGGCGTCGGACAATGCCGCAAGGGGTTCGGCCTTATTGACGAATCCACTGAGTCCGGCATCGATCAGGCTGTTGAGATTCGTGGTGGGAGAGAGTGTCGCGAAGGCCAGCATTGGCGTGCGAGGGAATTCGCGGCAGAGCAGCGTAACCAGCTCAATACCGCCCAGGTCGCCACGGGCGAGCGTGAGATCGATGATGGCCACATCCACGGGCATGCGGTGCAGGCTGTCGATCAGCGCACCGCTGCAACCATGGCTGGCGACGATGTCGAACCGGAGATCGCCTGACAGGTGCAGGGCGGTGCCGCGACGGACGACTTCATGATCGTCCAGGAGCGCCAGGCGAAGCCGGCGCGGTGCAGGAAATCCATTCATGCGCGGGAGGTGATCAGCGCCCATGGGCGTGGCCGCCATTCTGGCGCCGCTGTCGCGTCGAACATCGAATTTGTTGCGTTTTTACGACTATTCCTAAAGATCGATGGATGATCTCCATCGATAAGAGCTGATCCATGGGCTGGACGTATTGTCGGGTTGAAAGCCGCCGGGACGCAGTGTCCTGGCGCGCTCTCGCTGGGTACAGGTGGCCTGGGTTGCAGGGCTGCCGGCACCCTTCGAGAGGGGAGTAATGTAACGCGTCACGCCGAAGTGCCCGGTCACCCGCGAGCCGAGCAGCGGGCGGTTGCGCGATCTATCGCACCGACTGCGGTACGCGCCTCAGCTTTGCGGTGTCGTAGCCCATGGCCGCGATGCGCTGCACGGCGCCCTGGTAGTCGCTGTCGGATACGTGCGGGGTACGCGCCATGTACCAGACATAGTCGCGCTTGCTGCGTGCGACGATGGTCTGGCCATAGTCGTCGTCCAGCCAGGCAATCACATACTCGGCCTGGATCGGCCAGATGAACTGCATGCCCCAGATCGCGCCATTGCCGTTCTTCTCGACCCGTCCAACCGGGTGCATCGACTTCTGCGGGGCGTCGAAACTGCCCTTGCGATAGGTGAAGGTCGTCTGGATGCGCCCGTCCGGCCGCAGTGCATAGCTCTCCACCGCGTCGAAGGCCTCGCGCTCCGGCCACGAGGGGATGTGGGCGATCACATACCAGTCGCCCATGAAGCGCGGCACGTCCACCGAGGGCGGGCGGGGCAGGGGGCGGGTATCGCTGGAGCTGCAGCCGGAACCGAACAGGCTCAAGGCCAGCAGGGGAAGCAGGGAGCGCATGCGCATGTCACACCTCAACGGGGACGGAACAGGTAGTGGGCAACCAGCCATTGCTGGCCGTCGTCGTAGCCGAACAGCTCGGCACAGGCCATCCAGAACATCCGCCAGCGCTGCCACCAGATCTTCGCCGCCGCCTGACCGTAGGTTGCGACCAATACCGGCATCACCGCCTCGCGGGCCGCATCCTGGTTGGCCAGCCAATGGTCGGCGGTGCGCTGGTAGTGGGTGCCGTCCAGCAGCCAGCGCTGATCGAGTCGCAGGTCGCGCTGGAAATGCAGCAGGGTGTCAGCTGCCGGCATCAGCCCGCCGGTGAAGAAGTGGCGCCCCATCCAGTTGTCGCCGCCCTCGGTCTCGAACGGGTACATCAACGTGCGATGGGCGAAGATGTGCACGAACAGCGCACCGTCGGGCTTCAGCCACTGGCCGATGCGCGCCAGCAGGCGCTCGTAGTTGCGCACATGCTCGAGCATTTCCACCGAGACACAGCGATCGAAGCGTGCCGTGGGCAGCTCAAGCTGGTTGACGTCGCGGGTCAGCACCTCGACGTTGTGCAGGCCCCTGGCCTGGCATTGCGCCATGATGTGCTGGCGCTGGCTGTGCGAGTTGGACACCGCAGTGATGTTGGCCTG
Organism: Stenotrophomonas maltophilia complex sp. Om-AH-Sm3; assembly: GCF_059337855.1. NCBI lineage: Bacteria > Pseudomonadati > Pseudomonadota > Gammaproteobacteria > Lysobacterales > Lysobacteraceae > Stenotrophomonas > Stenotrophomonas maltophilia complex sp. Om-AH-Sm3. Next base: position 253,021 of record NZ_JBYBLQ010000003.1, on the reverse strand, counting down.
CCGATAGCGTTCGGCCATCCACAGCGTCAGCGAACCCCAGCCACAGCCCAGTTCAAGAATCTGCTGGCCGTCGGCAAGTCCGGCGCGCTGGCCATACAGTTCCAGCATCGCCTCCTCGGCCTGGTCCAGCGTTTCGCGCCCGGTGGGGTAGTAGCAGCTGCTGTACTTCAGCCGCTTGCCCAGGCAGGCCTGGAAGAATGCCGCGGGAACTTCGTAGTGCTGGCGGTTGGCTGCGTCGGTATGCAATGCGAGCGGACTGTCGGTCAGTTCTGCGATGCGACGGCTGAAGCGTGCGGACTGTGCCTCGATACCTCCCGCCGATTCCTCGTGCAGGCGTTGCGCGCACAGGCGCCGGATGCCGGCACGCAGCGCCGCATCGGGAACCAGCCCGCGCTCAGCCCAGGCGATCAGCCCGGTTTCCGCATCTTCGGCCATACTCAGTGACGGGATCGCGCTCATGCGGAATGCTCCTTGGAAGAACGGGGTAACCAGGGAAAGAACATCGGCGTGCTGCGCTGGTAGGCACGGTAGTCGTCGCCGCGGCTGCGCAACGCCTGCTTCTCGGTGAAGGGGATGCCGCTGAGATAGCGCAGGAACAGATACATCAGCAGCGGCCCGGCCCACGCCAGCCACCACAGGGGGGAACCGACGGCAAGCAGCACATAAGTGAACCAGTGCAGCCACTCGAAGAAGTAGTTGGGGTGGCGTGAATAACGCCAGAGTCCCTCGCGGCAAGTGCGGCCCTTGTTCGCCGGGTCGGCGCGGAAACGTGCGAGTTGGCGGTCGGCCAGGCTCTCGCCGCCGACGCTCAGCAGCCAGGCCAGTGCTGCGGCGACTGTCCACGGTGTCAGGCCAGCGTGGGAATTGGCTGCCACCGCAGCGAAGGGCAGGGCGAACAGCACGACCAGCAGCGCCTGCGCCATGAAGAAGCCGAAGATCTTGCCCTGGTGGCTCTGCCAGTGTTCGCGCAGATAACGGTAGCGCCCGTCTTCGGGTTCGCTACGGACCCGGCGCCACAGGTGCAGCGCCAACCGGCTGCCCCACAGGCCGCCGAGCAGGCCCAGCGCAACCCGGGGCAACATCGCGCCATCGCCAAGCAGCGCCAGCAGCAGGGCCGAGGCACCCACGCCCTTGGCCCAGAGCACGTCGACAACGCCGATGTTCTGGTGGCGGCGCTGCCAGGCCCAGCCCCAGCTCATCACCAGCACGGCATACAGCAGTACCCACAGCAGATTGATCATGATGATGCTCCGGCCAGGGAGGGCGGGGCGGTGCGAGAGCCGCGACGCGCGGTGACGCACAGCAGCGAAAGCGCGATGCTCCAGCCCGCGCCCAGCACCAGCAGGCCCTGCCACGTGGGTGCGGCGAAACCGACCGCATCGAAACCGCGCGCTGCGGAGAGATAGGCCAGCGGTGCCAACAGCAGGCCGAACAGGGCCGGCAAGGCAGGGTGGCGCAGCAGGAAACGCATCGAGGTGGTCAGCGTCATCGCGAACGCGGCCCACAGCGCCATGATCCAGGGTGGCGGCACCCAGCCCAGCGGGGCGGCGGCGTAGCGCACGGTGCCGCTGGCGGCGGCACTGGCATCGACCAGCCATGCGCAGGCCAGTGCCAACACCATCAACCGAAGGTCCAGCCGTGGTTGCGGCGACGTCAGCAGCTGGCTGCCGATGTAGAGGGAGGCAGCCAGCAACGCCGGCCACTGCCAGCCGCGCCCGGCACCGGCCACGGCGCACAGCCAGACGAGCTGGTTGCCAAGCAGATTGGACCAGAACCTGCGCATCTCAGCTGCCTTGGCCCGATGAGGCGCGCGGGCGATGCCCCGGGCGCGCCATCAGCAGATGGGAGACCCCGATCGAGCGCTCCAGGAAGCCGCCCTCGCAGTAGGCCAGGTAGAACTCCCACAGGCGGCAGAAGCGCGTATCGAAGCCCTGTGCCTGCACGTCGGGCAACCGGGCGAGGAAGCGCTGACGCCAGGCGCGCAGGGTCAGCGCGTAGGAGTGGCCGAAGTCCTGCTGGGCGATCAGCTGCAGGTCGCTGGACCGCGTCTTGGCGGCCATGATCGCGTTGATCGACGGAATGAAGCTGCCGGGGAACACATAGCGCTTGATGTAGTCGACGCTGCGCCGGGCCTGCTCGTAGCGATGGTCCTCGATGGTGATGGCCTGCAGCAGGGCAACGCCATCAGGCTTGAGCAGGCGCTGCAGCGTGGCCATGTAGGTGTCCAGGTATTCCGCGCCGATGGCTTCGATCATCTCGATCGACACCAGCTTGTCGAACCGGCCCTGCAGGTCGCGGTAGTCCTGCATCAGCAGCGTGACCTGGTCCTGCAGGCCGGCTGCCTGCACGCGCTGGGCAGCCAGCGCGTGCTGCTCGGCGGAGATGGTGGTGGTGGTGACGTGGCAGCCGTAGTGCTGCGCGGCGTGCAGCGCAAAACCACCCCAGCCGGTGCCGATCTCCACCACGCGATCGCCCGGCCTGAGCTGGAGCTGCTGGCAGATGCGGTCCAGCTTGCGCCGGGAGGCGGATTCCAGCGACTCGTCTTCTGTGTCGAACAGGGCTGAGGAATACATCAGGTCCGGCGACAGGAACAGGGCAAAGAAATCGTTGCCAAGGTCGTAGTGCGCGGCAATGTTGCGGCGACTGCCCTCGCGGCTGTTGCGGCGCAGGCGGTTCCAGCCCCTCAACAGCCAGCCGCCCACGCGGGCCGGGCCACGTTCCATGCCGTCGAGCAGGTCGCGATTGCGCACCAGCAGCCGGATCAGTGCCACCAGATCATCGCAGTGCCATTCGCCCTGTATGTAGCTTTCACCTGCGCCCACGCTGCCCTGCGCTGCAACCTTGCGGTAGAACGCCGGGTCATCGATGGTGACGGTCACATGCAGTTCGCCATGGGCTTCGCCCAGCCAGACCTCGCCGAGTGCATCACGCACGCACAGGCGGCCGTCGCGCATGGGGGCAAGCTGTTGCAGCAGGCGGCGGCGCAGGAAGGCATCCAAGGCGCCGGGACGCGGCAGGGCGACCAGGGGAGTCATCGAGTTCATCGCGGTTTCTCGGCAAGGGCAGGGTGGTCATGCACGGGGTTGCGTTTCAGCCACAGCCGCAGCGCGTGCCAGTGGATGGCGGCCATCACCTGCATGGTCATCAAGGGATAGCAGGCCAGGACCCGGGCCAGCCCGCGGCCATCCAGGGCGTGTCGCCGCATGGCCTGGGTGGCATCAAACTGGCGAACGCCTTGGCGCCAGACCTGCATGTGCACACGCAGATCATCATCTGGGCGGTTGAACCGCCAGTCGTAGTGGCAATCCATCGGCATGAACGGCGAGACATGGAAGCGCTTGTCGAACCGCCAGCGCAGCGAGGTGCCTTCGTGCGTGGCCGTGGCGACTGGCAGCACATAGGCGTGCCGTTCCTTCCAAGGCGTATTGGTGATCTCGGCGACGATGCAGTCCAGGGTGCTGCCATCGGACTGGTAGCAGTAGTAGAAGCTGACCGGGTTGAATACGTGCCCGGCGAAGCGAAGATGGGTGAGCAGGCGTACCGGGCCGGAAGGCCGATAGCCCAGGGTAGCCGCGGCATGGTCGCGCACCGCATCGGCCAGCGGTTGTGCGGGATTGCCGAAGTAGTCGCTGCGGCGGAACTCGGCCAGGTTGCGGCGATTGACCGACCACAGCCGGCGCCCGGCGAACACGGTCTCCAGCTCGTCCAGGTCGAGCAGCAGTTGCGCGATCGGATAGCGGAATGCGTGGGGCTGCGGATGATGCCGTCGGTGCATCACCTGCCCGAAGTAGAGTGCGCTGGCACTCACGCTGCCACCTCGCCGGGTGCAACGCTGTCACGGTGCGCGGTGCACTCGCGCATCGCGTCCACCACGCGGCGGGCGCTGCGGATGCCGTCTTCGTGGAAGCCCCAGCCCCAGTATGCGCCCGCGAACCAGGTGTGGCGGCGGCCCTGCAGCTCCGCCCAGCGCTGCTGGGCGCGGATGGCGGCATGATCGTGCACCGGGTGGGCATAGTGCAGCCTGCGCAGCACCTTGGCCGGATCGATCACCTCGCTGCGGTTGAGGGTCACGACCAGCGGGGTGTCACCGGGCAGGCCCTGCAGGAGGTTCATGCAATAGCTGACCGTACAGGGCGCGCCTGGATCCCTGGGCACGTGTGCATTCCATGCAGCCCATGCCTTGCGGTTGCGCGGCAGCAACGATGCATCCGTATGCAGTACTGCTTCGTTGGGCTGGTAGCGGATGGCGCCGAGCACTTCGCGTTCGACCGGATCGGCGTCACGCAGCAGGGCTAGTGCCTGGTCGCTGTGGCACGCCAGGATGACCTCGTCGAAACCCTCCACGCCGGCCGCGCTGTGCACGCGCGCGCCCCACGGCATGCGTTCGACCGAGTGAACCGGGCATTCCAGCCGCTCACGCACCCGCCAGCGGGCGCGAAGGGCATCGATATAGCGTGCCGAGCCACCGCTGACTACCCGCCAGGGTGCGCGCCCGGTCATCTGCAGCATCTGGTGGTTGGCCATGAACTGGGCCAGGTAGCGGGCCGGGAACTGCATGACCGTGGCGGTCGGCGACGACCATAGTGCCGAAGCCATCGGCAGCAGGTGCTCTTCGATGAAAGCGGTGCCGTAGCGCTGGCGGCGCAGGTACTGGCCCAGTGTCGGGCCTTCGTCTTCCGCCAGCAGCAGCGGCGCATCCCGGTAGAACCGGCGCAGGTCGGCCAGCATTCCCCAGAAGCGAGGCGAAACCAGGTTGCGACGTTGGCAGAACAGGCCATCCAGCGAAGTGGCGTTGTACTCGACGCCACTGCGCTCGCTGTGCACGGAGAAGCTCATGGTGGTCGGCTGCGAGGCCACACCCAGTTCTTCGAACAGTGCCGTCAGCAGCGGGTAGTGCAGGGGATTGAAGACGATGAAACCGGTATCCACCGCCATGCGCATGCCGCCCACCTGCACGTCATGGGTGTGGGTATGTCCGCCCAGGTAATCGTTGGCCTCGAACAGCGTCACTTCGTGTTCGCCGTCCAGCCACCAGGCGCTGGCCAGGCCGGCAATGCCGGAGCCGATGATCGCGATGCGCATGTCAGTACCTCGCTTTGGCCAGGACCCACTCGGGGATGGGCTTTAGCCCTCTCACCAGGCCCATGGCCGCCATTGCGCGCAGGCCGTACCAGGTCAGGTCGATCTCCCACCAGCGGAACCCCTGGCGGACGGTGCCAGGGAAGAAATGGTGGTTGTTGTGCCAACCCTCGCCGAAGGTGAGCAGCGCCAGCCAGAGGTTGTTGCGGCTGTCGTCACGGGTCTCGAAGCGCCGCCGGCCAAAACGATGGGCCAGCGAGTTGATGGTGACGGTGGCGTGGAACAGCACCACGGTGGAAATGAAGAAGCCCCACACCAGCAACTGCGGGCCAGAGGTGTGCAGTCCGGGCGCCCAGCGCTCCAGGCCGGCGCCGAGAGCGTACAGTACGGCAGCCAGCAGCACCGGCACCGCCGTATCAAAGCGGTCCAGCCAGCGCAGCTCCGGGAAGCGCGCCAGGTCAGGCACGCGCGATAGATCCGTGGCGAATGCCTCGCGGGTGAGGAACCAGCCCATGTGGCTGCGCCAGAAGCCGCCCTCGCGCGGCGAGTGCGGGTCCAGCGGTTGGTCGGCATGCCGATGGTGATGGCGATGGTGGGCGGCCCACCACAGCGGTCCACGTTGCACGCTGGACGCGCCGATCACCGCGAACACGAACTGCACCGTTCGCGATGCCTGGAACGTCCGGTGCGAGAAGTAGCGGTGGTAAAAGGCGGTGATCGCAAACATGCGCGCTGCGTAGAGGGCTGCGGCGACGATCACTGCCGTCCACGAGACACCTACCCAGATCACCGCGATGCAGGCCAGATGCATCAACACGAACGGTACGGCCCGCAGCCAGTCGATGCGTCCGGGCTCGCCAGCGGCGTGTTCTGCAGCGCTGCCGGTGTCGACCCAGCGCGTCAGGGTGCGCAGCAGGCGCCAGCGTCGGCGGGGGAGGGGCGCTACAGAGGCCATGGCGGATCTCGGCGGGTGTCGTGTCTTCCTCTACGCAGCAGTGCGCGCAATGGATGCGGCCGGCTGTGGAAAATTTCGGCCTCACTTGGGCATCACGCTGCAGCGCCCGACCAGCGGTTGCGTCCAGGCCTGTTGCCATTCGCTGGCCGACCGCTCGGCAACCGGCGAGCTGAAGCGCACCGTGACCTGTGGGTAGCTGCCGCGGGTATCGCGCAGGTTACTGGTTCCGCGGAATTCCAGCAGGCGGCGGTCGGCGCTGGCATAGACCAGCGACAGGCGCGGTGCGATGCCGCCGTACCAGGTGTCCAGACTGACCTCGATGGCCTGGGCGTCGATGCCCTGCCAGCGAACAGCGCCGGTGCGCCGCACCTGCACCGGGAAGAAGCGCTGCCGCCCCGGAACCAGGAAGGGCAGGCTGATGCGTTCACCCCGCAGCAGCGCTGGCCAATGCTGGCGCACCGCAGCGTCGAAGCCCGTGTCGATCACCGCATCCGGTGCCAGCTCAAGCCGACGCTGACGCAGCTCACTGGCGGCATCTTCTCTCCAGGCGATCGACACCGACTCGCCACTGGCGTCGACTTCAGCGGTTTGCCCGCTCCGGCTGTCCTGCAGCGAATAGCCCCGGGCCTGTGGGCGGGCACTGGCCGGCAGATGCTTGCGGGCGAAGGGGCGGCCATCCGGGCACTGGTAGAGCACCCAGCGCTCGGCACCCTCCGATGGGCCGCGCCGCCAGTGCACTTCACGATAGAGCAGGTCGCCCTGCGCCGAGGTGGCCACGCCCTCGTTGCGCAGCCAGGGCGCCGCCAGCGCGGCATGGGGCAGGCACAGCAGCAGCCAGGCAGTGCGCATGGTGTTCATCCGGTAGGGAGGCTCAGGTCATACGGCGGGCGCGGCTGCTTGGATGCGCAGCGCCTGCTGCATCCAATGTCCGCCCCTGCGCGTAGAGAGGACAGACCTTCACCTGCCCGCCGCTCACGCAGATGTACCCTGACGCCGCCAGCACCCTCCTCAACTTCGATACCGCACGCACCGTGTCCAGTTCCCAGCAGCCGAGCAGCGAGCCGACGAACTGGGCCGATGACATGGACAGTGTGGCGCGGCTGCGCGACCGCGACTGTTTCATGCGGATCTATGACCACTTCATGCCGCGGCTGTGCGTGTATCTGCGTGGCCTGGGCGCACCCGACGCCGTGGCCGAGGAAATGGCGCAGGAGTGCCTGCTGCGCCTGTGGTTGCGGGCGGCCGAGTATGATGCGGCCCAAGGCGCGCTGAGTACCTGGCTGTACCGGATCGCGCGCAACCTGCATATCGACCGCATCCGTCGCGAGCGCAGCTGGATGCAGGTGCAGGCAGCGGTGGAAGACGCCGCGGCCGTGGACATGATCGAGCGCAGCAGCGCCGAGCAGTTCGCCGACCAGGCGCGCCTTCGCCAGCGCATCAACGAGCTGCCCGCCGTGCAGGCGAGGCTGGTGCGGATGTCCTATTTCGAGGCGAAGAGCCACAGCGAGATTGCCCAGGCGCTGGGCATGCCACTGGGAACGGTAAAGTCACACCTGCGACGTGCGTTCCTGCAACTGCAGGCCAAGGTGGGAGGTGCGCTGTGAATCCGCACCACCACCTGCACGAATCCACGCTGATGAGCTATGCCGCCGGCGCGATGCCGGCGCCGTTGAGCATCGTGGCCGGTGCCCACCTTGAGCAGTGCCCCCACTGCCGCCAACGCCTGCGTGATGCCGAGGCGATCGGCTCGGTGCTGCTGGAGCAGACCCAACCGCCCGCGGCCGACGCGCGTCGCGAGCAGTTGCGCGAGGCCATGCTGATGCAGCTGGTCTCGGACGCGCCGAGCGCTATCGCCGGAACCAGGCGCCCTGTGCCGAGGGAGCAGCCCGAGGCCGATCCGGATCATCTGCCTGCCTCGTTGCATCCTTACTTCGGCGATTCGCTCAGTGCCCTGCGCTGGCGCTGGATGGCGCCCGGCGTGCACTGCATCAGGGCTGAGCACATGCCCTCGCTGATCATGCTGAAGATCGCCCCGGGCAAGTGCCTGCCGATGCACAGCCATGGCCGCAGCGAACTGACCCAGATCCTGCGGGGCTCGTACAACGACGCGCTTGGGCTGTTCGCGCCGGGCGACGTGGCGGACCTGGACGAGGAGGTGGAGCATCAACCGGTAACTGCCCCCGGTGTTCCCTGCATCTGCGTGTCAGCGCTGGACGCGCCGTTGGTGTTCAGCGGTTGGCTGGCGCGGAAGATCCAGCGTTTCGTGAAACTCTAGCGTGGGTGCGACCATGGCCGGGAAAGGTGCGTTGAGGATTCTGTTGACCGGTGCCTCAGGCCTGGTCGGGCAGGGCGTGGCGTTGGCCTGCCAGCGCTCGCCGCAGGTCGGCCATCTGGCCGCGCTGGTGCGGCGCCCGGGCAGCCTCAGCGGAGCGGGCAGGGAGCTGGTTGTTGCGGACTTCCTGCATGTCCAGGCGCGTTCGGATGAACTGGCCGGGTTCGACGCATGCTTTTACTGTGCCGGTGCGCCACCGGTCGGCACGGCAGAGGCCGAATATCGACGCGTGACCCGGGACATCACGCTGGCGGTGGCCCGCGCCTGGGCAACTGCGAATCCCGAAGGGTGTTTCCTGTATGTATCCGGTGCCGGCGCGGATGCACAGAGCAGGTTGATGCCGTTGAGGATCAAGGGCGAGACCGAGGTGGCATTGCAGGCCCTGCCGATGCGCTCGGTGATGCTGCGCCCGGGGGGCGTCCGACCGGTGTCGGGAACCGGCACGCGTCACGGCTTGCTCAAGCCCCTGTACTGGGGTGGCGCGCCGTTGATGAAGCTGGCCGGTGCCGTTGCTCCGTCGTTGATGACCAGCAATCTGGCCCTGGGTCAGGCGATGATCGCACTGGCTGGAGAGGAGCATCCGCCGGGCACGGTGGAGTGTGCGGACATCAACCGGATCGCTTCTGGTGCGCGCGATCCGGCGTCCTGATCTCAGTGTGGCCCCGTCTCCAGCGCGGTGCGTACCGCAGTCGCCAGGTCATTGCGGGTAAACGGCTTCGGCAGCAGCGCAACGGCCCGTCCCTGGCTGCCCACCTGGTCGTGGTCGCGAGGATAGCCGGACGTGAACAGGACGGCGACTTCCGGCCATCGTTCACGGACTTCACGCACCAGCTCCCAGCCCGACATGCCGGGCATCACCACGTCAGAGAACAGCAGGTCCACCTTGGTATCAGGGCGTTCCAGCAGCCGCAGTGCGGAGGGACCGTCGTGGGCTTCCAATACCCGGTAGCCCAGCAGCCGCAGTGCATCCACCGTGTGGGCGCGGACATCGTCGTTGTCCTCGGTCACCAGGATGGTTTCCTCGCGCGGCGAGTAGCCGGCCAGGCCGGTCTGCGGGGTGCGCGCTTCGGAGGGCAGGGCCAGCGGTGAGCGCGGGAACATCATGGTGATACTGGTGCCGCCGCCTTCCACTGAATCGATCAGCACGTGGCCCCCGGACTGCTTGACGAAGCCATGCACCATCGACAGGCCCAGGCCGGTGCCACGGCCAACCTGCTTGGTAGTGAAGAAGGGTTCGAAGACCCGGGCAAGCGTGGCCGCATCCATGCCGTGGCCGTTGTCACGCACCCGCAGCATCACGTACTCGCCCGGCGTCGCATCCGGGAACAGTGCGGCGTAGTCGTGGTCGAGGTGGCTGTTGTCGACCTCGATCACCAGCCGGCCGCCGTGCGGCATCGCATCGCGGGCATTCACCGCCAGGTTCAGTACGGAGGCCTCCAGCTGGCTGACGTCGATCTCGACACACCAGATGTCCTTGGCGCTGCGGATCTCCAGCTGCACCAGCTCACCCAGTGCACGCTGCAGCATGTCGTGCATGTCCAGCAGGCGCTCATGGAGGTTGGCGGCCTGGCTGTGCAGCGGCTGGCGGCGGGCAAACGCCAGCAGGCGCTGGGTCAGGCTGGCAGCACGGCCAACACCCTTCAGTGCATTGTCCAGCGCACGGCTCACCATCGCTCCGGGTTCGCCCGCGCGCTCGCTGAGCAGCATGGCGTGCTCGACGTTGCCGGAGATGACCGTCAGGATGTTGTTGAAATCATGTGCGATGCCGCCGGTGAGCTGGCCGACCGCCTCGATTTTCTGTGACTGGCGCAGGGCATGCTCAGCCTGCACGCGCGCGGTGGTTTCCACGGCCTCGGAGACCACCGCGGTGACCACGCCTTCCGTATCGAGCAGTGGACGGAACGAGAAATCAAAGCTGCGCCGCCCGGTCGGGAGTTCCAGCTCCAGTGCATGCAGTGAACTGCGGCCCTGTACGGCTGCGGCCACGGCCCGATCGATCAGCGCGCCGATGCCCTCGGTGTTGCCGAACCAGACCGATTCGGCGAAGCGTTGGCCAACGACGTCCTTCTTGTCTGCCAGGACCGCGGCCAGTGACGCGTCATTGGCATCGACCACGCGTCCGGACAGATCCAGCAGCACCTGGTGCTGGAAACTGGATTCGAAGATCGCCTGCAGCCGCCGCTTGCTGGCGCGCAACTCGGCCGTGCGTGCCTGTACCTGCTGCTCGAGCAGCTGGTTGTCTTCGCGCAGGGCCAGCTCGGCCTGTTTCAGCAGCGAGACGTCACTGCCCAGGCAGATATACCCGGCCACGCTGCCATCGGCGGCATGCTCAGGCACGCAGTCCATCTGCACGAACCGTGATTCGCCGCTGCGATGGATCAGTTCGACCTGGAAGCGGGTGCGCTCGCCCTGCAGTACCCGTTCCAGGCTGGGCAGGGCGTGCTCGAAGGCGGAAATGCCGCTGACATCCCGTGCCGGTCGACCCAGCAGTTCTGCAAGGCTGAATCCATGCCAGTCGAGGAACGCCTTGTTGGCAAACCGGTAGCGATGGTCCTTGTCCAACTGGGCGATCAGCGCCGGGACGGCATCGGTGACCCTCTGCAGCTGGGCCTGGCTTTCGTTCAGCGCGGCCTGCGCATTGGCCAGCTGGGTACGCTCGTGCGCCTCCTGGCGGGCGCGTCGGATCGCATCGGGCAAGCGTTGCAGGCGTTGCTTCACCACGTAGTCGCGGGCACCGCGCGTGAGTGCCTGCACCGCCAATTCCTCGGTCAGGGTGCCGGAAACAAAGATGAAAGGCGTCTGCGGAACGCGCTCGCGCGCCAGGGCCAGTGCTGCGTCACCATCGAAGCCTGGCAGGACATGATCGGCGAGGATCACGTCGAACGGGCGGTTGTCGATGGCTTCGATGAACGCGTTGCGGGTCCACACGCGCTCAGCCTCGAAATCGAGGCCGGCACGCTGCAGCTGGGCGCTGATCAGCTCCGCATCAAGCGCGCTGTCCTCCAGCATGAGGATGCGCAGGCGCTCGCTGCGGCGCGATCCATCACGCATTGCGCTGCCCCGAACCGTTGGGCCGGTGGGGTGGTGGCTGGTTGGTGATGCCCCAGAACATGCCCAGGCCCTGGATTGCGTCGAAGAACTCCTTGAAGTCGACCGGCTTGACCACGAATGCGTTGACGCCCAGCTCGTAACTGCGCACCAGGTCCTGCTCTTCGCGCGAGGAGGTCAGCATCACCACCGGCGTGCTGCTCAGATTCGCATCGCCACGCACCTGTTCCAGTACTTCAAGGCCGTTGACCTTGGGCAGCTTGAGGTCCAGCAGCACCACCACCGGACCGCCGTGCATGGCGCCGGCAAATTTGCCTTCGCAGCGCAGGTAGTCCAGCGCTTCGGCGCCGTCGCGTACATGGATGACATCGTTGAGCAGCTGGCAGCGCGCAAGCGCGGCCATCGTCAGCTCTGCATCCTTGGGGCTGTCCTCCACCAGGAGGATCGGCCGCAGGTCCCTCATGGGTGTTCTCCTGTGAAGCGGGGTAGGGTGAAGTGAATGGTGGCGCCCTTGCCGGGCTCGCCCTCGGCCCAGGTACGGCCGCCATGGCGGCCGATGATGCGGCGCACGTTGGCCAGGCCGATGCCGGTGCCTTCGAATTCTTCGACGTGGTGCAGGCGCTGGAACACACCGAACAGCTTGTCGACGTAACGCATGTCGAAGCCGCAGCCGTTGTCGCGCACGAAGAAGTGATCTTCGCCGCCGCTGCGGTCATGCCCAATCTCGATCATCGCGTGCTCGCGCTCACGGGTGAACTTGATCGCATTGGCCAGCAGGTTCTGCCAGACCAGTCGAAGCATCGTCGGGTCGGCTTCCACCTCCGGTAGCGGCGCGAGCGTCCACTGCACGTCGCGGCCAGCGTAATCCAGCGCCAGGCTGCGGCGCACGTCCTCGGCCAGCGCAGCCATGTCCAGCCGCACCCGCCCCAGCGTGGAGCGTCCCATCTGCGAGAAGCTGAGCAGGTCGTCCACCAGTGTGCCGGCGGACTTTGCCGAATCGACGATCGTATCCAGGAAGCGGCGCTCGGTCTCGTTGAGGCGTTCACCCGCCGAACTTCCAAGCAGCTCCGAATAGCCCACGATGTGGCGGAAGGGGGCGCGCAGGTCGTGGCTGACCGAATAGGAAAAGGCCTCCAGTTCCTTGTTGCTGCGCAGGAGCTGTTCGTTCAGTTCCGCCATCTCCTCGGCCTTGCGCAGCACGATATCGACGATGGCCGTGCGCATCTCGTGCGCCGCATCGCAATCAGCGTCATTCCACGGCAGGCTGCGCTGCCGCACGGTCTCTTTCCAGGCATCGAAGGAGCTCCGCGGGGACAGTGCCACGCCGGGCGCTGCGGTCTTGCGGGGGTCTCCCCCCCAGCGCACGTTTCGCACCACCTCCGGCCGGAACCACATCAGGTAACTGTCATGCAGCTGCGAGATGGACACTGCCAGCAGCCCGCTGGCTACATCGGCCAGGTGCGCGGCAGGCGACCAGTCGGCGGCAAGGTGGTCGGTGCAGTAGGTTTCCTGCCCGGCCTGCCGGGTAGCCAGCCAATCGGCCAGGGCCAGCACGTCGCTGGCCGGTGGGCACTCACCCACGCGCATGCAGTCGCCCTTGTGCACGACGGCCGCACCGGCCGCGCCGGTCAGCGACAGCAGGCTGGCCTCGTCGTGGCGCAGTGCGGCCATGAAGTCCTCATCACCGGCCATGCGTGCCAAGAGCTTGACCAGCACCGAACGCCGGGCCACGCGCTCTTCGATCGCACGCGCGCGCTCCTTCAGAGCGATCTGCAGCGACAGGATCTGGCCCATGAACTCGCAGGCGGTACGCACGTGATAGGGCAGGCGGCGGGGCTGCACGGTGTGGCAGGACATCAGGCCCCACAACCGCCCCTCATGTACCAGTGACACCGACATCGACGCCCCGGTCCCCATGTTGCGCATGTACTGAAGATGCACGGGGGACACGCTGCGCAGCACAGCCAGGCTCAGGTCGGTCGGTGGCGCCTCGCGGTGGTCTTCGGCCCGCATCAGCGGGGCAGGGGTGTAGTTGTTGTCCGCGATCAGGCGTACCCGGTTCCGGCGGTAGAGTTCGCGGGCCTGTGCGGGAATGTCCGACTCGGGGAAGCGCAGGTCAAGGTAGGATGGCAACAGGCCATTGCCATCTTCGGCCACCACGATGCCATTCCAGCCGGCATCGAATTGATAGACCAGGGTGCGGTCAAAGCCGGTGAGCCGCCGCATGTGCGCGGCCGCAAGCCTGCACAGGTCTTCCACCGTCGCTGCCGATTCAATGCCGGTCATCAGCTCGCGGATGGCTGGATACAGTTCTTCCAGCGAGCCGGGCTGCCCGGGAACCGGTGCTTCCAGCTCAACCAGAAGGTCCGTGGCGGAGCGGTGCACCAGCAGCTGATGGCGGCCGTGCCCATCCAGGTGCACGGCACCGACATGCGCGCTGCTGCCCACCGTCGCCTGTTGCAACACGCCCTGGAACGGCGCCAGCACGCCGCCCAGCACCTCACTGACGTGCTGCATCAACGGTTCGCCGAACTGCTTCAGCAGCCCTGGATGGCTGATGGCGCGCTCGCGTACCTGCAGCGACTGCGGTTCAACGACCAGAAGCACACCGTAGGGTTGGATCGCGCCGGGGGTGTGGATCGGTTCGCGCGCGCAACTGGACAGGGCAGCGCCGGGCGCGGATTCGGCAGAAGGCATCAAGGGCGGGACTCAGGATTCGTGGATGGCTGGAAAGGCCCAGCACCCGGTGTGCATGAATGGTGAAGCAAAAGCGTGCCGCCGCATACCACCATGTGAATGTGAAGAACCTTTCATTCAAACCTGAATTCTTCATCTACGCAGCGACGGATGAACTGGAAGGCGTCTGTCGCGCCGATGCATGCCTGTGCGCGCTCCTCGGCACTTAGAACGAGGACATCCAGCTCCTCCCGCTCGCGTCTCCAGTATTCGGCCACACCGAGCTCGGAAGGGCGCAGGTGGCGCGCTCCGTACCCGGCATGAAGCTGCAACGCAGCGGCCATCTTCAACAGCACGGCCGCCCCCAGCGTCGAACCCTCCGCCACGTAGCGCCAGCCCAGAACGGTCGCTTTCGAGAATACCTGCGGCTGCGGTTGCCAGGCATGGGGTACCGGCATGGTCGCGCCCAGGTCGCGAAGATCCTCCTCGATCAGCGGCAAGCGGGTCGCGCGCGGATCCTGCATCCGGTACAGCGGCGCAACGGCGCTATGGAAGTGCCATTGCACGCGCAGGAAGCAGAGGTAACGCTGGCGCGACGCGAAAATGTGTTGCTGCAACAGGTGCTGGTCGAGGCGATCGTGGGCCGTCCGGGTGTGCGCTTTCAGGGCAGCGCTGAGGGCAATGGGCTGATCGGGCTGTGCTGGCAATGTGGATGTAGGCATCGGCGCGCACCCTAGCAGATTCCGATGCGGAGGCCGGTGCAGGTTTCGCGGCCAGCACATCTGCGCTGCACGCCGGCTAGACAGCGACTGCCCTACGGTGACTGCACCTCCAACCGATGCCACGCCCGTGAACCTGCAGACCGCATCCTCGCCCCAGTACCGCATGCTCCCTGACAGCTGCCAGTTTGAATTGCTGGATGTGGATGCACTGCAGGATCCTGCCAGTGGCCGGTTGCTGCACCTGTACTCGCTGGTGGCGCGCTGCCTTTCCTGCGAGACGATCTTCAAGGCAGAAGAAGGGCAGGGCCTGGTCAGCCATACTGCGGCGCGGGTGGTGCGATGCCCCACCGGTTGCGGGCAGCAGGCATTCAAGCCGGCCCTGCTGCGAACCTGGCGCCCGCAGGCCGTGGCCCAGGCCTGAGCGGCAGGGAACCTTGTCACAGCAGCCCGGGATTGGCCCGCCAGACGGCGAAGTTGAGCGCCGAGGCGAATGAAACCCAGGCAAGGTAAGGAAGCAGCAGGACCGCCGCAACCCGGCGGATGCGCGCGAACCTGACGATCGTCGCGCACACCAACACGATCAATACAAGAATGTCGGCGAAGGCAAGCGCGCCCAGCTTCCAGCCGAAGAACAGCCAGCTCCACAGCGCGTTGACGGCCAGCTGCACCAGATAGAGCAGCAGCGCGGGCCGAGCGTCGCGCCAACCGCGTTCGCGCCAGACCAGCCACGCGGCAACCGCCATCATGGCGTAGAGCATCGTCCACACCGGACCAAAGACGCTGGCCGGTGGCGCCCATGCCGGAAGCGTGAGGGTGGCATAGAAGCTTGCCGCGGACGTGGACGCCCACGCCCCCAGGGTGGCCGCAACGAAGGTGATTGCCACCCATCCCAGAAGCCCGGAAACCTGTGAACTCCGCTTCATACCGTGCAGCTCCTTGATACCTGTGCTGCCTGTCTACGCAGAGGGGCAGCGAATGGATGCAGGCTGCCGGCCTTCAGTCTGAAGAGCCGACGGCACCGGCTCCCTGGCTCGCTGGCAACAGGGAAGGTCGCTGGTCAAACCACTCCCTTGCCTTCGCCAGGTGCCATTGGCGCTGGTCACCGTCCAGCTCGATGCCCGCACCCAGCAGCCCCCAGCGCAGGTAGAGATCACCGCGCTTGCGCTGGTCGAGCAGATCCAGCCGCGCGCGTACCGAAAGGCGATCGTTCTCGGCCTGCAGTCCATCGATGACCAGATGGCCCGGGCGCCAGCGCAGCGTCGCCTGTGCCTGCACCTGGCCGGAATCCAGCAGCGACAGGGTCCAGCGCGGGTAGTCGGTACGCTCTGCGAACAGTGCAAGCAACGGTCGCGCATCGCTGAGATCGAGGTCCGTGGTGGCATCCACCTGGAACGGCGACTGCGCATCGATGCGCCCACGCTTGAAGGCCACGCGGCCTTTCCATGCCGTCGAGCCCTGCGTGCCCGCCACCTGCACGTTGCGCAGCTCGACCGTGGTGCCGGACAGATCGAAATGACGCTGGTTGAAGTCTCCCCGGCGCAGTGTTGCGTTCACGTCGATATCGCCGCCCATGTCCAGCCCTGCCACCTTTGCACTGGCGTTGCGCCCCAACAGCCGGGCAGTGCCATGGCCGACGCGCCCGTCGGTATCGAGGGTCGCATCACCACTTACGGTGCCGGTGCCACGGAGCAGTCGCACCTGGGGCGAGCCCAGGTAGCGGTTGTAGGCGGTCAGATCAGGGATGGTGGCTTCACTGAAGCGCAGCTGCGCGCGGACACCTTTGCGCAGTTCCTGCAGGCGGCCATCGCCGGTCAGGTCCAGGGCCAGATCCCGGCCGTCGAACAGGCGCACGTCCTTGGCATCGCTTGGCCGCGCGGTGAAGCGGGGCAACCGGACGGCCAGCCGCGCCTGGCTGGGCGTGCCGGCTTTCAGTTCGCCGTGGGCGCTGGCCGTGCCTGCCAAGCGCACACCCGCCACCTCGGCCACGGCTTCGGCCGCAGGAATGTCCACGGTGCTGCCTTCGATCAGTTCGCCGTTGCGAAGACGCAGGTCCGCCTTCAGCGAGCCGCCACCGTCCAGTTGCAGCCACGGCTTGCGCACGAACAGGGCAGGGATCCAGTTGAGCGAGGTGAACGCCCATTCGCCGCGCACGGTACCGGAGCTGCGCTCCAGCAGCTGGGCAGGTGCCTGGAACGGGATGTCGCGGCCGCGGATATGCAGGTCGGCATCCACTTCGCTGCCTGAGCCTGGCTTTGGCGGCAGGCGGGCCTGCAGGCGCAGGTCGTTGGACACATTGAGCTGCAGGGCCAACACGCCGCGATCGGGGGCGCCGTCACCCAGGTAGAGCGGCACCTGCCAGATGGCGCGGTCCCCGGGCTGCAGCTGGCCGTCGATCAGGTGCAGCGCCAGCTGCAGGCGTCCGGGCACGGGCGCGCTGGAGATCTTCGGCGTTGTGGCATCCGTGTCCATGCGCAGGCCCTGGCTGCGGGCGTCGACCTCGAGCTGGGCATGCAGCAACTTCAACTTGGCCAGACCGGGCGCCTGGTCCCGATAGTGGCGCGGATAGCTGAAGCGCGCGGTGAGATCCATGTCGCCCAACAGCTGCACGCCGTCAAAACTGGTGTCCGCATCGCTGAACGCCACCTCGGATTCGAAGAGCTCCGACGGTCCGCCGCGCAGCTGCTTGAGGAAGCCCACCGTGCCCTGGCCCTGGCCAATGATCAGCAGTTTGCCGAAGCGTGCGCTGCGAATGCTGTCGCTGTGGATGGCGTCGAAGCGCAGGGTCCAGCCGCGGTCGCTGCGCGGCGGTGGCGGGATGGCTTCGTCGACGCGGCTGATCTCGGCCGAAACCCCCGTCGCCTGCAAGCGCGGAACCCGCACCTCGCGCTGGAACAGGGGCAGCACCGCCAACCGGGCGCTGGCGCGCTCAGCATGCAGCACGTAGACCGTGTGATTCACGTGGCCGCGCATGTGCACGTTCCAGGCGATGACATGGCCGGGCAGCAGCGTGATGGCCGGGCCGGTGGTCATCACGAACTTGTGCGGCTTGCGGTTGGTGACCTGATCGAACAGTGGGGTATTGAGGAAGATGTTGCCGGCCAGCAGGTACAGCAGGTAGATGCCCAGCAGGACGCAGGCAGGGACGCGCCACCGTCGAAGCCGGTGCGGGATGTGCACGGAAACAGAAGGCATCTACTGCTCTGAGGGCCGGAATTCCCACAACTATTGCGGAGCCGATGGCGGTGGCGCGTGAAGCAGCTAAGGGGCAGTGGCCGGATTCTGGTAGTGTCCAGCCTGGTCACGACCACCGATCTGCAGGAGACGCATGGAGATCCGGCCCGCCCGTGCAGGCGATTTCGACGCGATGTGGGGCATGTTCAAGCAAGCCATTGCGACGCAGGATGCGCTGCCCTTTGCTGGCTCTTTCGCTGTCGAGACGTTTCGCGCGCATTGGTTCCAGGCCCAGGCACCTCATGTAGCTGTGCTGGAGGGCCGGGTTGTGGGCATGTACAAGATGGGCCCGAATTTCCCTGACCTCGGGGCGCATGTGGCCAGCGCCACGTATGTGGTGGATGCGCCGGCACAAGGGCAAGGTGTGGGCCGGGCTCTGGTGGAACACAGCCTGGAGCGGGCGAGGGCGGAAGGGTTCCTGGCCATGCAGTTCAATTACGTGGTCAGTATCAATGGCCCGGCCGTGGCGTTGTATCGGAAGCTGGGGTTTGCGGTAGTGGGAACGCTGCCACAGGCGTTCCGGCACCGGGAATTGGGGCTGGTGGACGTCTTTGTGATGCACCGGTTCCTGTGATGCGATGCGTTGGTCGCACGTGGCCGGCGATATCCAGCCGAGGCTGGCTGCACAGTTCCTGAGGATGTCCCTCATCCTCAGCGCATCGACGCGGGCCCGCGCCTAGATGGCATGGAGCTCGCCGGCATGGAACGAGCCGAATAGCGTGACGCGTCACGGCCAGTGAGCGGCTACGCCTGGGGTGCCAGAACGCGCTCCTGAGGCCTCGGTCGTTGGTGCCGAATCGGCGAAAGCGCTCTTGCCAGGCTGGCGTGCAGCCACGGCAAGATCAGCGGCAAAACTACGCCCGCAAAGCCGTCTTTACCGGCCACTGTCAGATCCGCAAGATCCTTTGCCATTCCTGCAGAGGTTGAGGGAAGCCCAAGGGAAGCCCAAAGGGCGGTTGGCAGTGATCGAATCACTGACAATCAGGCCGGCGCCTGGAGTGGATCAGGGGCGTGACTGGTGGAGCCTGGATCGGGCAGCGGCGTAATGAACATAATATACATTATGCGAAATTGCGTATCACATTTGCCGCGCAGGATATCGGCAGACTGACTGGCCGTGGCGGCCGCTGATTGGGCGGCCTGGATGTCCTGACGCAGCTGCTTCTCAAGGGCCCTGTGTTGTTCGGATGCCTTGCTTTGCTGCACCTGGAGTTCCTTCACCTCTTGGCGGGCTCGATCCACATCGCTGAGCGCTCGATTCTCGACAGATCTGACGTACTCGGTCCAGTCCTCCTGCTCAGATCTCGCCGTCTCTAGGGCCCCGTGAAGCCGGACGTCGAGTTGCTGTCTCGCTGTTCGCGACCTGCGTCGGATTGGCGAGGCGGGCTATATCTGCCGGCTGGAGCACAGCAAGACGCAGCAAGCCGGCGCCACGGTCACGTCGACACCGGATAAGCCGGTGCTCGATCGGGCCGCCCTCGCCCTGCAGGATTGGCTGGACGCAGCCGGGATGGCCGAAGGGGCGATCTTCCGGCGGCTGTGGAAACAGCGGGTGGGTCCTGCTCTCTCCCTGGCCGCGGTCGGCGAGATCGTGCAGCGGCGGGCCCGCCTGGCCGGGTTGGAGGGGGATTTTGGCGGGCACAGCCTGCGGTCCGGGTTCGTTGCCGAGGCGAGCCGACAAGGTGTTGCCCTGCCGGCGATCATGCAGTCGACCGAGCACCGGTCAGTGTCAAGCGTGGTGGGGTACTTTCAGGCGGGAGGCGCAGCAACCAATCCTGCCGCGAGACTGCTGGAGGATTAAGCTGTGACTCATTTTATGGGTATTCGCTTAGGCCTCTACGCTTGCTCATTCTGAGGCGCAAGGATTTATCCAATGTGCCCCGGAGATCCTGCTTAAGATCTTGGCGGCATGGGCTAACCACATTTATTCAACAGGAGCGCCAAGCCTAAGCATATGGCTCCAGCTATGCCGATCCAAAGTGACGCTTTGACAAAGAAGTACTTCCTAGTGCACACGCGAGCAATATCAAAGTTATGACGTAGCCGAATGGCGACAACGTCACTCAGGCTAAGGCTAGAAATCTGTTGGGCGAACTGCCCAGGAGATCCGTGACGTGCAACTGTGCCAAAGAAGAAGGGGTCCGTCGATCGCGATGATTTTAACCGAGGCGCTATCCCTAAGAATGCGTATGCTGCGGATGCAATCAGGAGCGCGAGCGAAATCAGACCCAAGCCACGCACGACTCCTGTTGCGCCATCTAGCAGCAATGGTGACGAACTGGAATTGGTAATAATGTAAGCTGCCAGGGCGGCAGACGCGGCGAACGACCATGCACACTTCGTGTCTGCAAGCTGGATGTAGCTCGTAATGTACGCCTGTTGGGTATCGGCAAATTGGAGTTGAATTTGCAGTCCTGCTGCTTCGCTGTGGGCCCCAGGGGAGTTGGTAGAATCGCTTGGACGCGTCAAGATATCCACCTTCCGGTGTAGTACCAGTAGTAGTAAGGAAGTCCAGTAAGCGTATAGTGATACCCAGTCTCGTGATCGGAGCGCACGAGGTACTGCCTCCAGTCTTCCGGTAATGAGTTCGCCACGTTATTGCCTATCATTATTTCTCCAGCCTGTGCGACATTGAGCATTTTGCACGCAAGATTAGCTGTGGTTCCAATGGCGACAACCCCGTTGAATCGCTGCGCCGCTCCCATCTTTGCCACGGTCAGTGGGCCGCTATCAATGCAGATTCGGAAACGAAAGGGCTCAACTCCCAAGTTCCGCAGTTCGTTGCTCAATGGCGCGTCCGGACCACCGCTCATTGCATCGAACAACGTGATCGCTGCCGTCAGAGATCGAACTTCTTTTGAGGCGCCTTCATCCGCTTCTCTGACAAAATAAGCCATCAATCCGTCGCCAGTATTTTTCTCCACTACCCCGCCGAAGTCTTCCACAACCCTGATCGCTTCCGTAAAGAAAAGCGAAAGCCCTTGAAGAAGCTGCTCCTGCTGATCTCGAGTCTCCTGAGGCCTTCCAGTAAAGCCCGAAATGTCTAGAAAGAGTACGGCCGCATTGAGGAATCTGCCTTCGTGTATCGCGAGGTCGTCTGCATCTGGAATCACACGCCCTGGACGCAAATTGCTACGAGAGCTGATCTTCCCTGCGGTGGCAGCGACCCTATCTCGCTGAGTGGCGCGGTAGCTCTTTGACGTCAACTCTCTATATGTCGCCATTAGCTTATCTCATAAACAGAATAGCCGTTAAATGAAGACGGGAGATCCTCTGTCGGAATTAGGGTGGCTCGCTCAAGCCATTGCACGTGCAGCAGCCTATATAGCGAAGAGCCTATGCGGAGGCTATTCGCGCGAGCCGTTTGCTCGATCTTTACTGCAAGGTTGAGGGCGTCGCTATCAACGTGTTGCCACGTAAATCCAGTGACAGCATTCGTCTTCTGTTCAAATCTAGCCTCGCCGTAGTCTGCGCCGATGCGGATATCCAGGTGCGGAAGTCCACTGGCATGTAGCATGGGGCAGATGGAGTCTCGCGCCATCCTAATCATTGAAGTCCCAAGATCAACAATTAAGTCGCACTGTCGCGTGAAGGCGGGATGTGGTAGGTATGCGATGAAGCCATCACCCGTTGCCTTGAGGATCGTGGCCTCAAATTGACCGACAAGTATTTGCATTTCGCGCAAAAGTATCTCGGCCGCTCTATCAAATGACGTGGGTTCCCTCCTGCGCAATTCCGTCGACCTGCAGATATCCAGTGACAAAAATGGTGTACTGGTAATCGTTGTTCCACCTTCCATTTCTCTATGGCGCGCAGGCTCTACGCTCGGCCTCCTGAGGCTTTCGCCCGCTAGCTCATCCTCTACTGCTGAGGCGCGCTCCTGAGCGTAGTCAATGGTAGAGGCTATCCTCGGCCTCAGATCATAGAATGGCAGAGTCGAAATGCCGTCTTGAAAGAGCCGTATTGGGAACATGACCCGAGTGAACCTGTCAATGTAGCAAACTTCTCCATCGGCCTCTATTCGCTCGTATCTGCGAGGATCGGGTGTCACCTGGAACTCAACTTGGCCTTCGGAAGTTTTCACTTCCTCAATAATCAAGTCTAGACGACCCCGCCCCTCTGATCGAAGAGGAGGCGCGCCTTCTGAAGATTCGTTGGTATTGGACATCACCCCTCCCTCGCGCCAGCCTGCTCGCGCATAGCATATCGCTCTGTGCAAGACAGTGCGAGGCGAGCCAGTCATCGTGCACGGCGCCATACTGCAAGGATCTGGCCTTGCCCAATTTGGCGCACTGACGGCTTGACCGGGTGTCCGGCAGGGATCCTTCATCGGAGGCTGGGCGACAGAAACGAAACAAGTCGCGCCCTACCCCCGATAAATCTTCCTAATCCGTACCCCGCGACTGTCCGCTTCCGGCCAGAAGCGGGGATCGACCAGCGTCTGAAATACGCAGACCCGCAAAGCGAGTTCGGCCTGAATAAACTGTTAGCGCCCACTATCGCTTCTTGGCCGCCCGTTGAGTAAGGGCCGAGCCGGCCGCAGTCTTGGAACTTTTGCTGGTTGACGAGTCTCTCAGCGTTCTCGAAGCGGCTGAGGCTGCGCTTGCGGAAGTGACATTGCTTGATTTGAACTGTGACAGTGCAGATCCCGCAGCTGATTTAGATTTCTTGCTACTGGAACTGTCACTCAAGACTTTCGACGCAGCCGATGCCGCGCGCTTTGACGTCTTTTCAGTTGCCATTTGTTGCCTCCTGGGCCTGTTTGACCATTGCGACTGGCGATGGATCACGAAGAACAATCAATGCTAGCAGTACTAGGAGCAGTGAGAAGAGAAGCGTGCTTACGATCCCGGCGGCAACGTTAGCGCCAAACTGCGGCCAAAATTTGGTACTAGAGCGGATCTCCGAAACAATCACATCATTAAGAATGTCTTTCTTATAGTCCTCCTCTATCGTCGCAGCGATCTCCTCTGCATATACCTTCAATGCGTTCTCAGCGGTGCCACGAACTCGAAGAAGGACTGAGTCCGGTTGTTGCTGATACCAGTCTCGAATCTGTTGAGAGCTAGGTAGCGAGCCACTTCTTGATTCCATGTGGCGCATCCACTCTATTCGCTGTTCTTCAAGAACGGCGAAGGCCACAAGACCATACAACCAATTATCCTGAGACTGCTCGACCAGGAGTTTGTATGTGTCTTCGGGTCCCGATAACGTGCTCATGGACTCTCCTGTGTAGGCGCTAACATCAGAGTTAAGCCGATCCGCAGGACGGGTTCGGCTTGAATAAATTGTTAGACGGCATCTACGCCGAAGATATTCTTGTCCCAGAACTCGATCCGCTGATCTAACCTGAGGCCGTTATGCTCAATTGCATGACTTGGCTCAAACCCATAGATGGTTCCAGCGTAGTGATCGAGACCGATGATTTCTATGTCACGTACGAGCACGTTCTGATCTCCAGAGCGGAGGCTTAACCGATCACCCTCGGCGATGGCGTGTCGTACCAATGAGCCGCCAGTGTAGAAGATTGTTTCGTTCGGGACTCTCTCAGTAAGCATGTTTCCTCCTGTGCCGCCCAACGCCTGAACTAGTCCGCGCCGAGAAGCGGCGTCGGCTTCGATGAACTATTAGACAGCTGGCTCATACATGAAGTTGCCGTCAGCGCCAAGTTTCAACTCAAATGAGTTGTCGCTAAGAGCATCAGTGAGAAGTACTTTGGTGCCCGACTGGATCGCGCTACGCAGCATTTCTGGAATTTCCGCGTTAGCGATTGGGTTGCTCGTTCGCTCCGCCAGCAAATCCTGCAGCGCTTCAAACTCGATAGTGATCGTCGCTACTTTAGTGAAGTCCATTTTTTCTTTGAGTTGTAGAAGTGGGGATGCAGGGGTCCAACTACCTAGTAACCGGATTCTTGGGTCCGGCTATATAATTCATCCACAGCGCACCGTATGGCGAACGATGCCATTGGTATGGCCGATCTTAGGGCGACGGGGTCCGGTTAACAAGCCGATGCATCGCCGGGGCCACCGAGCTGAGCAGGACGCATTTCAGGAGCCGTGGAGAAGCACTGATGGCTGTCCGCTTTGGGTCCGTAGCTGCCATGCCCCACCCCCGATAAACATCCCTATCGCTACTCCCCGTACTGAAGTGCACTGCCACTCTCAGCTTGGCGCTTGCCGAGATCCAATCCTATTGGGGTGCCGGAACGGGAATCACACCCTTTCGCAGAATCTCCAACCTCCCAACATCGCCAACAGGCACAAGCACTGTAGCCTTCCGCGCCGCGTCCCACATTGCATAGCTGTCACCAAGACGACCAATCAGACTTAGGCCGCCCTGGACCTTTCCATCAACAGTCACAGCCGTCACGTGCTTGCCGCCGCCAGAGGAAATCTTCTCGGCACGCTGGGAGCCAAGCATGCTTGACGCTATCGAGACGTAGACCAGCATCACCAGGGCGTAGATCAGCCAAGGGGAATCTTTCACTGCGGCGGGCACCACCGGCGAAAGATGCACGATCAACGCACAGATGAGCGTCAGGAGTACCCCTATCAGAAGAGGCCACGTGTTCGACCACCAAAGCAGCAGCCCTAGGGCAGTGAAGATAAGCACTGGAAACAGCCATGCGAACAGCTTGCTTTTGGAGCTGCCGCTCGTGACCTTCATCTCCACCCAGCCGCCAAACAGCGAGGCCAGCAGCATGAGAAATAACACCATGCCGATCCCAGCAAGCCCTGCCAGCGCAAGCTCGCTTACGGCGACAAACTGAAAGGGATCCAGGCCGAAGTGGCCCCAATACGCCTTCAGATAGAAGGCCCCTTGAATCAATCCAAAGGTGACGAGCGCCGAACCCCATCCAGCAACATCGGCCATCGTCAGTGTCTTTTTCCTACGCTCCATGTATCCCCCTTCCATCGATGCAATCCCGCCACATAGTGGCATGCCGCGCTCCGCACTGCAGAACCCACCCCATTAACGTGACGCGTCACGCACGAACACCCCCACCCCCACTATAGTTCCACCCCTCACAAGGACGGGGCGGCGCACCTGCCCTATATCGGAATCGGACTCCACGTACTGGCGGCAATCTACTTCTCGGTGCACGCCATCCGCTCAGGGCACAGCCTCTACTGGCTCATCCTGCTGTTCTCGTTCCCGCTGCTTGGCAGCGTCGTCTACTTCCTGGCGATCTACTTTCCGGAAGTCCGCCATTCGCGCGGGGCCCGGCAGGTCGTCCGCCATGCCCGCAGCCACAATGCCGCAGGGTTGGAGCGGACCAAGGTCGCGTTGAAGGGCTACTGACGCTTGGCGGCCTTTGGCAACCCTGTCGCATCCGCCTCGTTCACGGCCTCGCCGGGCGGATGCCGACACTCGTCAGGCGTGCACCGCCGACATCGACAACAGCCTTGCGGCGCAAGGCTCCAGGCCCGTTGCGCCATATGCAACGATTCTGAAAATGTTGAATGTGGTGACGGCATCGGCCTTACTGCATTGGCATCGCGCACAACCGGGCGTATTCCTTGCTGTGCCACCTCGAACAGGTGGTCGGGCTTCGAAACCCCGGTTGTGCAATCGTAAAAAGCGCTTGCCAGTCGGCACCACCCTGCGTGGTGCCGACTGGCAATCCGTCAGCCGGCTATGGCGGGCGGTGCGTGGGGGCCTTGTGCCCGCCGGTCTGATTGCACACCGGGTTTCGAACCTCGCACCGTCCGCCACCTTTATTGGTGGCGGCTTCTGCCTGCACGCAAGGAGCCCAGCCATGACCCAGCCCCACTCCCCTGCCCCGCACCCCATCCACGACGCGCCCGCCAACGGCCCCGCGTTGGACCCGAACACCCTCATCGCCCTGCTGCACAGCATCGGCGCCGGCGCCGCCTCCGATGGTCAACCGTGGCCAGAGCGCCATCAGATGCCGGGCCGGCGCATCGCCTTGGCGGATACCGACTGCTCGCTGGCGGGTCTTCGGGTAGTGCTGGAGATCCTGCTGGCCGCGCAGCGCGCCCGCGAGAACGGCGAGCTGGAGCAATACGTCGGCCCGCGCGTGATGGAGGGACTGATCATGGCCGGAATCGGCCTTACCGCACACGCCAGTACCCGACTGCATCCGGAGGGCTGAGTGGCGTGGTGGCGCTGGGCGGCCAATGCGCTCTGTCTTGTGGTGGTGGTTGCGGCACAGGCGCTGTGGCCGGCGCCGCCGGTGCCCTCGCCTGTCGCGTTCCAACGCATCACCGACGATCAATTCTCACAACTGCGCCGCCACGCCGTGCAGTTCGTGGAGGTTCGGCCACGACAGGGCTTCCAGTTCGTCGAGCGGCATCAAAACGCCGGATTCCAGATTCACTGTGGAGGCGTTCCAGTGCTGTGGCTGGAGAGGCGCTCGCACCATCTCCTGTTGCAGGTCTCACTGGACGCGAAGCAGCGGGCGCCTGCTGTTGTGCGGTTGCGGGCGCTCCTCCAATGGCAGTTGGAGCCGTTGGATTACCTGGAGCAGGTACTGGCTGACGTGCCGGAGCCTGTTCTGTTGGATCGGGTGCTGCAGATTCTTGCTGGTGATATGCCTGATGGGGCGCGATGTGGCGTGCCGTAGTCGAGCATGGCTCGAATCTACACGGCTGCGGGCAGCGAGGGTTCGAGCTCCGGCCCTGCCGCTAGTCACCTGCGCGACAGGCATTGGCCCAGTGATCATGCGGGTCACCTCCCGTCATCGATCCAGCCCGCATCGCGCGCACGTGCAAGATCTTCTGGCGTATCGATATCCAGGCCCAGTGCCGGTGCCTTTAGGACATGCACCGTATCGGCAGGAAGTTGCCGCAGGCGCGCTCCAAAGCCGCGGTCACCGGTTGCACCCGCAGAGTTGAACCATGCACGCGGCACTACCGCAGGAACGCCAAGCACATTTCCGTGGCGGGTGCCCGCGCACGTTGACGCTGCGGCGCGGGCACCCGAAAGCAGCGCCTGCAGATGGGAGCGCTCGATTGCGGGCTGGTCGCATGCCACGACCATCACCGCGGTCACCGTGGGCAGCAGGTGTGCGCCGGCAACCTGCAGACTGCTCGCCAGGCCGCGTTCCCAGTGGTGGTTGGTTACCGGAGTGGCATCCAGCCCGGCAACGCTGGATGTCACGGCCTGTGCGTTCGCGCCCACCACGACCAGCACCTGCGCTGGCGCGAGCTCCAGTGCCAACCGCACCACGCGATGTACCAGGGTCTCGCCCTGCCGGGTCAGAAGCTGCTTGGGCTGGCCAAGTCGGGTGCTCCCGCCGGCAGCCAGCACGACGACCGCATGCGCGTCAGTCACCTGCCGGGCGCGCTTCGCCATTGCTGCAGCTGCGCGGCGATGCTGAGCGAAATCGCCTCTGGCCCTCGGCCGCCGATGTCCAGGCCGACCGGTGATCGAAGTCTCGGGGAAAGGCGGTGGCGCTGATCCGGTGTCAGCAGCTTGAACAGGTCCTCGCGCCTTCGCCGCGGACCCAGCAGTCCAATGAACGCGACGTTGGTATCAGCCAGGGCCACCAGCGCCTCCCGGTCCAGTTCGAAATCGTGATGCATCACCAGTGCCGCGTCGCACGGGTCGGCATGGAGGGCCTCGGCCGGGCTGGTCTGAAGATGCGCATCCGCGCACTGCCCGGCAGAGGCCCAGCGAGCTCGCCGTTCGGCCACGCTGACCCGCCACCCCAGGCCCCGCAGCAACGGAACCAGGGAGGGCGTTTCGGGACCGCCCCCCAACACCAGGGCCCGCGGAAGCCGGGGCAACGGCAAATGCCATGCGCCCTCGCCAAAGGATTGCGCCCCGTCCATCGGATGCAGCTGCCATGCCTGCTCGCGATGGCCGGCGCGGAAAACGACCTGCCCCGACGTGCGAAGGTCGCGCTGGAGTGACACGCCCTCGCGCAGCCAGACCTCGATGACGTCGTCGATGCCGACCATCGCACGCAACGGCAGGAGCGCAATCCGCAGTCGGCCGCGGCACCCGAGCGCGGACCCACTCAAAAGATCGTCGTCACTGCGGGTGTCGATCTCGATCCAGTCGACCCGGCCTGCAGCGCTCACCTGCTCCGCGCGTCGCGCGAGCTCGGGCTCCAGGCATCCGCCGCTCAGCCAGCCGACCTGGCTGCCGTTGCAGAACAGCACCATGTCGCCGGCACCGGCGTAGGTGGAGCCAGCGGTTTCCAGCACCAGCGCGAGCACGGCGTGCTGCCGTGCGCGCAGGTGCGTCACTGCCGCCTCGAGTACGCCGCGCGGGTTGCCTTCGGTGAGGAAGCCCGGCGCTGCCGACAGGTGCTCGGCAAGATCGCAGGGCTCCCCTTCGCCTGCGGCGGAGGCCTCCAGAGTGGGCGAGGCTGCGGGTCGGTCCATGCGCAAGGGTCAGCCCACGTCGGGCAAGCCGGGCAGCAGCTTGTCCAGGGTAATGGGATAGTTGCGCACGCGCACGCCGGTTGCGTTGTAGACCGCATTGGCGATCGCGGCGCCGACCCCGCAGATGCCCAGTTCGCCCACACCCTTGGCCTTCATCGGCGAGATCACCGGATCCAGCGTGTCGAGGAAGACCACCTCCTGATACGGGATGTCGGCGTGCACGGGAACCTCGTAGCCGGCCAGGTCGTGGTTGATGAACAAGCCAAGCCGTTTGTCGACCACCAGCTCCTCCATCAGGGTCGCGCCCGCACCCATCACCATCCCGCCGATGACCTGGCTGCGTGCAGACAGCGGATTGAGGATCCGGCCGCCATCGCATACGGCAAGCATGCGGCGAATGCGCGTCTCACCAGTGTAGGCATGCACGGCGACCTCGCAGAAATGCCCTGCATAGGTGCCGACGTCGTAGCCTTGCTTGAAGTCGCCGAAGGCAATGCCGTCCTCTGCCGACAGTGTCCCCGCCTCCGCCAGCTTGATGGTCCGCCCACCCGCCTGGATGCGGCCATTGGCGAAGTCTGCGGTGTCGCCGTCGAAGCCCAGTTTCTCGCCCACCTTGCGGCGCAGGCTGACGCACGCCGCGTACACGCCCGCGGTGGAGCTTGCCGCGCCCCACTGGCCGCCGGAACCGGCGGAGGCGGGATGACGGGAGTCGCCGAGGGTCACGTGGACCCGGTCCAGCGGCACGCCCATGGTCTCGGCTGCCGTCTGCGCGATGATCGTGTAGGAGCCGGTGCCGATGTCGGTCATGTCGGTCTCGACAATCACCCCGCCCTGGCCGTCAAGCCAGACCCGCGCCGCCGACTTCATCGTCGGTGCGCCACGATAGCCCGCGGACACGCCCATGCCGATCAGCCAGTGCCCTTCCCTGACCTGCGCCGGCCTGGCCTTGCGCTTGCTCCAGTTGAAGCGCTCCGCGCCTTCGCGCAGGCAGCGCACCAGGTTGCGGTCGGAGAACTTCTTGGACGGGTCGCCGGGCACGACCTCGGGCTCGTTGAGGATGCGGAACGCGATCGGATCGAGACCCAGCTTCTCGGCCATTTCGTCCATCGCCACTTCCAGCGCCATGTGGCCCGGTGCTTCGCCCGGTGCGCGCATCGCATTGCCTTCGGGCATGTCGAGCGTGGCGATGTAGTTGGCCACCAGGCGGTTGGCGCCTGCATAGAGCTTGGGCGTCTGCAGGGTGCCGTTTTCGCCGTCCTCGCCGTTGATGTTGCCCGACCAGTTCTCATGGGCGATGGCGGAGATCCGGCCATCCTTTCCGCAGCCGATCCGCACGCGCTGGAGGGTGGCGTGCCGGTGCGTGGTGTTGTTGGGCATCAACGGGCGTTGCAGCGCGATCTTCACCGGTCGCCCGACCTGCTTGGCCGCCAACGCGGCCAGCACCGCGTCGGCACGGATGAACAGCTTGCCGCCGAAGCCGCCGCCGATATAGGGCGAGTCCACGCGCACCTTGGCAGGATCGATGCCGAGGATCGCCGCCATGCCCTGCCTGGCCCAGTCGATCATCTGGTTCGCCGTCCACAGCGTGAGCGTGTCACCCTCCCAGGCGGCGATGGTGGCGTGCGGCTCCATCATCGAATGACTTTCGTCGGAGGTGTGATAGGTCTCGTCGAGCTTGACCGCGGCGCTCGCGTAGGCGGTGTCGAAATCGCCCAACGCCTGCCGGTCGGGCTTGCCGTCACGGCCCTTTGCCAGCGGTGCGGACGGTGCCAGGGCCGGGAAATCGAAGCGGCCCTTGCTGCGCTCGTAGCGGGTGCGGATCAGCGCCGCGGCGGCGCGGGCCTGCTCGAAGGTCTCTGCCACCACGCAGGCGATGGCCTGGTGGTAGTGGGCGACTTCGGTTCCGCCGAACAGCGGCGCATTGTTCCAGTTCGATTTGCCGACCGGTTTGGTTTCCGGTGCGGTGATGACCGCCAGTACGCCGGGCGCGGCACGTGCGCGGGAGGCATCCATCGAAATGATGCGCCCCTTGCCGATGCCCGCACCGACGATGTAGCCGTAGGCCTGGTTCGGCGCCACGTCATGGCGCTCGTAGGCATAGGGGGCGGTGCCGGTGGTCTTGCGTGGTCCGTCGATGCGCGGCGTCGACTTGCCGACGACCTTGGCCTTGTCGAACAGGTTGTCGCCGGCGGGGGCGTTGAATTCAAGGGGCATCAGCGCTCTCCTTCCACCAGCACGGCTGCGAGGGTACGCTCTGCGAGCGCGATCTTGAACGCGTTCTCCGGCGTCGGACGGGCGCCGGCAAACACCTGCCGGGTCGCGGCCTTTACGCCGTCGCGCAGCAGCGGTTCGGCTGCCTCGACGCGCCACGGCTTCGGCGCAACTCCACCGAAGGCGAACCGCGCCGAGCCGTCTCGCTGCACGACTGCGGCGACCGAAACCAGTGCGAACGCATAGGACGCGCGGTCACGTACCTTGTGGTACACGTGCCGACCGCCCAGGGGCTCCGGCAGCGTGACGTGGGTGATCAGCTCACCGCGCTGCAGCACGTTGTCCTGCTGCGGCCTGTCGCCGGGGGAACGGTGGAAATCGGCAATCGGGATGCTGCGCGTACTGCCGTCACCGCTGACGGTCTGGATCGAGGCGTCCAGCACCCGCAGGGCCACCGCCATGTCGCCCGGATAGGTCGCGATGCAGCTGTCCGAGGTGCCGATCACGCCCATCTGCCGGGAGAACCCCTCGAGTGCGCCGCAGCCTGATCCGGGCAGGCGCTTGTTGCAGGGCAGATGGGGATCGTAGAAATACGGGCAGCGCGTGCGCTGCAGCAGGTTGCCGCCGGTGGTGGCTTTGTTGCGCAGCTGCCCGGAGGCGCCTGCCACGATCGCGCGGGTCAGCACCGCGTAGTCGCGGCGCACGCGCTCATGCGAGGCCAGCGCGGTATTGGTGACCAGCGTGCCGATGCGCAGGCCGCCCTCGTCGGTGGGTTCGATCCTGTCCAGGCCGATGTCCTGCACATCGACCAGGTGCGCTGGCGTCTCGACCTCCAGCTTCATCAGGTCGAGCAGATTGGTCCCTCCGGCCAGGAACTTCGCGCCTTCGGTTCCGGCGACGGCCTTGGCGGCCTCGGCCGGGGATTTGGCGCGTTCGTAACTGAAGGCCCTCATGCGCGCCTCCCTCCAGAAGTTACGCCAGCGACCTCTTCCATCGCCTCGGCAATGTTGGAATAGGCCCCGCAGCGGCAGAGGTTGCCGCTCATGCGTTCGCGCATTTCCATGTTGGTGGCTCGGGGCCGTGCGCTGACGTCCGCCTGTACATGACTGGGGACACCCCGCTTGATCTCGTCCAGTACCGCCACCGCCGAGCAGATCTGCCCCGGCGTGCAGTACCCGCACTGGTAGCCGTCATGCTTGATGAAGGCGGCCTGCATCGGATGCAGGTCATCGGGGGTTCCGAGGCCTTCGATGGTGGTGATGGCATCGCCCTGGTGCTGCCCCGCCAGGCTGAGGCAGGCATTGATGCGCTCACCGTTGACCAGCACGGTACAGGCACCGCATTGACCGTGGTCGCAGCCCTTCTTGGTCCCGGTCAGCTTCAGATGTTCGCGCAGGGCATCGAGCAGCGTGGTCCTGGTGTCGAGTTCAAGCTCCCGCCGCTTGCCGTTGACGGTGAAGGCCACCGTGCTGATGACCGGCGGCCTGGGCGGCGGGGGCGTCGCCAGTTCGGCGGCGAGCGATGACGCCCCCGGTGCGGCGGACATTGCCACGGTCGTGACGCCGCCGGCGATCACCTGGCGACGCGTCAGCTTCATTCCTTCATCACAACTTGGCACAGTGACCTCCTGGCGTTCGGGCAAACCCCGTGGCTGGATGGACGCGCTCACACTACCCAAAGGCCACTATGCCCATCCGTGGGGTACAGATCTGTGAAGTCGGCGAAATGTACGAGCCTGCCAACTTGAGCCATGCGTATGCCTTACTGGATGGCTCACAATCCTGTTTGTCCCTCAACATGAAGAACATGATGGCCCGACGCTACAAGGGCGTTGACTGGGAGGGCTCGGGCTCGTGGATGGAGCCCTCCAACAAGGCAACGTAGGTATCGAGCCTGGTGCGAAGGCCGATCAGCATCCAGCCCAGCAGGTACAGCAGCACCATGGCGAAGATAAGCAGTGCGCCTAGCAATCCAACATCGAAAGCGCCCGCCCAGTCGCCCCATTTCCATCCGCGGAACTGCAGATAGAGGGCAATCAACAGCGGGAATGGTCCCAGCCGCTGCAGGCCGCCATACATCATGCCCATGCGTTCAATCATGTTCGTGCGCAAGGTGCTGACGAACTTGAGTCGCCGCTCGCGCTGGACGCGCGGGAAGTCGCGAAGCTCGCTCACCACTGCTTGCCAGTGGGCAAAGTCCTCATCCATCTCCTGGGCGTGCGAGAGCCGCGGCTGGCTGAACTGGCGAATGCCCCTGCGGGCGGCCAGGACGCCACCGACAATGAACCCTCCGATTTCGATTGCCAGGCAGGCAACCACCACCTGGAGCACTGCGCCAACAGGCAGCCATCGATCCGGAAGCTGACCAATGAGAATGCCGATGATCGCCGCACCCATGCCGATGCGGAACGCCCACGTCTCCACCCTGCCCGCCTTGGGGTAGATGCTGTGCTCAACCAGCCCCTGCACCCGCTGGTAGAGCCAGTGGAACGTGAGTTCCTGCGAACCGGTCTTCGCGGGCGGAACGAATCCGCCCCGTGCCTGCATGTCCATTGCGCCCCCTGCCCCGCCGGCGCGGATGCCAGCCCCCGGCCATCGTAGCCGAGGTTGGCAGGGGCGGCATACGGCCTTGCCGTGTAATCGTCAGGGCCAGGATCTTCCCATGGTCGAGCATGGCTCGACTCTACAGAGGCGAAGCCTGCGGGCCGACCCGCACATGCACCGCATGGCTGATGCCACGATGGAACATCTTGGCGTATGGGCAGACGCGTTCGGTGTTGCGAACGAGTTCGCAGGCCAGGTTCTCATCCATGCCGGGAAGATGTACCACGATCTCGGCCGACAGCAGGTACAGCCCATCTGCCGGATCACGGGCGAAGGTGACCGCCACTTCGATGCTGGGGTTGTGCAGCAGCAGGCCGGCGCGCGCGGCCACCAGCACCAGGGCACCGTGGAAGCAGCCGGCATAGCCCGCAGCCAGCAGCTGCTCGGGATTGGCGCCGCCGCCAGGCCCGCCGAGCTCCGGCGGCAGGCGCAGGTCCACCGCCAGTGCACCGTCGTCCGATCGCACGACGCCGGACGCCCGCCCATGCTGGGCCTGGCCTCCGCTCACCCGCACGCGGCCGGTGTACAGCGGCTTCACGTCGTCGCCCTGGTAGCGGTCCAGCATGGCGGGCGAAGGCGGCTTCAGCTCGGTCATTGCACGGCTCCATCAAGCGCTGCTACGGCAGGCGATCAATTCGCCGCTCAGGCAGGCTGCCGCTGCAACAGGCCCGACTGCTGCAGCCAGGCTTCGAAATCGACCTGCCCCAGCCACGCGTGTCCGACCGGCACCAGCGTGTCGATCTGCAGCGGCGCACCGAAATACAGCGCCTCGGTATCCGCAACGACCTGCCGGGGATCACCCGTCAGTTGCAGATACCGCCTGGCCAGATCCGCCATCGCGCTGCGCTGCGGCCCGGCGATTTCCAGCACGCCATTGGCCGGCGGCCGCTGGGCGATGCGTGCCACCGCTTCGGCAACATCCTCGGCGGCAATCGGCTGCACGTCGGCGGCCGGCAGCCGCACGGCCCTACCGTCGCCGGCGGACTGGATGATGCCCGGCAGGAACTCGAAGAACTGCGTGGAATGGATGATGGTGTACGGCAGGCCCGAGTCGCGGATCAGCCGCTCCTGGGCGATCTTGCCGCGGAAGTAGCCACTGGCGGCAAGCTTGTCGGTGCCAACAACAGAAAGCGCGACATGGTGGCGCACGCCGGCACGGGTGGCGGCCGCAAGTATGTTGTGGCCGGTGGTCACGAAGAACGAAAGCACTGCTGCGTCTTCGAACGAGGGCGAGTTGGCCAGGTCCACCACCACGTCGACGCCGTCCATGGCGGCATCCAGGCCCTCACCGGTCAGCACATCAACCCCGGTGGAGGGTGCTGCCACCACGACCGCATGCCCGGCTACGCGCAGGCGCTCCACCACCTTGCTGCCGATGCGGCCGGTACCACCGATGACGAGGAACTTCATTGCGTGTCTCCTGGAATGTGAAGGGGCTACCGGGGTGTGGCCGGGCGCAGGCATCGTAGGTGGCGCGGGCGCGAGGCAGTAGGTCCGTGACGGGTCGCGCACTGTTGCCCGGCACGCACCAGTGCGCTCAGGCCCAGGCAGGCTGTGCGCTTGGCTTCAGAGGGGGGGCCTGCTGGCGTGCTTCCCATTGCGAGATCACATCCAGTTCGAGCGCGCGCACCCGCTGCGTGCTGAAGTCGATGAAGGCCCGCACGCGCTTGGGCAGCTGGCGGCGGCTGAGGTAGCACAGGTAGTGGCCGCGATCGAGCGGCGCATGCCGATCCAGGCAGGTCACCACCCTGCCCGCCCACAGCGCTTCACGCACCTGATAGCTGGGCAGCTGGGCGATGCCCAGCCCGTCGATGACGGCCTGCAGGGCCAGGTCGGCATCGTTGAACACCAGTGCGGCCGGCGGCTGCAGGTGCACTTCGGCACCGTCGACACGGAATTCCCAGGGCTGCATGCGTCCGCCCGGCAGGCGCCGCCCGATGCAGGCATGCATGGACAGCGCATCCACCGACACCGGTAGACCGTGCGCCTGCACGTACGCCGGTGATGCACATACGACCAGCTGCATCGGCACCAGCTGCTTGGCGATCACCTGGCTGTCTTCCAGCAGGCCGTCGCGAAACGCCACGTCGATGCGGTCACCGGCCAGGTCGGGGGCCTGCTCGTCCAGCAGCAGCTCCACGGATACCTGCGGGTACTCGGCACGGAAGGCTGCCAGCAGAGGGGCAATCACCCGCCGGCCGAAGCCGTGGCTGGCACTGATGCGCAGGTGCCCGCGCGGCGGGCCCTCGCGCAGGTCGCGCATTTCCTCCAGCGCCTGCAGGATGCAGGTCACGCCCGGGTTGCAGCCCTCCAGGAACAGTTCGCCTTCGCGGGTCAGCGTGGTCGAGCGCGTAGTGCGCAGGAACAATCGCACGCCCAGCTGGCTTTCCAGCTTCTGCACGCTGCGGCTGACGGCCGAGCGGCCGATGCCGAGCCGGTCGGCCGCGCGCGCGAAGCTGCCCTCGGACGCCACTGCAATGAAGGCCAGCACGCCGGCGTAGCTGGTGGAGAAGGACGCATTGAGCGCATCGTGGCCGTCACTGGCCGGGCGGGGCGTTGCGGCGTTCATGGGTGGCCTGGCTCCAGGCGGGCACGTTGTGCGTGCAGGTGGCTCCGCGCCAGCGCCAGGCGTTGCCTGCACGCGGCAAGATCGAGCGCCAGCAGGGGCACGATGTCCTCGAATCCGGCGCCCAGCACGTCGTGCAGCAACAGCACCGCACGTGCATCGGGCGGCAGTTCGCGCAATGCGGCCAGGAAGGCCTGCCAGACCTGTTCGCTGGCAGGGCGCGATGCGGTGCGCAGGTGCGATGAGGTGTCCATGCCCGGCAGACGGCCGAGCATCGGCCGCTGTGACAGGACATTGGTGCTTTTCATGCAACAGCGTGCGGCCCGGCCCCCGCCTACCGGCATTGCGAATGCGGGCCTAGCCTCGCTGTGCCCTTCACACGCTACAGGAACACACCATGACCGCACGCCTGGATTACGCCGCGCAATCCCCCGAACTGTTCAAGAAGCTCGGCCTGTACTCGCATGCCGCCCACACCGCCTCGATCGAAGCGGCCATCATCGATCTGGTCAACATCCGTGCATCGCAGCTCAACGGCTGTGGCTTCTGCCTGGACATGCACGTGAAGGAGGCCACCCTGCGTGGTGAGCGCCCGCTGCGCCTGCATCACCTGGCAGCATGGCGTGAATCGACGCTGTTCAGCCCGCGCGAGCGCGCCTGCCTGGCCTGGACCGAAGTACTGACCCAGCTGCCGGCGCAGGGTGTGCCCGACGAGCTGTACGCGCGCGTGCGCGGCCAGCTGTCCGATCAGGAGATTGTCGACCTCACCCACGCGGTGATGGCGATCAACGCCTGGAACCGCGCCAACGTTGCCTTCCGTACCACGCCCGGCACGCTGGACGCGGCCTTTGGCCTGGACAAGGCCGGCCTGGCCTGATCCTTCCGCCGCTGCCCCATGCTGCGGCCCTGCTCTACCGCTTTGGAGACCTGCCATGCGTCGTTCTGTTCTGGCCCTGTTTGCGCTGCTGCCACTGTGCGGCGCTGCCGCCACCCCGCCCTCTGCTGCGCCCCAGCCCCTGGTGCGCGAGGTGATGACCCGCGCCCTGCCGGAGCAGCCCGGCAAGGAAGCGCTGATCCTTACCGTGGAGTATCCGCCGGGTGGCGCCGATCCTGTCCACCGCCACGATGCCCATGGCTTCGTCTATGTCCTGGAAGGGCGGATCGTGATGGGTGTTGCTGGCGGCAAGGAAGTCACCCTTGGCCCGGGCGAGGCCTTCCATGAAGGCCCGGCCGATCTGCACACCGTAGGCCGCAACGCCAGCGCCACCGAGCCGGCGAAGTTCGTGGTGTTCCTGATCAAGGACATCGGCAAGCCGGCGGTGCTGCCGCCGCACTGATCGCACGTCCGGCGCTGGCACCAGCGACAGGTTCCGGGGTGTCACAATCCGGGGACCTGTCCCGTCTACGCTGGCATGGACGAATCCACTGCGCTGTTCTCACGCCTCCGCCCACGCCTGTTCGGCGTGGCCTACCGCATGCTTGGGTCTTCGCACGAAGCCGAAGACGTGGTGCAGGATGTCTGGCTGCGCTGGCATGGCGCCGACCAGTCGCAGATCGAGAATCCGGAAGCCTGGCTGGTGGCGACCACCACCCGTCGCGCCATTGATGGCCTGCGCCTGGCCCGGCATGCGCGCGAACACTATGTGGGCATGTGGTTGCCCGAGCCGCTGCTGACCGATGACACCGCCACGCCCGAGTACGTGCTGGAAACCGCCAGCGATCTGTCGGTCGCCTTCCTCAGTGTGCTGGAACGGTTGGCCCCGGATGCGCGTGCGGCTTTCCTGCTGCACGACGTGTTCGATCAGGATTACGCCGTGGTCGCGCGCACCCTGGACAAGACGGAAGCCGCCTGCCGGCAGATCGTGCATCGTGCGCGCCAGCAGCTCCGGCAGGAACGCCCGCGCTACAACGTCCCGCAGGACGTGCACCAGAAACTGCTGCGCCGCTTCGCCGAGGCCGCGTCCAGCGGCGATTTCCGCACGATGAAGGCGTTGATGGCCGAATCGGCCGAGCTGGTGGGTGACGGCGGCGGTATCGTCACCAGCTTCCCCGGGCCGATGGTCGGGGGTGCACGCATTGCCCAGCTGCTGTATGCCCCGCACCTGCGGCGCAGCGCGCAGTTGCGGATGGTGCCGGCCATGCTCAACGGACGGTTGGGACTGCTGCGCTATTTCGATGGCGAGCTGGAGGCGGCGATGGCCTTCGAGACCGATGGCGAACGGATCACGCAGATCCTGGTGCAGCGCAATCCGCACAAGCTGCAACGTTTGGCCCACCCCACCGCCATCCAGTAGATCCACGCCAGGCGTGGATGGCGTCCGTTGTTGGCCTCGCCGTTGCGGGTTTCGAGCGGGGCGCCGACGCGCCCCGTCGAAAACTCGTGCTTGCGCTGTATCCGCAGGATCCGATCAGAAGTCCCAGAACACCGGCACCCAGCGGAACGTCTCGCCCTCCAGCGACACCCGGCCCACTGACGGGAACGGAAGATGCGTGGCCACCAGCATTTCGCCGGTACCGGCCAGTTCCTTCAGCAGAGCGATGCGTACGCGTGCGGATTCCTCCGGATCGTGCTCGAAGCCGTTGTGCCAGTTCGGCTGGTCGAAGCCGACCGCGAACACCGCGTCACCGGCAAAGGTCAGGGCCTGCCCCGCGGACGCTACGCGCACCACGCAGTGGCCCGGGGTATGCCCACCGGTACGGCGGGCCGTCACGCCCGGCGCGATCTGCTGTTCGTCCTGGAAGGTGTGCACATAGCTGCTGTACTCGGCCCAGAAGTGCTTGGCCGTGGCGCGCAGTGCATCGGGGAAGCCCTGCGGCATGTTGGTACGGCTGAAGTCCGGCGACTTCCAGAACTCCACTTCCGCGGCTGCGACGTGGATTTTCAGGTCCGGGCGCAGCTGTTCCTTTACGCCTTCAACCAGCAGGCCGCCGACGTGGTCCATGTGCATGTGGGTGATCACCACGTCGGTGATTTCGCCCAGGTTGATGCCGGCGGCACCGAGGCGGCGGATCAGCTGGCCGGCGCGCGGCAGCTGCAGGTCCGGGTCCATGCCCAGGCCGGCATCGATGAGGATGGTGCGATCACCGCTGTGCACCACCATCACGTTCAATGCCCAGTCGAAGGCATCC
Source organism: Stenotrophomonas maltophilia complex sp. Om-AH-Sm3 (assembly GCF_059337855.1). Taxonomy (NCBI): domain Bacteria; kingdom Pseudomonadati; phylum Pseudomonadota; class Gammaproteobacteria; order Lysobacterales; family Lysobacteraceae; genus Stenotrophomonas; species Stenotrophomonas maltophilia complex sp. Om-AH-Sm3. The sequence continues at coordinate 214,114 of NZ_JBYBLQ010000003.1, read as the reverse complement.
TGGGGCAGGTACATCTCTTCGAACCATTCGGCACGGTCGGCGGCCGGCACGTTGTGGCCGAGCATCTGGGTGGGCAACGGCAGGACGCCATCGCTGATCACCAGCACTTCGACGTCGCCCACTTTCAGGGCGTAGCGCGAGGGCACCAGTTCATCGAGGGCGGGAGCAATGGGCGCGGCGGTGTTTTCCATACTGAACATGAGGGATCTCCACGAAGAGCCATTTGGCGGGCAGCAATGCAAGGCTGGCGCTAGCGATTCCGGGCGCTTTCCCACGACGCAGGGCGCGGCGCGGCCAGGGCGCGGATGCCTGGCACGCCAGCACTGCGTGGTTCATGGGAAGGTGGGCACTGCGTGAGCGGTGGGCCCGGGACACGGCAGGTGCCGTGTGGGATCAGCCTAGGCAGCACGCCGCAGGTGCGGTAGCGCCGTGAAGGGGTACGTCATGTTGCGTTCCGGGAAGCAATGCGGAACCGGCTGCAATGCCACCATTGCAAGCGCCTCTGGCTCGTTCGGTAGTGCGCAGGCCCAGGTCGGGCAGCTTCGGATGATCATCCAGTCGACCCCGCTGTGGGTCCGCGCAATCAGGACGATCTATCAAGAAATTCGGACTTGTCATATCCCAGATGCCTGATTGCTGGCGCAAAGTACGTCTCACCACCCACCCATGAGAGTTCCCGCATGAACACCTTCGCCCGTACCCTGGCCGTTGCCACCCTCGCCCTCTCGGTCCAGGCCGGCCTGTCCGCGCAGGCCGCCGAACCGGCCACGCCGGCGGCAGTCACCAGCATCGCGCGCACCGCCAGCTACATCACCACCGCCGATGGCGTGCAGCTGTACTACAAGGACTGGGGCCCGAAGAACGGTCCGGTCGTGACCTTCAGCCACGGCTGGCCGTTGAACTCGGACAGCTGGGAATCGCAGATGATCTTCCTGGCCAACCACGGCTACCGCGTCATTGCCCATGACCGTCGCGGCCACGGCCGTTCCAGCCAGCCGTGGGATGGCAACGACATGGATCACTATGCTGATGACCTGGCCACGGTGATCAATACGCTGGACCTGCACGATGTGACCCTGGTGGGCTTCTCCACCGGTGGCGGCGAAGTGGCGCGCTACATCGGCCGGCATGGCACCGGGCGGGTGAAGAAGGCCGTGCTGATCAGCTCGGTACCGCCCTTCATGCTGAAGACCGCCGACAACCCGAACGGCCTGCCGATCGAAGTGTTCGATGGCATCCGCAAGGCACAGATGGATAACCGCGCGCAGCTGTACAAGGACATTCCGTCGGGCCCGTTCTATGGCTTCAACCGCCCGGGCGCGAAGGTGTCGCAGGGGCTGATCGATGCGTGGTGGGCGCAGGGCATGCAGGGCGGCCACAAGAACACCTACGACTCGATCGCTGCGTTCTCGGCCACCGATTTCCGCGCAGACCTGAAGAAATTCGATGTGCCCACCCTGGTCATCCACGGTGACGACGACCAGATCGTGCCGATCGACATCTCAGGCCGCCAATCGGCAAAGCTCATCAAGGGCGCAAAGCTCATTGTCTACCCGGGTGCGCCGCACGGCCTGACCGACACCCACAAGGACAAGGTCAACCAGGACCTGCTGACGTTCCTGCAGGAAAAGTGAGCAACGCGGGCTTCGGCAAGGCGCCGGAGCCCGTCTCATATCGCAGAGTCTCATTGCGTCGTTTGCCCGCGCACGTGACGGTCGAGGACGATGCGGTTACTTGTGACCTACCCATTCGGGGCAGGCGGACAGTAAAGCCTGTTGCCAAACTGGAGCCTTCACACCAGAAGGACAGCGAGATGAGCGCCCCCAACCGCAAGACGGCCAGCCTCGGCGTACCGTGGGAATCGGCGTACGGTTACGTGCAGGCCGTACGCGTGAACAATTCGATTTTCGTGTCGGGCCAGCTCTCGCACACGCCGGAAGGGCAGCTGGTGGCGCCAGCCACTCTGGGTGCTGATGGCAAGCCAGCTGACTTCGGCACCATGGAGGCGCAAATGAGGCGCACCTATGAGAACGCGCAGATAGTGTTGGCCGAGCTGGGCGGATCGCTGGCGGATGTGGTGGAGGAGACCCTGTTCGTCATCGATGTGCCGGCCGCATTTGCCGCCAGCGGCAAGGTCAGGCCGGCCGTCTACGGCCAGACTGTCCCGCAGGTGGCCAGCAATCTTATTGGCGTTTCTGCGCTCGCGTTCCCCGAACAGCTGATCGAGATCGCCTTGCGCGCTGAAGTGCAGTCTTAGTACGCCCCCTGACGCGAAGCGGCGCTGGCAAGCTCGCGCGCCAGGAACGGCGCCGTCCTGCTGCCCTTGGCGCGGGCCACCTGATGCGGTGGCCCCGCCGCCACGACGGTGCCGCCCGCGCTGCCTGCGCCCGGGCCGACGTCGATCACCCAGTCGGCCTGTGCGACAGAACGCATGTCGTGCTCGATCATCACCACCGTGTTGCCTGCGTCCACCAGCCGCTGAAGCTGCACCAGCAGCCTGTCCGCGTCTGATGCATGCAGGCCGGTGGTGGGTTCGTCCAGCACGTACAGCGTGCGCCCGCGCTGGCTGCGCTGCAGCTCTGTGGCCAGCTTGATGCGTTGCGCCTCACCCCCTGAAAGCTCCGTGGCCGGCTGGCCCAGCCGCAGGTAGCCCAGGCCGATCTCCTGCAGCAACTGCAGCGGGCGGGCGATGGCCTCTTCTTCGGCGAAGAACGCATGGGCCTGGTCCACCGTCATCTGCAGGACCTCGGCAATGTTGCGGCCGTTCCACTGCACCTTCAGCGTGGCCTCGTTGTAGCGGGCGCCGTGACAGGTGGGGCACGGCGCATAGACGCTGGGCATGAACAGCAGTTCGACGCTGACGAAACCCTCGCCTTCGCAGGTCTCGCATCGCCCCTTGGCTACGTTGAACGAAAAGCGGCCCGCATCGAATCGGCGACGGCGCGCGTCGGGTGTCGCGGCGAACAGCTTGCGCACGTGGTCGAACAGGCCCGTGTAGGTAGCCAGGTTGGAGCGTGGCGTGCGGCCGATGGGCTTCTGGTCTACCTGTACCACGCGCTGGATGGCGTCCACGTCGCCGGCCAGCTGGCCCCGCGTGGCTTCGATCACGGTCGGCCCATCCGCGGGCGTGCTGTCGGCGCTGTCGTCCACGGGCTCGTGCCCCAGGTGCAGCAGTATCAGCTCGGGCAGCGCTTGTGCCATCAGGCTGGACTTGCCCGATCCGGAAATGCCGGTCACTGCGGTCAGAAGCCCCAGCGGTACCTGCGCGTCCACACCGTGCAGGTTATGGCGATGGATACCCTTCAGCTCCAGCCAGCTGATGGCACTGCGCTGCCGGCTGGCCGGCGCAGGCACCTGGTCGAACAGGTACTGCGCCGTGCGCGAATCCTGAACGTTGCGCAGGCCGTCGGGCTCGCCACTGTAGAGAACGCGTCCGCCATGTTCCCCTGCCTGCGGGCCCACATCCACCAGCCACTGCGCGCGGCGCATCAGCTCCAGATCATGTTCAACAACGAACACCGAGTTACCGCCGTCGCGCAGGCGTTCCAGCGCGTCGTACAGCGCCTGGCTGTCGGCCGGATGCAGGCCGGCCGACGGTTCGTCGAGCACGTACAGCACGCCGAACAGCAGCGAGCTGAGCTGCGTGGCCAGGCGCAGGCGCTGCAGTTCGCCGGCCGACAGCGTGGGCGTGGCGCGATCCAGCGAGAGATAGCCAAGGCCGAGCTCGCGAAGTTGCCGTACCCGCGCCATGACCCCGCCCGCGAGCCGTTGCGCCGCCAGGCGCTTTTCCTCTGACAGGGCTGAGGTCAGGCGCACGTCGGGGGCGCCTTCGTGGGTCGCGCGGCCACTTGCTGCCCGCTTGGCGCGATCGCGGGGCGTTGCACGCCTGCTGGTACGCGCGCCGTGGCTGTGTGCACTGAAATCGCCCTGCGCGATGGGCTCGAGCAAGGCCGCCAGCTGGTCCAGCGGCAGCCGCATGAACTCGCCGATGTCCACGCCGGCGAAGGTGACCGAAAGCGCTTCCGGCTTCAGGCGCTTTCCCTGGCAGGCGGGGCACAGGCGGCCTTCCATGTAGCGGGAAACACGCTTGCGCATCAGCGCGCTCTGGGTGTTGGCAAAGGTGTGCAGCACGTAGCGGCGTGCGCCGGTGTACGTGCCCATGTAGCTGGGCTCCAGCTTGCGCTTGAGCGCGGCGCGGGTCTCGGCCGGCGTGAAGCCGGCATAGACCGGCACCGTGGGCGTTTCCTCGGTGAACAGGATCCAGTCCCGGTCCTTCTTCGGCAGCTTCTTCCACGGCGCGTCGATGTCGTAGCCCAGCGTGACCAGGATGTCGCGCAGGTTCTGGCCATGCCAGGCCGGTGGCCAGGAGGCGATGGCGCGCTCGCGGATGCTCAGCGATGGGTCCGGCACCATCAGCGCTTCGGTCACCTCATAGACGTGCCCCAGGCCGTGGCAGGTGCTGCAGGCACCCTGTGGGGTGTTGGGCGAGAAGTCTTCGGCGTACAGCATGGGCTGGTGGGCCGGGTAGGCCCCTGCCCGCGAGTACATCATGCGCACCAGGCTGGACAACGTCGTCACGCTGCCCACCGATGAGCGCGCATTGCTGGCACCGCGTTGCTGCTGCAGGGCGACCGCCGGTGGCAGCCCGTCAATGGCATCCACGTCTGGCACGCCGGCCTGATCGATCAGGCGACGCGCGTAGGGCGCGACGGATTCGAAGTAGCGCCGCTGCGCCTCGGCGAAGACCGTGCCGAAGGCCAGCGAGGACTTGCCGGACCCCGACACGCCGGAGAACACCACCAGTGCATTGCGTGGAATGGAGACATCGACATTCTTCAGGTTGTGCTCGCGCGCACCGCGCACCTCGATGCAGCCGCTGGCTGCGGCAGCACATGACGATTCGCCAAAGGGGGTGTTGGACATCTCAGCATTCCTGCATTCGGTGGGCGGATTGCGCATGGTGCGCCCGAGGGGCCATTGTCGCCGCTGGGGAGTGAATGGCGTGAGGGCGCCGGAAGCGGGATGTTGTCTTCACCTCCCGTTCGTACGGCCTTGCCCAGCCAAGGGCTAGCGTTGGGTGCCCACACACCGGAGGCCGTCATGCACCCCGACGTACTTGGCTGGGCCGCCACGGCGGTACTGATGGCAACCTTGATCCGACAGATGGTGAAGCAGTGGCAGTCGCCCAACCCGGAAGCCGTATCCAGGTGGCTGTTCGCAGGCCAGATGACCGCGTCTGCGCTGTTCACGGTGTACAGCGCGATGCTGGGCAGCGTGGTCTTCGTGGTGACCAATGCGATGCTGCTGTTGACGGCGGTGGTGGGCCAGGTGATGGCGTGGCGCCGCCGCGGCCGACGCCGGGCTCCCCCGCCCTGCTGATTGTTAGTGCGCGTTGCCTGAAGGTTTGACATCACGTTGCCCCGCCCTTGATGGGGCCGCTCACAACGCATTCCTATGCTGGGCCCACCACCTGCGAGGTGGTGATCAACCTGGAGATGCACCATGCAACGCGACCAGAAAGACCTTCCCCATCCGGACACGGAGGCGCAGCGCCCCGATCCTGTCAGTCCGCTGCAGGCAAAGCTGCACAACCACCGCAATCATGACGAAGCGCTGCAGGAGACCTTCCCCGCCAGCGACCCGATCTCTCCCTTCGTCGCTGCACCCACGCCGGACGAGCAGGCCAAGCGCCTTGGGGAGCGGGTGAGGTTGCCAGACCGTCGCACGGATGAGGAGGCCGCGGGAGGTGACGAGTGATCCGGCGCGGCTTCGCCCGTGTCGCGGCCGCGACCGCGCGATTGTCCGGCAGCCTGGGGGCATTCGTCGCAGCGCTGGGGGTGATCATCACCTGGGCTGCCAGCGGGCCGGCCTTCCACTTCAATGACACGTGGCAGCTGGTGGTGAATACGGGAACAACCATCGTGACCTTCCTGATGGTGTTCCTGATCCAGCATACGCAGAACGCCGACACCGCAGCGCTGCACATCAAACTGGATGAACTGATCCGTGTCAGCAAGGACGCCAACCAGGAGCTGTTGAATCTGGAGTCGATGGAGCCGGCCCACCTTGAAGAGATACGCCAGCGCTACGAGGCACTGGCGAAGACCGCTGCAGACATCAAGTCCAAGAAGGAGCGCTGCATGCCCTGCGATGCGGACGCGGCCGCCGAAGCCTGAGGTCGCTGCTGCGGCGGCTACCTGCGCCTATGCCTGTTCTGGTGTGAGGCCCTGCCTGGCAGGGCCTTCGAGCAGCGCTCCGGTGGCGGAAAAGCGGCTGCCGTGGCAGGGGCAATCCCATGTGCGCTCATGGTCATTCCATTGAACAACGCACTTCAGGTGCGGGCAGAGCGCCGACATCGTGTGCAGGCGCCCTCCCTCGTCGCGGTAGACCGCAGTTCGCTTTCCACCCACGTCCAGGAGCGCGCCACAGCCACGGGCCAGCTCGGTGGGTGAGTGCGACGGCGCAGCACCAAGGCGATCTCCCACCATGTGCCGCGCAACCGTGCCATTGGTACGGGCCCAGCCGGCCGCCGAGCGCACCGGTGTGAAGCGCATGGGGCTGAGCAGCCGCTCGATCTCGCTGGTCGTGCCGAGGATTCCCTCGGTGATCGCACGCGCGGCCACGCCCGCCCAGGTCAAGCCGTCCGGCCCATAGCCAGTAGCCACCCACACATTGTCGTGCGCGCTGCTGCCGATGTAGGGCAGCTGGTCGGCTGCACGAAACTGCTGCGCGGACCAGCACAGCGGCTCGCCCTGCACGGAGAAATTGCGATGCGCGTCGGCGACCAGGTGCTGGGCTGGATCCATCGGCGGCGTTTCGCCGGTGCGGTGGGTCTCGCCGACCAGCACCAGCCAGTCACGGCCATCAGTGCCGCGCACCCCGCGCAACGAGCGGTGCCGATCGGCGATCCAATGAATGCCCGCCGCGGGCGGCCTGGCAACCGGTACCGCCACGCCGTATTCGCGGTAGACCTCCATCTCGGCCTGCACCAGGTTGAAGCCCGCTGGCGAATGGGTGGCCAACACGAAGTGCCTGGCGTGGATGCGGGCGCCGTCGGCCGTCGCAACGCCGGCGGATGCCTCGATGCTGTTGATCCGGGTCCAGTCGTGGATGCGCACTCGGCCCGCCAGATGTCGCGCCAGCTCAATGCAGAACGCCGCCGGATCCAATTGCGCCTGATCTGCAACGCGGAAGGCGTGGCCCAAGGTGAACGGCAGCCCGGACTGGTGGTGTTCGCATTGCAGGCCGACGCGCTGATAGGCCTGCAGCTCACGCTCGAATCGCGCAGTGACCTCGCGGGTGCGCTCCTGCATGCCGTACTGCATGGCCACGCGTTCGAAGCCACAGCGCAGATCGTAGCGGTGAACCAGTGCTTCGATGGACCGCAGCGCCTGCTGCCGCCACTGCACGATACGACTGGCCGTGTCACCGCCCCAACGCGCGATCAGGTCTGCCAGCCGGGAAACGGGCGCGTAAAGATTGCCCGTGGACATCACCGTATTGCGCCCGCCGATGGGCCCCGCATCGACCACCAGCACATCCAGGCCGCTATCGGCCAGGCGGGCCGCTGTCAGCAGGCCGGTCATGCCAGCACCAACCACCAGCACGTCCGCCTGCGTGGTTCCGGCAAGTGGACGGAAGCTGTTCGATTCGGCATCACGGGACCAGAGGCTGGCGCGCGGTAACGGGTCGGCCATGAATACACCTTTGCAGAGTCAGCTGGGAGCTTTCCCTGATACGCCGTTGGGGGTGAAACAGCGGTGGTGCGGCCGTGCAGGAAATGCTCACACGCGTAGCAGCAGCGATGCCGATCAAAGGCGGGTGAACATCGCGTGGGCGACACGCCTGCGCCTGCTATGCGGGCGACGACGCGTCCCTTGCAGTGCGGTCGCTAGCTTGCCTGGAAGGAGGAACCCGCTGTGAGCACGCACCTGGAGATCGACCTGATGATCGCGCAGCTGGAGGAAATGCTGCCAGTATGGGCGGGGTTCTACCCCGAGCCGCAGTTCATCCGCATGCTCGCCGAGGCGTTGGACTTCATTGCTGCCAGTGCCGACTCGGATGCCCGGATGTATTGCGTGATGCGCACCGGGCACCTCAACGTGTGCAGCGGAGAGATCCCGTGGGCAGCGCGCTATGGAGGTCGTTGAGCCATCACGTCAGGCCGCGATGGCATAGGGTTCGACCAACCTGGCCAGGACGTCCATCGCCGTCTCAGCCTCGGCCTGGCCGTCGCTGTGCTGCACAAACCCCAGCCAGTCTGCGCGGGCCAGGCGTCTCATCACCGCCGGCTGCGTCGGGAGCCAGCGCATCGGCCAGAACGGGAGACGCCGATTGCCTACCCTGCCGCGCTGCAATTCGATCAGTCCCGTGTGGCTGGTAGCACCGAGCACCCGTGAGTACGCCACGCTCAAGCCGTCTTCGGGCCCCTCCATGTACTGCAGGAATCGGACTCCATCGAACAGCAGCACCCCGGTGACGCCCGCATTTCGGTTGAAGCGGGCGGCGTCGTCCACCAGATCATCCAGCTTCCCACTGCCAAGGCCCAGCGGATCACCCGCAACGGCTGGGCCCGCTTCACTGACGTATGCGACTGCCCGGATCGGCATCGGCTGCTCCTGTAGAGAATCCCCCCAGATTCCGCGCCCCAAGCATAGGCCAACTGCGTCGGACAATTGTTTCAACGCCGTGCATATTGTGAGTCAGTCGGATTCGGGCCGACAGACGGTACCGGGCACGAGCGCAGGCTATGGGTCCGCCTGCGCCCACCGCGCGAGATTCTGTTCCATTTTCTCGATGCCGGCCCACGGATCCTTGCGGCGCCGTTTGAGCTTTGGCGGCACGTCCTTGATCGTGAATGCGTCGGCACGCTTGAGTTTGGCCAAGTCACCCCATGCGATCGGCAACGCCACCGGTGCCCCCGGCCTGGCCCGCAACGAGTACGACGCGACCGCCGTTGCTCCGCGCCCGTTTCGCAGATAGTCAACGTAGATCCGCTTGTTGCGCAGGCTTTTGGTGGCTGTTGCCAGGAACCGCTGCGGCTCGGACTGCGCCAGCGCTTCGGCGAAACCCTTCGCAAAGCGCTTGGTCAGGTCCCAATCGCATCCCGGGTTGAGCGGCACGACCACGTGCAGGCCCTTGCCGCCGGATACACGCAGGAATGACTCCAGCTCCAGCTGCGCCAGCAGTTTGCGGATGTCGGTGGCCGCTTTCTTGACCTCGGCAAAGGGCACGTCCGGTCCTGGATCCAGATCGAACACCACCCGGTCGGCCTGCTCGGGCGCTTCGGCGTGGCTGCCCCACGGATGGAATTCCAATGCGTTGAACTGCACCAGTTCGAGCAGGCTGGCCGGGTCGCGCACGACCAGGTAATGGGCATTGATGCCGCTTTCTTCCTTCAGCCTTACCGCGTCGACCAGTTCCAGTCCGGCCGTATGGTGTTTCTGGAAGAAGCAGGGTTTTGCGGTGCCACTGGGGCATCGGATGATCGACAACGGGCGATCAATCACCTCGGGCAGGAGATGATCCATCACTGCTGTGTAGTAATCCCACACGTCCTGCTTGGTGTAACCGTCGCCGGGAAACAGGATCTTGCCCGGAGACGACAGCGACGGCGGCGCGCGATCGGCCACCGGTGCCTTCCTGGCCTTGCGCGCAGGTCGCGAGGCTGCCGGTGTGCGCGCCGCCGCCAGGGACGTTCCAGCGCGATCGGAATCGGCAAGGTCGGCGATATCCTTGTCGGCCCGCACCGCCTTCAACGACGCCTGGCGCAACAGCTTCTGCCCGCCGATCCCGCGGTAGAAGACCTCGACCACGAAACGCGGCTCGAACCAGGTCGCAGCGCGCAGGTCGGTGTCCTGCGTGGGCACGTAGGCGGTCGGCTTGCGGCCGCCACCGCCCTTGATGCGCTTGCTGATGTCACCGATCAGTTCGTCCGAGAACCCAGACCCGACGCGGCCGGCGTAGAGCCAGCCATGCTTCGCATCCGGCCGGGCCAGCAGCAGCGAGCCGAAGCCGGTGCGGCTGCCTTTGGGTGCGGTATATCCGACCACCGCGAATTCGTCGCTGGCCAGTTGCTTGGTCTTGCGCCAATCCTCGCTGCGGCCGCTCTGGTAGCTGCGGTCGGCGCGCTTGGAGATGATGCCCTCGAAATGCTGCTCGCCGGCCACGCGATAGGCTTCATCGCCATCACCTTGCACATGCGAACTGAACGCCAATGGGCGGCCCTGCCCTTCCAGCACGGACTGCAACAAGGCCTTGCGCTCCAGCAAGGGCGCATCAGCGACATCCACACCATCGAGATGCAGCAGATCGAACAGTGCATAGGTCAGCACACCTTGGCGCTCGCCGGAGAGCGTGGCCTGCAGCAGGTTGAAGTCCTCCTTGGTGCCGGCGCCGGCGATGAGCTCGCCGTCCAGTGCGGCTGAAGTCAGGCCCAGTGCCGCCACCGCGTCACGTATCTCGGGGATCTTGCCGGTCCACTCCAGTGCATTCCGGGACCAAAGCTGCACTTTGCCCTCGGCGACCGTGGCAAGGATGCGGTACCCGTCCCATTTGATCTCATGGACCCACTGCTCGCCCTGGGGCGGCGCGTCTCCCAGCCTGGCCAACTGCGGTTCGAATGGACCGGACGGCGCTGCGGCCCTTCTTGCCTTGCTGAGCGCCAGGGCCTTCTTCGTCCAGTTCTTTGCCCGGGTGCGCCTGGCGGGTACAGTGGCGAGCCTCTTCTTTGAAGTCTTGCCGGCGCCCGACCGCTTCAGATCCTCCGGAGGGGGTTCAGCGACATCCGCCAGCAGATCGTCCGCCTCGATATCGCCGGCAAATTCGTCGTCCTCCTTGAACAGCAGCCACTGCGGCTGGCGCGCCGGCTTCCCGGAGCGGACCAGATGCCATCCGCCCTTCAGTTTGGCGCCGAACAGCTCGAAGCGCAGATGTCCCTTGGCAAGCTGTGCTTCCGGGTCGCCCTGGGTGGCCCATACACCGTGGTCGAACTGGGCAACATGGCCACCGCCGTACTGGCCTTTGGGGATGTCGCCCTCGAAGCTCGCGTAGTCGACAGGATGATCCTCCACCTCCACCGCCATGCGCTTGACCTTCGGGTCGTAACTGGGCCCTTTGGGCACGGCCCAGCTCTTCAGCGCGTCCCCGACCTGCAGGCGGAAGTCGTAGTGCCTGCGGCTGGCATGGTGCAACTGCACCACGAAGATGGCGCGTTGGCCTTTCGGTAGCGCCTTGCCCGGCTCGGGCTCCTGGGTCTGGTCAAAACGACGCTTGCGGCGGTACTCGACCAGCGACATGGGCAACTCCGCGCTATTGTCCCAGATGCTTGCGGACCGCAACGGCGGTGGGGCCGACCGCCGCGACAGCGGCACGAAGTTCTGCGGCGGACACGCCCAGCGTCGCGGTCCAGTACTGCAGCTCGTAATCTTCGTTGACGTTGATACGATCCCGGTCCGGGCTGCCGGTGTTCTTCTTGTCATCGCTCATGGGAGTCTCCACGCGTGATCGGGCGTGAAGTGACCGTACCGGGCGGTGCATGGGTACGAAGCGATGCCATTGTGAAGCCATGGCGAAGACCTGGATGCATCGGCGGCAACAGACGTCGACAGATCCCGCCTCGTGAAGACAGCGCGCAGAGTTCGCGTGGACGTTCCCATGCGGCCTTCACCTGGCCCCTGCCCGATCGCAACCGGGCAGGACCTACGCTGCGCACTCCACTCACTGCGGAGCCCAGTATGGCTATCAAGACGGCGGAAGACCTGTTCATCCACGAACTCTCGGACATCTACAGCGCCGAGAAGCAGCTGACCAAGGCCCTCCCACGCCTGGCCCGTGCGGCCGAGAACCCGGACCTGGCCATGGCGTTTGAGACGCACCTGGAAGAAACCCAGGGCCAGATCGAGCGCATCGACCAGGTGGTGGAGATCCTGGGCATTCGCCTGAAGCGCATCAAATGTGCGGCGATGGAGGGCCTGGTGGAAGAAGGCAAGGAAGTGATCGACACCATCGACAAGGGGCCGGTGCGGGATGCGGCCCTGATCGGCGGCGCGCAGAAGGTCGAGCACTACGAGATTGCGTCCTACGGCACCATCGCCGCGCTGGCCAAGCAGCTGGGCTACAAGGATGCCCTGCCGCTGCTGCTGGAGACGCTGGAGGAAGAGAAGGCCACCGACGAAAAGCTGACCCTGCTGGCCAAGGGCGGCGGCAACGCCAAGGCCGCGCAGGCCGCCTGACCGGCGCACCGCGGAGCCCGGCGGCCACGGATGGCCGCCTCAGGGCCCGTACAGCACCTGATCATTCGGGCAGAAGAACGTGCGTCGCCGCGTGGTCCCCATGTAGAGCTTGCTGATCGGGCCACCGCACAGAGGGCAGACTTTTTTCGTGTGCACCTGCCAATGCTTCTTCAGCTCGAAACGGCGCTTCCACTCCAGGAAATCAAAGCTGTAGGCGCGGGCCTGCTCGATCATGGCGGTAAGCCTGCGTGGCGGCAGGTCGCCCAGCCGGGTGGCCGGATGCACGCCTATCCGGAACAGCACCTCGTTCTTGATGATGTTGCCCACGCCGGCGAAGACGGTCTGGTCCAGAAGCGCATCACAGACCATGACATCCGGCATGGCCTTCAACTTGCGCCGGGCCAGCTTTGGATCCCAGGCCTCGTTCATCACGTCCGCGCGCCAATCGTAGACATCGTCCAACGGCTCCTCGATCAGCCGCACGGAGCACGCATAGAAGTTCAGCTCGCCATTGTCGAACCTCAGGGATACACGCGGCGGGGTTGGCTTCCGTTCGTCGATGCGCCAGCTGCCGAACATCATCAGGTGGATGCGCAGCGTGTGGCGGCTGAATTCCAGCAGGAAGTGCTTGCCCCAACTGCGGACCGCCTTGACCCTGCGGCCCTGCAGCGGTGACAGGTCGATGCGGCTGTTACCGGACACGGTGCGGACCACGTGCCCCTTGAAATAGCTCGCCGCTTCCCGCAAAAGCACGATGGAAGGACCTTCAGGCATGGGCGTTCTCCTGCAGCAGCGCCTGCAGGCGCAGGGCGTTGCGGGTAGCGTGGCCGAGTGCGGTATTGTCCAGTACGAACCAGGCCGGCCGTTGCGCATCGGCTTCGCGCTGCAGCCGTTGCGCCAGCTTCGCCAGGGTCTGCTCGCTGTACGCACTGCGATAGATCTGCGGTTGGCCGTGCCAGCGCCAGTAGCTCCACGTGCGGTGACCGCCGGGCATCGCTGCCGCCGGCACCCGTGCCGGATCCGCGGCAACCCGTGCAACGCCATGCGCACTCAACAGCGCATCGACCTCCGGCGTGAACCAACTCGGGTGGCGCGGCTCGCACGCCAGATCGGCCCGCGTGCGGGCGCGCAGGCCCCGCAGGAAGGTTTCGGTCGTGGTCGTGTCATACACCAGGCTGGGCGGCAACTGCAGCAGCAACGGACCGAGCTTTCCGCCCAGCGCCAGCACGCCTTCAAGGAACTGTTCGAGCGGTTGCATTGCATCGCGCAGCCGACGCTCATGGCTGATCTCGCGCGGGAGCTTCACCGCGAACCGAAAGCCCTCCGGAACGCTCGCGGCCCATCGCGCGTAAGTCCTGGGCTGGTGCGGTCGATAGAAGGACGAGTTGATCTCCACCATCGACAGGCGTGTGGCATAGCGCTGCAGTAGGCTGTCGCCCGCGCCGAACGCTTCCTGATCCGCCCGCGGCAGCGACCATCCCGCACAACCGACGCGTGGTGGGGCGGGCGCAACCGGGGCGGCTGCGGCCTTCATCGTGCCAGCTGCCCGTCCGGTTCCGTGATGCTGGCCGCACCTGCCTCCGTGTGCGACTGCGAAACCGACAGCAGACGATCCAGTGCACTCTTCCCCGAGTCGAGCGCCGTCGCGCTGCGCACGAAGCCGGTCCAGTCGGAGATGGCGATCTTTCCCAGCGCCAGCTCGTCCACCCGCACGCTGCGCATCCGCCAGTGCGGAAACTGTCGACGCCCCACCCTGCCCCGGTTCAGTTCGACGATCCCACTGTGGCTGCTGGCGGCCAGAACGCGCATGTAAGCGGCCTTGATTCCTGCCTCCGGGCCTTCCAGGTACTGCAGGAAGCGCGAGCCATCGAACAGCAGTGTGCCGGTGACATCGACGGATTCGTTGAACTGCACCGCCTCCGCCACAAGCTGCTGCAGCCGCTGTTCCGTGAGGTTGCGGGAGGCTTCACTTACGTAGGCAATTGCTCGAAAAGGCATGGCACCACCGGTTGTTGCAGACCGCTCTACCTTAGCCACGCGGATCGTACGCGCGGTGAGATCGGTGTGGAGGCTGCGTCGAACTGTGGCGTGGCCCTTCCGCATCGCGTTGACGCGCGGTTGGGTTGCGGAATACGTGTCTGCCTGTGCGCACACGCGTGCACCATGGTCCGTGGAGGCAGGATGAGGAATCGCGGGCTTCCGGATGACGCCACGTTGGCAGCCATGCCACCGCCGTCTAGCGCCGGATCTGGAAGATGGTCGCTGCCGCCAATCGGGCGGCTAAACCCAGGGAGACTTTCCATGGCCAACCAGAACCAGAACCAGGGCAACAGCAACCGCGGTTTCGCTTCGATGGACGAGGACAAGCAGCGCGAGATCGCCGCCAAGGGTGGACGTGCCGCGCACGAGTCAGGTAACGCCCATGAATTCAGCTCGGAAGAAGCACGCGAAGCCGGCCGCAAGGGCGGCGAAGCAGTGAGCCAGGACCGCCAGCACATGGCTGACATCGGTCGCGAAGGCGGCCAGAACAGTCGCGGTGGTGGCAACCAGGGCGGCAACCAGGGAGGCGGGCAGCAACAGCAGGAACGTGGCGGCGGCAACAACCGCGGTGGCCAGCAGCGCTGATCGGCATTGAAACCCGATGTACCCCTTCGTGGGCGGACGTGATGTCCGCCCACTTTCGTGCGCCCTCGGGTCACTCACGGGCGTTTCAACTGGGGCGCCGCAGGTGGGCGCCCCAGGTTTTTCACGGCTCGCGTGGCGGCAGGTCCAGTGCGCCCGCGCCCGGGCCGGCCCCCAGCTCGGCCCCGGTGGTCGGCCGCGCTTCCGGATCGGAGAGCGTGCGCAGCGTCATGGCCTGCACCGCCGCTTGTTCGCGCGGATCCAGGTCCACCGTGCCGCTGCCGTCGCCACCGTCCACCGCAGCCTGTGCCTCGCGGTCGCTGACCCGCTCCCAGAGCTCGCCGCTGTTCCAGCTGCCCTGCAGGTCGTCGGCGCCGTCGCCCTGCGACATGTCCATGTACAGATCGGTGAACGCAGGATCCCCCGGCAGCTTGCCCGGTGGGAAGTTGGGCTGGATGCTGTGCAGCGCCTTCTCGAACGACTTCATGTGCGCGATCTCGCGCGTCATCAGGAAGCGCAGCGCGTCCTTGATGCCCGGGTCGTCGGTGACGTTGATCAGGCGCTCATACACCAGCTTGGCGCGGGCTTCGGCCGCGATGTTCGAGCGCAGGTCGGCGCTGGGATCGCCAATCGAGTCGATGTAGGCGGCTGTCCAGGGCACCCCGCTGGAATTGACCAGCGCCGGGCCGCCGCCGTAGAGGATCTGTTCGGTGTGGCTGGTGCTGTTCTGGCCCAGCAGCCGCATGTCCTCGGCCTCGGCAAGCCCTTCGGACTGGATTGCCTTGGGCCCGCGGTTGAGCATGGCGATGATGGTGCCGATGATCTCCAGGTGGCTGATCTCCTCGGTGGCGATGTCCATCAACAGGTCCTTGCGCCCGGGATCGCATTCGCCAAGTCCCTGGGTGAAGTAGCGCATCGCAGCGGCCAACTCGCCCTGCGGGCCGCCGAACTGCTCAAGCATGAGGCTGGCGAGCTGCGGATTGGATTCGCGAACACGCACGGTGTACATGAGTTTCTTGTGATGAAAGAACATGAGGATTTCTCCAGTGGCTGGCGTGGGCTGGCTTCGCGGTCAACGCTTGGCCTGGGCGCCAGGCGTTTCGTCACGGTTGAGGAACGCGCCGACCAGGCCGTCCTGGTGGTCCTCCAGCCAGCGCGCCATGGCAACCTCTTCCTGCAGGATCTGGCCACACACCGCCGCAATGTCGGGCGCACCGGCGCGCTCGGCAGCGATCACCAGCGCCCGGTACGTGGCGATCTCGGTGTTCTCGAAGCCGAACGAAAGGCCCACGCTCTTGACCACCTCATCTTCCATCAGGGTGTTGCCAGCGGCGTGGATGGCGGCGGTCATGCTGGCGAACAATCCCTTTGCGGTGGGCACACTTCCTCCCAGCGCCTCGATGCACTGCCGCAGGGAAGCGGCCTGCCCCTGTGTCTCCTGGACGTGCTGGCCGATCCGGGCAGCAAGCTGGGGGTAGTTCTCGATCCGCGAAGCCATGGCCTTCATCATGGTCTCCGCTTCCTGCTCCATGGCGTAGGCATCCTGCAGCCATTTCAGCAGGCGTTCGCGTCGGGTGTCGTTGTGGTCTGCCATCTCGATCTCCGGTCTGGGGCGACATGCCTCCGGAGAACATGGTGGAGCGCTGGCAATCACCGCCTTGTCGGGCGGTGTGAACCGCTGGAGGTGGCCGCTGCACGCCGCCCTGATGCAGCGATAACATGCACGGACCGCGGGCTGGCTCCGTTACGCGATCAGGGCACCGGGCTGGACAGTGCCGCGCCGCCGGCTCGACCTTGCAGGCTGCCACCCGACGCGCGCGGAGCGTCCGTTGCCACCAGCGCCTGTACCACACGATGTTGCATGCGATGAGCGCCGCCCTCCACGCCCACGACATACACGAAGCGCCCATCGAACTTGGCGTGCGCGCCCTCCAGGAGATCGTCGGCCTGCAGCGCCCGCTTGAGCGACTTCATCCACGTGCGTTCAGGCATGCGGTCCAGTTCCACTACGATGGCAGTGCCACCGCAGTCCAGCGGCATGCACTCCAGACGCAGGACGCGTGGAGAAGCAGAATCGGTTCCGGATAGCGGCATGAGAGAAGCTCCGATGCGGGGGACGGCGGCAGTATCCATGGCACGTGCCAAGGCGCCGTCAACGAGCTCCATCCGGCCCTGCACGCCGCCTCGACGGTGCTGGATGCGCGCTTCACGGGCTTCGCGCCGGGCTGACAACCCGCACGCACCATATTGATGCTGCACAGCACAGACTGGCGCTCCCGAAGCAATACAGGCTGCACACATGCAATCCGGAATGAGCCAGCGCAGATGCAACCTGCTGCTGGTGGAAGACCAGCTCGACCTGGCAGCACTGATGGAACATGCACTTGAGGACGCCGGCGACCAGGTGACGCACGCGTACAGCGTGTTCGACGCGCTGGGACTGCTGGACACCCAGCGATTCGACGGCGCCGTGCTGGATGTCGAGCTTCGCGACGGCGTGGTGTTCCCAGTCGCAGATCGCCTGGCGGAACTCGGCATCCCCTACCTGTTCGTCTCCGCGGTCTATGACCAGCTGGTGCCGCAGCGCCACCGCCGCGCCGCCTTCGTGGCCAAACCATTCCACGTCGGTCAGTTGCAGGACACTGTGCGGCGCGTGGTGGGCGACGCCTGCGCACCCTCTTCCGCACACTGACCCCAGCCACAGCGGTCAACCCAGGTGCGGGGCCACCACCAGGCTCAGCTGGCGCAGCGCACCACCACGGGACAGCCCATCCCAGTTGCCATGCGCCACATCCCGGATATCAGAGCCCTGTACCCACAGCAGCCGCATTGGCCAGTAGGGAAAGAACCGGCCGGAAACCCTGCCGCGGCCCAGTTCGATCAGCTCGCAATGGCTGCGGGCACTGAGAATGCGGCTGTACACCACGTTGATGCTGTCTTCCGGTCCCTCGATGTACTGGAGGAAGCGGAGCCCGTCATAAAGAAGTACACCCGTCACGCCGGCTTCGAAGTTGAAGCGGGTGGCGGCCCTGGCGAGGTCGTCCACATGGTCCATGGAAAGCCCCGGTATCGCCTCACTTGCGTAGGCGATCGCGCGGAGGGGCACAATCGTTCCTTCTGGCGCAGGAGGTTTCCTGCACGGCAATGATCGCTGCCCCGTTGTAGGCAGGGATGAGGGCCTTCAGGCGCTGAGGCACCGCCCCGTCCCCTCGGCTGCACACTGCGCTAACACCGGTCCCGGACTTCAAGCGGCGTTCGCGTAGGGCTCAACGATTGCGAGCAGCTTCTCCATCGCTTCGGCTTCGTTCTGGCTCGTTACCGCCCGCTGGATGAAACGGCTCCAGTCAGCAAGGGCGATCCTCTGCAGCTCGCCCACGCTGACCGACAGGCAGCGCATCGGCCAGAACGGCAATCGCCGCTGCCCGACGCGGCCACGCCCGAGCTCGGTCAGTTCGGTGTGGCTGCGGGCGCCGCTCACGCGGGAGAAGGCAACATCCAGCCCGTCGGCGGGGCCTTCCATGTATTGCAGGAAGCGCTGTCCGTCAAACAACAGGACGCCGGTCACGCCCGCCGATCGGTTGAAGCGGGCCGCATCTTCCATAAGCGCAGCCAGGCATTCCGGGGTGAACCCGGGGACAGCCTGGCTGACATAGACAATCGCGACGTTCGGCATCGGCCCCTCCTACTCTCCCAGCCGATGAATCTAAGGTCGGCAGCGTTCACGCGCCGTAAACGCGCACAGTGAACAGGTCACACAGTGCTCGATGAACCTTGATTTCATGGGCTCGGGCTGGATCCGGGAGTGCTGACGCCCCCTCGCCTGCTGCGGTGCGACGGAATGCCCGGCCTGCAATGAAAATGGGTCATGGACGTAGGCGCCCTGCGGTCACATCACTGTCTTGGCGATGTGGCGGCCACATGAATACCCGGCGCAGTGTTCCTCACGCGGTCACCGCTGGCGATGTTCCCTGGCAAGCACGCACTGGCGCAGCTCCCACAGCCATGGCAACACCACCAGGCCAAGCGCCGGCAGCAATACGAACCACCAGAGCGCCGGTGCTGCCGGGGCCACACTGACTGCCCATCGAGGTTCGGCCTGCCACGCCACCCAGCCCAGCAGGACCCAAGGAGCGGCGTCGAGCACACTGTGCACGTGCTGCTCGGCCGGGCTGATGCGTCGCCGCCCGTCCGCGCTGACGGTGTCGAAGTAGCCGGCGATTGCGTGGGCGATGACCAGGACCGCCAGCAGCGTGATGAGCGACCAGGTGCTTTCCAGCACGAGCCATGCCAGCACGCCGCTGCCGATGAGCAGCAGCTGCAGCCCATGCAGCAGGCTCTCGCGCATCGCGGACGTGTGCGGCAGGTCGGTACGCCGGTGGAAGTGGAAGTCCAGCGCACCGGCGGACAGCCAGACTGCGTAGACACAGGCCATGACAATCCCGCTCATGACGGCCTGCTCAGGGCGTCAATACGATCTTGCGGCAGTCGTCGTCCTTGGCATCGAACATCGCATAACCTTGCGCTGCGTCGGCCAGGCGCATCCGGTGCGAGATGATGTCCCCAGGATCCAGCTTTCCTTCCATGATGGCGTCGAGCAGTTCCGGCATCAGTCCCTGCACGTGGGTCTGCCCCATCTTGAATGTCAGGCCCTTGTCGAACGCATCGCCCAGCAGGAACCCGTGGATGAAACCGGCATAGACACCGGGAATGCTGACCACGCCGCCGCGGCGGGCCGCTGCGATGCACTGACGGATGGCCACGCCGCTGCTGCCTTCCAGTTTCACGGCGGTCAGCGCTGACTCCAGCGCACTGCCCTCGGCCTCGAAACCGACGGCCTCGATGCAGGCATCCACGCCGCGCCCACTGGTCTGGGTCAGGATGTAGTCGGCCGGGTCTTCGATCTCCTTGAAGTCGATCGTTGTCACACCGTAGGCACGACGCGCGTAGTCCAGGCGGTAGCGAAGATGGTCGACCATGAAGATGGTCTCCGCTCCCAGCAGCCGGCAGCAGGCCGCGCTCATCAGCCCAACCGGGCCGGCACCGAAGATCGCCACTGTCGAGCCCGGCTTGACCCCTGCGTTCAGCGCGGCCTGATAGCCGGTGGGCAGGATGTCCGACAGGAACAGAACCTGTTCGTCAGCCACGCCTTCCGGAATGCGCAGCGGCCCCACATTCGCCTTGGGCACGCGCACGAATTCGGCCTGTCCGCCTGCCACGCCGCCATACAGATGGCTGTATCCGAACAACGCCGCCGGAGGCAGAAGGCCCTTCTGGTTCAGCGCAGCGCCCTTGCCCGGGTTGGTGGTCTCGCAGGCGGCATACTCGGCCAGCCGGCAGTGGAAGCACTCGCCACAAGCGATCACGAAAGGAATCACCACGCGATCGCCCGGCCTCACTTGGGTTACGCCGCTGCCGACCTCTTCCACCACGCCCATGAATTCGTGGCCCAGCACATCGCCGTCGTGCAGATCGGGAATCTTGCCCCTGTACAGGTGCAGGTCCGACCCACAGATGGCGGTGGCGGTCACCCTCAGGATCAGGTCGTCCTCAGCTGCCAGCACCGGGTCCGGCACGGTCTCGACGCGCACATCCTTGCGGCCGTGATAGGTCAATGCCTGCATCGTGCTTCTCCAGAAGATCGGAACGCCAGCATCGCAGGGCCTCCCTCCTGCTTCGGTGACATCCGGGTGTGCGCAGCGTTCATTCCGCGGCGCCATTGCGTTAACCCGGCCCGGGCCACGCTGCGAATACCCGCCACAGGAGCCCACCATGAACGACAAGCTGCCTTTCAATCCAACAACAGACGTGGATGATCAGTCGAAGGCCCACACGCCGGACAAGCGGCGCAATGATCGAGCGAAGTGGAAGGAGCACGACATGCCTGACGACAGCGATGGCCCCAAGGCCGTCCCCGAGGACTACGAACGACCTGATCCCGATCCCACGGGCAAGCGTTGAGTCCGCCTCACATTCTGGATGCGCCGGATTCACAAGCCATGGGCCGCTGCCGGCGCAAGCTGCGCGCATGGTTCCTGGTCAGCCTGAACGAGGTGTTGCATGTGGAGACGCAACGGTCTCTCGCTGGTACTGCTTGCACTCACTGTCGTGTTCATTGTCGGGCAGGCGGTCGCGGGACATCACGTGCACAATCAGGAGTTGATACAGCACGGGCGCGCGCCGATCGACCTTTGGCACTACCTGGCGACCGGCCACTTTGTCAGTGCAACGTTCGAGAACTGGGAAAGCGAATTCCTGCAGATGGGGATGTACGTCCTTCTGACGGTGAGCCTGCGCCAACGCGGCTCGGCCGAATCCCGGCCCTTGGATCCCGCACAGGAACAGAATCGCGTCGAGCCGGGACCTGCGCCGTGGCCGGTTCGCCGCGGTGGCGCGTGGAAGGCGGTATACAGCCACTCGCTTGCGATCGCCTTCGGCCTGTTGTTCCTGCTCAGCTTTACGCTGCATGCAATGGGCAGCTGGCGCGCCGAGCAGGCCGAGCAGCAGTTGCAGGGGCTGCCGGCGCCGGGTTTTCTGGAGCATCTGGGCAGCAGCACGTTCTGGTTTGAATCGATGCAGAACTGGCAGAGCGAATTCCTTGCCGTGCTTTCGCTGGTCGTGCTTACGATCTTCCTGCGGCAGAAGGACTCACCGCAATCCAAGCCGGTCGAGGCCCCGCACGCGCAGACAGGAGATTGAACGATGGCGGATGACCCATCACCGGCCTTGCTGATCATCGACATGTTCAGTCGCTTCGACTTCCCGGGGGCGCAGGCGCTGGTACCGGCCGCGGAGCGGGCGGCCAGACAGATCCGGCGCTTGAGAGACCACTTCGATGACCACGGATGGCCGGTCATCTATGCCAATGACAATTTCTCGGACTGGAAGCGTGACTTCCGCCAACAGGTCGAACAGTGCCGCCGGGACGGGGGGCCAGCCGGGCGGATAGCCGAGCTGCTCTCCCCCTTGTCCGATCACTACTTCGTGCTCAAGCCCAAGCACTCGGCGTTCCTCGCCACCCCGCTGCCGGTTCTGCTGGCCAAGCTGGGCGTGCGGCGTCTTTGGCTCACCGGGATGACGGCCGATTCCTGTGTTCTGGCAACCGCGTTGGATGCCAACGCCAGGGAATTCGACGTAGTGTTGGCACGGGAGGCCGTGGCGGGGATGCCGGCGCAGAAACAGCGCGCAATGGCGCTGCTCGCCGATTCCGGCGCAGCCCGCGTCGCACGGCTTGCCTCTCTTGTGCCGGCATGACCGCCGGATGGCGCTGCATCCGGTTCAGGCCCGGTCTGCGATACCCTTTACACCGGCATGACCGGCGCAATGTGCGCAGCAGAAGATCCGGCCGTTCCCCTCGACACCGTGTCCGATGATGGCGCAGTCGCAGTGCGCGCAACGCGGTGCGAATGCGTGGATAGCGCACTCAAACGAATCGAACGTACCGCTGCGTCCGCCCTGCTGGAGGGTGAAGCTCTTGTCATAGTCGTTGCCGCAGACATCACAGGTGGCCATGCTGCACCCCGTGCCGTGGAAGGAACGCGCAGTGTGGCGTGCGCGGATGTCGACAGCCGTGAATGCACCGTGTCGCAGGCGTGCAGAACGCCCGCGCGGGGTGGGCTGCGTGGTGCGGAATGCCGGGCTTGACTGGTGTTTCATCCTGCTTTGCCGGGCTCGGCACGGCCACCAGGCGAGGCGGCGCGATTACAGGGGAACGACGTACGCAGCGCTTCAACAACCAGGGCAGACGCATCCTGCTGCAGTCGCCCGCGGGGCAGCTGCCGGAGATGGGAAGACACCTGATCGACCAGTTCATGCGGAAGGATCCGGCCCTGCCCACACCACTGCCCGCGGCTGGCATCGGCAACGCCCAGTATGTAGCTGCTGGCCCGGGCGCTGGACAGCCCCCGGCAGTGTTCGCCATCGCAGAACCCGTCAGCGCCTTTGCCCTGCAGCAGCGTGATGAGCTCCGCCCCACTGACAAGCCAGGTGCGTTCCGGTTGCGTTGTGCCTGCCACGGCGGGTCCCACCAGGGCGCCGAGGCCCAGTGTCAGGAGCCAGGGCATGCGGCGGTGCGCGCGGCGGGCGTGATGTCCTTTCATATCAGGGTCCTGGCTGTCGTTTTTCCGGATTCCACGCGGCGCCGGTCAGAGTTGATCAAGCTGGTTGCGTGGTTGGAACGCCGGGTCGTCCTCAGCGTCCAGCATGGCATCCACCAAGGTGTCGAAGGGCGCGGCAGCGGTATCCAGGTCCGTGGAAGAAAGGAATCCGGATTGCCCCTGGCCGGCCAGGGCAATCGCGGCAACGGTCTCGCGCTCACCTTCCTCTGCCCAGAGATAGTCGTGGACCAGTGCCACCCCGTGGTCGCCCGCCTTCAGGAAATCGGCCGCGCCCCGTGCCACAGTCAGAAACGCGATGAGATCGTAGAGGCTTTCCGAATACGTCAGCGATCCCGCAACAAAGTGCGTACCAGTGCGGTCATAGGCGGCAACCTGGATATTCTCGGCCTGCGCGGATGCAAGGAAGGCCTTCAATGCGGCGCGATTGTCGGGGTAGCGGGCCAGCAGGGCCTGGCAGTCTACGAGCAGCTCATCCAACGCTTCGTCGCTTGAAGACGCCAGGCATTCACCGTTGCCCAAGCGCCACGGCCCGGCGATGCATCGCCAGTCGGACCATCGGGATGGCGAAGGCAGGGGCGCCGCCAGCCATCTGGAGAGATCTTCGTGGCGCAACTGCAGGCGCAACAGCGCTGAATAAGGCTCTGACAAGGCGATGATCCATCGGGTCTGCGTGTCCAGATGGCTTTTAGCAGACAACGCGCGACCCGCCAACACCCCAGTGCCAGCCTCATGTACTGCGACTGCTACTGCCGCAGGCGCGGCGCCAGACTATCGCGCAGCCGTTGACCCTCTGACCACGCACCTTCCCGTCATCACCAGTCTGCGTACCGGCAGCTCCGGCATGCGCAGGCGCTCCAGCAACAGCGACATCGCAGCTCGCCCCATATCTTCAACCGGCTGCTCGACCACGGTAATCCCGGGTTCGACCAGTTCGGTCCATCGCTCATTGTCGAACCCTGCCAGCGCCAGCTCTCCTGGAATCGCAAGCCCAGCGCTGCGGGCCGCTTTCAATGCGCCCATGAGCAGCAGGCTGTTGCTGGTGACCAGCGCTTCGGGACGCGAAGGTCTGGTCAACCACTGCTCGACCGTTGCGATGGCGGCCTCGGCCGTGGGCTCGACCTCGCGGAAGTCGGGCTCCCAGCCGTGCCTGCGCATCGCAGCGCGATAGCCATCGCGGCGCTCGGACGCCGTGGTACTGGTGCTGCCGAACAGGCCACCGATGCGGCGATAACCGCGCTCGGCCAGGTGCTCGACCAGGCCTGACATCGCCGCTGCGTTGTCGAGGACCACGCTGTCGATCGTGCCACCCGGTGCGGCACGGTCGACCAGCACCGTCGGATAATCCAGCCTCAACCGGTTCAACCGCCCCACCGTGGTCCGGGTGGGCGCAAAGATCAACCCACTGATGCGCTCCTCATGCATCAACTGCAGGTACAGTGCTTCGCGCTCGGGGTCCTCATCGGTGTTGCAGAGGGTGACGCGAAGGCCTTCCCGGTACGCGACTTCCTCCACGGCGCGGATCAGCGCGGTGAAGAACGGGTTGCGGATATCCGCCACGATCAGGCCGATGATGCCGGTGTGCCGGGCGCGCAGGCGTCTGGCCTGCAGGTTGGGGTGGTACCCGGTCTGGCGGATCGCCGCCTCCACCCGGCCGCGCACGGCCTCGCTGACCGGGCCTCCGCCGAGCACGCGCGACACCGTGGACTTGGATACCCCCGCCACGCGTGCGACGTCGTTGATGCTGATGCTCACTGGTAACGTTCCCGCAATTGAGCGCTGTTCAGGGCCGGATGGCCGTTCAGGCCCATGTTAACGCCAAAGGACTATTGGCATTTTGTGCAGTGCACATTGAAATGACGATTGGGAACGTTCCCAATACGCCCCAGCCCCCCCTTTGCCGGAGCCCCCTTTGTCGCCCCAGACCTCCCCCTCCCCCGTCAGCCGGGAACTGATCCGCCTGGACGCGCGGGCGCAGGACAAGACCGATGCCATCGCCCAGGTCGCGCAGATGCTGGCCGCGGCCGGCTGCGTGGCGCCGGGGTACGAGGCCAGCATGGGACGGCGCGAAGCGCTGGCCAATACCTTCCTCGGCCATGGCGTGGCAATCCCGCACGGCCTTGGCGAGGACCGCCATCTGGTGCGCCGCGATGGCATTGCCGTGCTGCAGTTACCGGAAGGCGTGGAATGGAATCCGGGGCAGGTCACCCGGCTGGTGGTCGGCATCGCTGCCCAGTCGGATACCCACATCACCCTGCTGCGCCGCTTGACCCGGCTGATCCAGGATGACGCCACGCTGCAGCGCCTGTTTGCGACCACCGATGCGAGCGAGATCGTCAACGCGCTGGCCGGCGATGTTGCGATCACGGCTACCGCCGTGCCGGCGACGGATCTGGCCGAGCGCTTCGAATGGACCGTCGCGTACCCCAACGGACTGCACGCACGTCCTGCCACGCGTTGGGCAGAGACGGCGCGCGGCTTCGCGGCCCGTGCGCAGGTCCGAGCAGGCGATCAGGCGGCCGATGCCAAGAGCCTGGTTGCACTGTTGCAGCTGGGGCTGCGCCACGGCGATGTGGTGAGCGTGTCTGCCGAGGGCGCCGACGCCTCGGCCCTGCTGGCCGCGCTGCGCAGGGTCATGGAGGGCCTGGTGGCGCAGGAGCAGGCCGATGCGGAGCGCGCGGCACAGCGAAAAACAGCCCCCGTCGCGGGCTGGAATCCGCCCGAAGCCCAGGCTGCCGTCGTCGGCATCGGCGCGAGCCCAGGATTGGCGATCGGCCCGGTGCATGTGCTGGCCAGCACGCAGGCCGAGGTCGCCGACCACCCCACCCCGCTCGGCGAAGGCGGCGCACGCCTGCAGGATGCACTCGGCCGTACCCGCCAGCAGTTGGCTGCGCTGCAGGACGACACCCAGCGCCGCCTGGGCGCTTCGGATGCGGCGATCTTCAAGGCGCAGGCCGCGCTGCTCGACGACACCGATCTGATTACCCGCACCTGCCAGCTGATGGTCGAGGGCCATGGTGTGGCGTGGTCATGGAACCAGGCCATCGAGCAGATCGCCTCCGGCCTGGCTGCGCTGGGCAATCCGGTGCTGGCCGGGCGCGCGGCCGACCTGCGTGATGTCGGCCGGCGCGTGCTGGCGCAGCTTGACCCTTCTGCCGCGGGCGGTGGCCTGGCGGATCTGCCGGCGCAGCCGTGCATCCTGATCGCCGCCGATCTGTCACCTTCGGATACCGCCAATCTCGACACCGGTCGCGTGCTCGGCCTGGCGACCGCGCAGGGAGGGCCGACCTCGCACACCGCCATCCTCTCGCGCACGCTGGGCCTGCCGGCGCTGGTGGCCGGCGGCGCCGAGCTGTTGGCGATCCAGCCAGGCCGCGAAGCGATCATGGACGGCAGCAGCGGACGGCTCTACCTGTCTCCCTCCGATGCCGCTCTCGCCTCGGCGCGCGCATGGATGGCCGAACAGCAGCAGATCCGCGAGCGCGAAGCCGCGCAGCGCGCGCAACCGGCCCAGACCCCCGATGGCCACCGCATCGACATCGGCGCCAACGTCAACCTGCCCGACCAGGTACCGCTGGCACTGGAACAGGGGGCCGAAGGCGTCGGCCTGATGCGCACCGAGTTCCTGTTCCTCGAACGTGGCAGTACGCCCAGCGAGGATGAGCAGTACACCACCTATCTGGCCATGGCCAAGGCACTCGACGGCCGCCCGCTGATCGTGCGCGCGCTCGACATCGGCGGCGACAAGCAGGTGGCGCACCTGGAGCTGCCACGCGAGGAGAATCCATTCCTCGGCGTGCGCGGCGCGCGCCTGCTGCTGCGCCGCCCCGACCTGCTGGACCCGCAATTGCGTGCGCTGTATCGCGCGGCGAAGGACGGTGCACGGCTGTCCATCATGTTCCCGATGATCACCTCGGTTTCCGAGCTGGTCGCGCTGCGCACCCTCTGCGAGCGCTTGCGCGCCGAGCTGGAGGCGCCGGAGGTGCCGATCGGCATCATGATCGAGGTGCCTGCAGCGGCCGCGCAGAGCGATGTGCTGGCGCGCCACGCCGACTTCTTCTCGATCGGAACCAACGATCTGACCCAGTACGTGCTGGCGATCGACCGCCAGAACCCGGAACTCGCCGCCGAGGCCGACAGCCTGCATCCGGCGGTGCTGCGCGCGGTCCGCGCCACGGTCGAAGGCGCACGGCTGCATGGGCGCTGGGTCGGCGTCTGTGGCGGCCTGGCCGGCGATCCCTTCGGCGCCATGCTGCTGGCTGGCCTGGGCGTGGACGAACTGTCGATGACCCCGAACGACATCCCGGCGGTGAAGGCACGCCTGCGTGGCAACGCGATGACCGGACTGCAGGCGCTGGCCAGGACCGCACTGGGGTGCGAAACCGCCGAGCAGGTGCGCGCCCTCGATGGAGCGCGCGCATGACTGCCCGCGCCGTCACCGTGACCCTGAACCCGGCGATCGACCAGACCGTGCGCCTGGCCCACCTGCAGCCCGGCCGCGTGCATCGGGCCGGCCGCTCCCGCGACGACGCAGGCGGCAAGGGCATCAACGTGGCAGCCTGCCTGGCCGACTGGGGCGTGCCGACCATCGCGCTGGGCGTGCTGGGCGACGGCAACGACGGCGTGTTCCGCACGCTGTTCCGTGAGCGGGGCATCATTGACGGCTGCCTGCGCGTTCCGGGCCGTACCCGCACCAACATCAAGCTGGTCGAAGAGGCCAACGGCGAGACGACCGACATCAACCTGCCCGGCCTTGCCGTGGATGCTGCCGATCTGGACGCGGTGTCGCGCCAGCTCGGCGCCCTGCTCTCGCCCGGCCTGCCGGTCGTGCTGTCCGGCAGCCTGCCCTACGGACTACCGGCCGATGCGTGGGCGCGGTTGCAGGCGCAGGCCGGAACGGCCGGTGCGCGCGTGCTGCTGGATACCAGCGGCGATGCGCTTGCAGCTGCGCTGGACGGTGCGAAGGACGCGCCGCCCTACGCGATCAAGCCCAACCGCCACGAACTGGAGGCCTGGACCGGCACGTCGCTGCCGGATCGCAGCGCGCTGCGCGCCGCAGGCCAGGCCCTGGTCGAACGCGGCATCGCACTCGTCGCCATCTCCATGGGGACCGACGGCGCGCTGTTCATTGATCACGCCGGCGCCCTGGTCGCGCGACCGCCGCGTCTGGCCTTGGGCAGCACGGTCGGCGCAGGCGATGCCATGGTCGCCGGCATCGCCGCCGCCTTGTTGGAGCCCTCCCTCGACCTCGCCGGTTGTGCACGACTGGCCACGGCGTTCTCGATGAGCCGGCTGGACAGCGGAGACGCGCGGCGGCTCGATCCGGCGCAGGTGCGCACCGGGGCCGGCGATGTACTGATCGAGCGGTTGGATTGAAACACCTGCCGGAGGAGCGGCGGCTGGCTTCGGGCCACCGGCGATGCCTCTCTGGCAAGGACGAACCCGAAGCATTCCAGGAGTTCCCATGCACGCTTCCACCGTAGTCATCGCCGCTGGCGAACGCAGCATCGAGGCGGTACTTGCCGCCGAGGCCCTGCGTCGCGCGGCCCGCCAGCGCGGGCTTGAGCTGATGATTGAAATCCGCAGCGACCAGGGCGTTACCGGCGCACTGCCCGCCGCGAACGCCGCCGCGATCGCCCACCTGCTGCTGGTGGGCGATGGCGAGGCAGACATCGCACGCTTCGGCAATGCCCGCATCGTGCATGCCAGCCTGGGCGAGGTGCTGGACGATCCGGCGGCCGCGCTCGCACCGCTCGCTGCCGCGCCGGCCAGTGACCACGACACTGATGCGGGCAAGCGCATCGTCGCCGTCACCTCCTGCCCCACCGGCATCGCCCACACCTTCATGGCGGCGGAAGGCCTGCAACAGGCTGCCAAGGTGCTGGGCCATGCGATCCGGGTGGAAACCCAGGGCTCGGTCGGCGCGCAGGACGCGTTGAGCGATGAAGAAATCGCCGCCGCCGACCTGGTGCTGATCGCCGCCGACCGCGAAGTCGATCTGTCACGCTTCGCCGGCAAGCGCCTGTTCAAGAGTGGTACCAAACCGGCGATCAACGATGGCCAGAACCTGATCCGCAAGGCGCTGGCCGAGGCCGGCGTGCACGCGGGGACAGCGGCTTCGGGCCGTACCGCAGAAAAGAACAAGAGCACCGGCCCTTACAAGCACCTGATGACCGGCGTGTCGTTCATGCTGCCGTTCGTGACAGCCGGCGGCCTGTTGATCGCACTGGCGTTCGCGCTCGGCGGCATCTATGCCTTCGACGACGCACACAAGGGAACGCTGGCCTGGTCGCTGTTCCAGATCGGCGCCAAGTCTGGTTTCATGCTGATGGTGCCGGCGCTGGCCGGCTACATCGCCTACTCCATCGCCGACCGCCCCGGCATCGCGCCCGGCATGATCGGCGGGCTGGTTGCGGTCAACATGGACGCAGGTTTCATCGGCGGCATCCTCGCGGGCTTCATCGCCGGCTATGGCGTGCATTGGATCAACCGTGCGCTGCGCCTGCCGCGCAGCCTGGAAGGCCTCAAGCCGGTGCTGATCCTGCCGGTGCTGGGCACGCTGCTGGTCGGCCTGTTGATGATGTATGTAATCGGTACGCCGGTGGCCGGACTGCTGGCCTGGCTGACCGACTGGCTGCGCGGCATGCAGGGCAGCAGCGCGATCCTGCTTGGCCTGCTGCTGGGCGGCATGATGGCCGTTGACATGGGTGGACCGGTCAACAAGGCGTCCTACGCCTTCTCCACCGCGTTGATCTCCAGCCAGGTGTACACGCCGATGGCGGCGACCATGATCGGCGGCATGACGCCGCCACTGGGTATTGCGCTGGCAACGTGGCTGTTCAGCAACCGCTTCACCGCCGAGGAGCGCGGCACGGCCGGTGCCGCTGGCGTGCTCGGCCTGAGTTTCGTGACCGAGGGCGCGATCCCCTACGCGGCGCGCGATCCATTGCGCACCATTCCGGCGTTGATCCTCGGCTCGGCCGTGGCCGGTGCGATCTCGATGGCCGCGGGCGTCGAGTTGAAGGTGCCGCACGGCGGCGTGTTCGTGCTGCCGATCCCGAACGCGGTCACCCATCTTGGCGTCTACCTGCTGGCGCTGTTGGCGGGCGTGGCGGTCACCGCAGTTGCTCTGCGCATCCTCAAGAAGCCGGTCACGGCCCCCACCCTGTAAATGGAACCCCCGCCAATGTCCTGCTCTTCCTGCCGCCTGGTGCCGGTAGCGATCCTGCTGGCCCTGCCGTCACTGGCCGCAGCCGCCGGCGCCAGCGACACCCTCATTCCCAGGCTCTCCTACACCGGCGAGGCGGCCGCCACGCTCGACGGTGGCAAGCGCAGCGGCACCGCCTACGCCGGCCAGCTGATGTTCGGCGCCGATGTTGACCTCGACGCTGCGTTCGGCTGGCGGGGGGCAACGATCAAGGCCTATGGCATCAATCGCCACGGCACCAACCTCGCCAACAGCAGCACCGGCAACAGCACTTCGGTGCAGGAAATCTACGGCGGCCAGGGGACCCGCCTGGCCAACCTGACCCTCGAACAGAAGCTTTTCAACGACCGATTGGTGCTGGAGGCAGGGCGCAGCGTCGCCAACATCCACCACCTCGGTTCGGAGCTGTGCCAGTACTTCCAGGGCAACTCGGCCTGTGGCAACCCGACCTACGTGTTCCGCACCAGCAGTTTCACCTGGTGGCCGGTGTCGAGCTGGATGGCCGATGCCACGGCCTGGGTGACGCCCGATGTCTATGTCCGCGTCGGCGCCTACCAGGTCGATCCCAGCCAGGCCGAGGATGGCCAGCATGGCCTGAAGTGGAATACGAACCAGGCCACCGGCTGGATCGTGCCGTACACGATCGGCTGGCGCAGCCCGGCATCGGCGCGCTTGAAGGCCCGCTATGAACTGGGTGGCTGGCAGGACAATTCGACCTATCGCGACCCGCTGCGCGATGCCAATGGCATGCCGGCGCTGCTCAGTGGCCAGGAGTACGCGACACGCCACGGTCGTTCCGGTGCGTTCGCCCGCTTCGAACAGCAGCTTACCGGCGATGGCAAGGGTCGTGGCCTGACCCTTTTCGGCGCCGCGCTCAAGGGCACCTCCGGGCAGCTGATCGAGGATCACTTCCTGCAGGCCGGGCTTGTGCAGAAAGGCACGTTCGCCAGCCGGCCGCAGGACAGCATCGCCTTCGTCGTGACCCAGCAGAAGTACAGCAGCATCGCACTGGAAAACCTGCGCCTTGCCCGTGCCGCAGCGGGTGGCAGCGGCACCCCGCACGGAAGCCAGGTGATGATGGAGCTGAGCTATGGCATCCAGGTCACCCCGCAGCTTCGGGTCGCGCCGAACCTGCATTACATCGTGCATCCCGACCAGTTCAATGAGCCCGCACGCCAGCGGGACCTGCCGAATGCGCTGATCGCGGGCATGCGGATTGACTGGAGCCTGTAAGGGAATGGTCAGTGGCAGCGAAGCGCCGCCAGCGTGACGCACCGACGCGCACTCCCTCCGCCCGCAGATCATCGCGGAGTGCCGGCCCGCTGCGGCGTCGCCCTCCGGTGCATGCCCCCGGCGGGCTTCAAGGACTGTTCGCTGCCCACGCCAGTTCGAACGTCAACGCCAGCCGCTGCCCCGGCTCCAGCCGATGCGGTGCCAGCGTGAAGCCGTCCGGCGGGCCGCTCTGCGGCTCGACACAGGTGGCGTGCGGCGCAGCGTCGTAGACCACCCAGTGGTCGTGGTCCGACCTCAGCCGCAGGCGCTGGCCTTCGCGTACCAGGGTGATGTCACTTTCGGCGATGAAGCAGTCGTCCCATGGGCCGTGGGCAGGAGATACACAGGGCAGCGTGGCAATGCCTTCCCTGTCCCGCGGATACATCGAGCGAGGACTGAACAGCAGTCGTTCCGGCTTCCGGAACCAGGGGTGCCAGCCCAGCACCGCCGGCATCGCCTGCCCGCCCGCCTGGACCGAGAGGCGCAGCTGCAGGCTGTGAGGGTGCAGGCTCACTTCCTGGAGGGCGACGCCACCGAAGGGCCAGTACCTGTCGCGTGGCAGCGCCAGCGACAGCGTGGCCGTGGCTGTCTCCATGCGCTCGACCTGCCAGGGCCGCATGAAGCCCACGCCATGGATGGCATGCCCGCCGAAATTGAGCGGCAGCGCATGCGGCGCGCCGTCGAAGCAGAACTGTCCCTGGCGGATACGCCCGGCCCACGGCACCATCGGGTAGCAGCCCCACGCGATCGCCGCCGTGCCCGCCTGCTGCGCATCCACCAGCCAATCCACGCCCCGGTAACGCAGGTGCGCCACGCGCCCGCCCGCCCCTGCGGCGAGCGCAACCTCCAGTTCGCCGCATCTGAGCCAGTGCAGCTCACCGGCCGGCAGCGGGGCCAGCGCATCATCCATCGGCAGCATGCGCTCAGGCCCCATAGGGATTGATCGTGCGGATGCTTCCGTCCGGCTCCATGTGCAGCGGCGTGCACTTGGCCGAGCGCAGGTGGGTGATGCCGCCGGACATCAGTGCATCGTGATAGAACAGGTACCACTGTCCGTCGAACTGGCAGATGGAGTGGTGGGTGGTCCAACCGACCACGGGGGTGAGGATCACGCCGGCATAGGTGAACGGTCCATACGGGCTGTCGCCGATGGCGTAGCACAGCTGGTGGGTGTTGCCAGTGGAGTACGACAGGTAGTAGCGACCCTGGTACCTGTGCAGCCACGGACCTTCGAAGAAGCGGCGCGCATGGTCGTCGGCACGCAGCGGCTGGCCATGCTCATCCAGGATCTGCACTTCGCGGGTGGGCTCGGCCAGCTCGGTCATGCCGGCATCCAGGCGGCCCACGCGCGGGCCCAGGGCCGGTGCGCTGCCCTCGGGTTCCTCGTGTGCCACGTCGTACTGGTTGTCACGATACTTCTGCAGCTGCCCGCCCCAGATGCCGCCGAAGTACAGGTAGTGGCTGCCATCGTCGTCTTCGAACACGGCCGGGTCGATCGAGTACGCGCCCTTGATCGGCTCCGGCTGGGGCACGAACGGGCCCTCCGGTCGCGCACCGATCGCCACGCCGATGCGGAACCGGCCCCCGGCATCCTTGGCCGGGAAGTAGAGGTAGTAGCGGCCATCACGGCAGGCGGCATCGGGGGCCCACATCTGTTTCCGCGCCCAGGGCACGTCGCGCACGTGCAACGCCATGCCGCAATCGACGGCGGTGCCGTCGGGCGTATCCATCCTCAGCACGTGGTAATCCTGCATGCCGAAGTGGCCGCCTTCATCGTCGAATGGCTGGCCGCCGTCGATGTCGTGCGACGGATAGATGTACAGGCGACCCTCGAATACATGCGCCGAAGGGTCGGCCGTGTAGATGTGGGTCACCAGCGGTTGCGAAATGGCGTGCGCGGTGAGCTGCGCAAGGCGGGCTTCGCTGGCCTGGCCGTCTTCACCGGCAGAGAGGTCGATCATGGTTGTCGTCTTGGAGTTACGCGGAGGCGTCGGCGGAACGGCGACGCAGGAGGAGATCCTGTTCGATGCGTGTTTCCGTGCGCTTGTCGATCCGGTAGAAGAACAGCAGCGCGACGGCGAGCAGGAAGGGAAGGGAGCAATAGACGCTTACGGTCAGGCGGATGCCCTGCACCACGGCCTCAGGCTGCTGCACCAGGCCTGCCTGGTAGCCGTAGTGGGCAAGGATCGCGGCGACCAGCGCGCCGCCGACACTGAGGCCGATCTTCAGCCCGCACAGCATCGCCGAGAAGATGATCGCCGTTGCCCTTCGATGGTTCTTCCACTCCGAGTAGTCCGCGACGTCGGCGATCATCGCCCACAGCAACGGGATGGTGATGCCATAGCAGAAGCCATGCAGCATGAACGCTGCGAACGCCACCGCCACCGCCGTGGGAGGGAACAGGTAGAAGGCCAGCAGGAACAGGGTCGAGACAAACAGGGCGCCACCGAAGACGTCGCGCTTGCCGAAGCGGTCCGCCAGCCGCCGTGATGCGCCAATACCCAGGATCATGCAGAGGATGCCGCACGCGTTGAACAGGCTGAACGCCGAGGTGGCCGCATCCTTCGGCCAGGTGAACGCCGCGAAACCGGCGCTGGCCAGGGCGCCATTCAATGCACGGATCAGGCCGTTGAAGCCAGAGTTTTCCAGGAAGCCGGCCAGCGCCGCTTCGCTCATGTAGTACTGGAAGTAATAGATGTAGGTGCCGCCCTTCAAGGCCAGGTTGATGAACACCAGCACGGTCAGCGCCAGCATCACCTGCCACGGGCGGTTGTGCAGCAGGTCCGACAGGTCCTGCACTATGCCGCCGGTCTGCTCGCGCGTCGGCACGATGCGTTCGCGGGTGGTGGCGAAGGTGATCAGGAAGAACACCGTTCCGATCAGTGCGAAGGCGGTCATGACCTGTTCGAAGCCGCGCACCCGGTCGCCGTCGCCCAGGATCAGCACCAGCGGCATCAGCAGCACCTGGATGATGAACTGCGCGATCATCACGGCCACGAAGCGGTAGGCCGAAAGGCTGTTGCGCTGGGCCATGCTGCCGGTCAGCACGCCGCTCAGCGCCGAGTACGGCAGGTTGTTCGCGGCGTAAACGCAGACCAGCAGGGCGTAGGTGCCCAGTGCATAGATCACCTTTCCGCGCTCGCCCAGGTCCGGGGTGCTGAACGCCAGCAGCGACAGTACGCCAAAGGGAATGGCCGTCCACAGGATCCACGGGCGGAAGCGGCCCCAGCGGGTGGACGTTCGGTCAGCCGCGATGCCGATCAGCGGCGTGAACACGAACGCACCCAGCAGGCCGACCACAAAGATGATCGTGGCCGCGGTCGCAGCTGGCAGGCGGTAGACGTCGGTGTAGAAGAATGCCAGGTAGGTGATCAGGGTCTGGAAGATCAGGTTGGCAGCGAGATCGCCCAGGCTGTAGCCGAGCTTCTCGCGTACCGATAGCGCGTGTTCAGTGCTTGCCATGCAGCGGACGTCCTGGAAAAGGAATCTGGTCGAAGGGGAATCGATGTCGCCCGGGGCGATCAGTCATGCGCGGGCACTACGGTGAACCTGCTCCGCGCACGTATATCGGCACTGGACGCCCCCACCCTGACCTCGTAGGCACCGGGCTGCACCGCGTACACCGCACGCGCTTCGTCATAGTGGCGCAGGGCCTGCGCCGCCTCCAGGGTGAACGTCACCGTGCGGCGTTCGCCCGGGGCCAGCTGGACCCGCTGGAAGCCCCGCAGTTCCTGCACGGCATCGCCGCTGCCGACGTGTTCGCGCCGCACGTACAGCTGCACCACTTCGTCACCGCTGCGCGTGCCCGCGTTGGTCACGTCCACCGACGCGGCCACGCGGCCATCGGCGCCGATGGTGTCCGCATCGAGGCGGAGCGTTCCATAATCGAAGCGCGTGTACGACAGCCCGTGACCAAACGGGTACAGCGGCGTGCCACGGAAGTAGCGGTAGGTACGGCCCTCCATGGCGTAGTCGTCGAATGCCGGCATCGCTTCGCCGGCCTTGTAGAAGGTGACCGGCAAGCGACCCGCCGGATTGATGTCGCCGAACAGCGCCTGGCCGACGGCGGTACCGCCGCGCTGCCCGGGATACCAGCTCATCAGGATCGCCGGCAGATGCGCCTGCGCCCAGTCCACGGCGATGGCCGAGCCGCCGGTGAGTACCATCACCACCGGCTTGCCGGTAGCGTGCAGGGCCTCCAGCAGGGTGCGCTGCGGCGCGGGCAACCGCAGGTCGGTGCGGTCGCCACCGGCAAAGCCCGGATAGTTGACCGTCATCTCCTCGCCTTCGACATCACCGGTAAGGCCACCGACGAACACCACCACGTCGGCCTCGCGTGCGGCATCGAGCGCTTCATCGAACGGCGCCTTGGCGCCGGGCATGCGCCAGCCCAGGCGCACGCCGGCATCGCGCTGGTCGTCGTAGTACTCCAGCGTCAGCGCATAGGCACGCCCCGCCTGCAGGTCGAGTTCGACACCCTCGGCATGCAGGCGATCTGTGTTCACCCAGTGATCGATCACACGCTTGCCGTCCAGGTACAGGCGGTAGCCATCATCGCCGGCCACCTCCAGCCGGTAGCGACCGGACACGGGGGGCAGCAGTTGGCCGCTCCAGCGGATGCTGAAGCGGTCGTTGGGAATCCCCTGCCCCGGTGCTGCTTCGCCGCGTGCCAGCAGGTTGTCGGTCGGCGAGCCGCGGTCCCAGCGGAAGCCGATCTGCGCGTCGGTGCGCACCAGGGCCGGCGCACCGGAAAGGTCGGGCGTGCGGAAGTACTCGCCACGCAGGCCACGCTCGGGCGAGTCCGCCGAGGGCCGCAGGAAGGTCGGCTCGATCAGCGGCGTGGCACCGGGATCGTCGCGCCCTTCCACCAGGTCGACGCCGCGGGCATAACGCACTTCAACGCCCTTGGCCGCCTCGCGTATGCCCTGCAGGATGGTGACCGGCGCCGCCGGTGTGCCGAAGTAGTTGCCGAGCAGTGCCATGGTGTCGTCGGCGGTGGGTCCGACCACGGCAATGCGCTTGGTGTCGCGCGACAGCGGCAGGATGCCGTCGTTCTTCAGCAGCACCAGCGACGCCTGCGCGGCCTTGAGGGCCAGCGCATCATGGGCCGGGGCCTGGTTCACGGAGACCGGAATGCGCGCCCAGCGCACCCGCTCCGGCGGATCGAACATGCCCAGGCGCATCCGTGCGGTGAACAGGCGGGTCACCGCATCATCGATCTCCGCTTCGCTGATCAGGCCCTGACGCACGGCCTCGGGCAGCGTGGCGTACTCCTGGCCGCATTCCAGCTCGGTGCCGTTCCTGACCGCCAGCGCCGCGGCGGCTTCGCGCGTGGCGACGATATGGTGGTGCTTCCAGATATCGACGATGGCCCAGCAGTCCGAGACCACGTAGCCCTTGAAGCCCCAGTCGCGTCGCAGCACATCGCGCAGCAGGAAACGGCTCGCACTGGCGGACTCGCCGTACACGCGGTTGTAGGCGCCCATGACCGCATCCACTTCGCCCTCCTTCACCAGCGCTTCGAACGCCGGCAGGTAGGTGTCATACAGGTCGCGCCGGCTGGGCCGTGCATCGAAGTGATGGCGGTCGGCCTCCGGTCCGCTGTGCACGGCCAGATGCTTGGCGGTGGCGTCCAGCTTCCGGTAGACGGGGTCGTCGCCCTGCAGGCCGCGCACGAAGGCAACGCCCATGCGGGCGGTGAGGTAGGGATCCTCGCCGTAGGTTTCCTGCCCGCGGCCCCAGCGCGGGTCGCGGAAGATGTTGACGTTCGGCGACCAGAAGGTCAGGCCCTGGTAACGGCCATGCGCGCCTTCGCGGAGGAACTGGTGGTGCTTCGCGCGGGCCTCGTCGCTGATGGTCGTGGCCACCTGCCCCATCAACGGAACATCGAAGGTCGCGGCCAGGCCGATTGCCTGCGGAAACACCGTGGCCTGCCCTGCCCGTGCGACGCCATGCAACCCCTCATTCCACCAGTCGTAGGCGGGCACACCCAGCCGTTCGATTGCCGGCGCGGCATTCTGCATCTGCGCGGCCTTTTCTTCCAGGGTCATCTGCGCGACGAGTGCGGCGGCCCGTTGCTCGAAGCTTGCCGAGAGATCCAGCCAGGGCCGTGGCGCGGCCGCGGATGCGGCGGCCGCCACGCAGGTCAGGACGAACAGGATGGCCCGGCCACGCCACGTACGGCGGCGGGCCCTGGATGAAATCGACAGTCTCATTTGCTTCTCCCGGTGCGCTCGTCGCGCGCGAAGGGACCCAGCAGTGCGCCCACGAAGCCGCCTGCCCGGTCCGTACTCAGAACGGTGCCGTCCACGTCGCCCGCGAGCAGTTGCCAGCCCTGCCCGTCGCCGGTGTCGAACGAGAACGCGTAGTCGCCCTCGTTGCCGGCAATCTTCAGGCGCACTGCTGCAGACGTCGGCACAGCATGGCTGGCCAGCGTCCGCGTACTGCCACCACCGTCACGCGCTTCGAGGAAGAGCGAGAGGCGCCCCCCGCCAAGGTCACGAACGCCGAGGAAGTACCAGTACGCCTCGCTCTGGAACGCCGCCAGACCGGCGGCGACACCGGGGGCGGGCGGGGTCATCGCGGTGCTCGCCTCGAAGCGCAGATGCTGCTGGCGCCGGCCGAGAAATGCCGGATTGCGCAACGTGTCCAGATTCTCGGCAAGCGGGTGCACGGCCAGCATGCCGGGGCGCTTGTGCAGGTCTGCCCAGGCATGCCTGGGCACGCGCACGCGCAGCCACTGGCGATCGAGCGTCGGGCCATCAAAATTGTCGCGCGCTACGAAATTACCGGTCGACGGGGCCTGCGATGCCTCGCCCTGCATCCATGACGGCGCCTTGGCCACGTAGGGAATGGCCTGGTCGGTCGGCAGGATCTGCGGCCAGCCATCCTGCCAGCGCACCGGCAACAGGTAGGTCTCGCGCCCGGTGTTGTAGTGGCGCTTCTGATAGTTGCGGCTGGCCAGGAATACCGCCCACCACGAGCCGTCCGGGCCTTCGACCAGGTCGGCGTGGCCGGCATTGGTGATCGGAAGCGGACGGTCGTCCGGCAGTTCGCGCTGGGTCAGGATCGGATTGCCCGCATAGGGAACGTAGGGCCCCCACACCGCGCGGCTGCGCAGCACCACCTGCGAGTGCTGCGGCCCGGTACCTCCTTCAGCGTCGGACAGGTAATACCAGCCCTCCCGCTTGTAGATGTGCGGTCCCTCGATCCAGATCGGATTCTTCGCCGGCTCCACGCCTCCATCAACCAGCACCCGGCGGGGCCCGACCGGCTTGAATGCCGCCAGGTCGATCTGCTGCATCCAGATGGCGCGGTGCCCGTCGTAGCGCGGCGGACCGGGCGGTGCGTCGTTGTTGATCAGGTACACCTTGCCGTCGTCGTCAAAAAACAGTGATGGATCGATGCCATCGATGCCGGGCAGCCAGTGCGGATCGGACCACGGCCCGGCCGGGTCGCGCGCGGTGGCGATGAAGTTGCCACCGCTGTCGGTGGCGGTGGTGACGACGTAGAAGGTGCCGTCATGGTATTCGATGGTGGGCGCGAAGATGCCGCGCGAGACGCTCAGCCCGTCGAAATCCAGCTGCGTGGGGCGGTCAATCACATTGCCGATCTGCTTCCAGTGCACCAGGTCGGCACTTTCAAACACCGGAATGCCCGGGAAGTAGGTGAAGCTGGAATTGACCAGATAGAACCGGCCGTTCGCGCGCACGATGCTGGGATCGGCATGGAAGCCGGCCAGGACGGGATTGCGGTAGTGGCCGGCCGGCAGCGGCACTTCAAACGCCTGGTCATCGCCGCGGTACTCGAACCAGTCGAAGTACACCGGCGGAGCGTCCGGCGGCGCGCTGGCCCGGGTGGCTGCGGCCGACAGCAGGACCACCGCCCCCAGCAGGCGGCGCGCCATCGACCTCAGGCCGGCCCTGTCGCGGGCCAGAGGGGACTTCGTGGACAGCGTCATCATCGTCGGGCCTCGGCTTCGGCAATGGGAAGTTCGAACGGGCCGGCCGGTGCCCCGCTGCGATCGCGCAGCGTGCACACCGGGCCATCGGCCCAGCAGTAGCGGACGTGCGTTGCGTGCGTCGACCGGGGGCCGCGCAGCAGGATCCGGCGCCCATCCAGTTCGGCGTCGCCGTAGTCGCAGTGGCGGGTATCGCGCTCCGACCCGCAGAATTCAAAGCCGATCGGACCCACTGCGCCGGTAGCGGTGAGTGTGCCGTCGACGTCCTCGAACGCAATGGCCACGCCCGCGGGCGTCCGCACCGCGGTGACCGCTCGAGGACCTGAAGGGGCCACGTCCTGCTCGCCGTACACGACGTGGCGGGCCACGCGCGCGAGGCGGCGCCCGAGCTCCTGCTTGTTCGGTGGATGGATGTCGTAGGCATCGCCGATGTCGATGGCGATGGCGAGCCCGCTCTGCGCATCTTCGGCTGCGACCCGCCGCTGCGCCTCGCGCACCTGTGCCCAGCCGCTGTCGGCCGGCGCAACCGGTGGCTGGCCATAACCGGCCAGCTGCACCAGCAGCAGGGGCAGGCGTGCGCCGAACTGCCGCCGCCAGTCGTCGCGCAGCGCACGCAGGCGCAGCGCATACGTCGCGCCCTCGCCGGTGTTCGATTCCCCTTGATACCAGAGCATGCCGCGCAGCCCGACGCCCCCGAGCGGCGCGATCATTCCGTTGTACAGCGTCGACAGCCCGGTGGCGGCCTGCCAGGGGGCAAATGGCGGCGCCTGCTGGCCCGGCGCCACCCGGTACTTCCACGGACGCTGCAGTGCCACCCGCTCACCGTCGTCGAACTGCAGGCCGTATGCCGTGGCGGGGCCGGCCAGGCCGCCTTCGCCGTAGGTGTCCAGCACGTTGACCGCAATGACGTTGGATCCTGCCTTCAGCAGGCCACGTGGCAACGGGTAGCGCCTCTTGCCGGCGCCGTACTGGCTGCCGACCGCGACCCCGTTCACCCAGGTCACGTCCACCTCGTCGGCCGATGCCAGCTCCAGGGTCGCGCCGCGTGCAGCCTGTTCAGCGCTCAGCACCACCTGCGTGCGATACCAGACCATGCCGTTGTAGTCGGCAAGCGCGGGCTCGTTCCAACGCTCCCATGCGCCCAGTGTGGCCGGTGCGCGCGACCATCCTCGGTCATCGGCATCCGCGCGCCATGGGGCGTCGCCGGGCAGCGTGCCCTCGCGTGTGGCCCACCAGTGCTGCCAGTAGCGGCCCCAGGCTGCGCGTGCCTCCAGCGGATCACGCGCAGACCGCGCGAGGATATCGAGGGCCTCATCCAGGCCGCCCTGCCCGCGCAGTGCACCAACGCTGGTCCAGGCCTCGATCCGCGAGCCACCCCACGCCGCCTCGATCAGCCCCATCGGCACGTCGACCGTGCGCTGCAGTTCGCGCGCGAAGTAGAAGCAGGTGGCGGAGAAATCGCGCACCGCATCAGGCGTTGCCGATGTCCAGGCAGTGCTGTCGTTGAAGCTCTCCTGTGCCTGCGCGGCGGCGTGCTGCGGCACGGTGAACAGCCGGATCCGTGGCATCGTGGCTGCGGCAATCTCGCTGGCTGCGTTGAGCGAGCGCCACACCGGCAGTTCCATGTTCGACTGTCCCGAGCACAGCCACACGTCGCCGACCAGCACGTCGCGCACCCTCTCCCGACGTGTCCCGGCGTTTACCTCCAGCATATGCGGACCGCCCGCGGCCACCGGGGGGAGCGTCGCCTGCCAGCCGCCTGCGGCGTCCGCCCGGGTGCTTACCGCCTGCCCGGCAAACGTCACGGAAACCGGCTGCCCAGGGCCTGCGTGACCCCAGACCGCAATGGGCCGGTCACGCTGCAGGACGGCGTGATCCCTGAACAGCGGATGCAGCAGTCCCGTCGTTTCCCGCGCCGCGGCCGGCATCGCCACCACTGCCGCAACCATCATCAACAGCGCATACCGGACCGCTCCGAACCTGCTCATCGCCCATCCCCCGGTGCGAACGGAAACTGCAACGCCTGGTAGTACGACAATGGCTGCGGCGGTGGCCGTTCGCCGGCGGGCAGCGGCCGTCCGCTGAGTGACTGGAAGTACGCCACGCTGGCGTCACGCCACCATTGCGCTTCGTCGTGCTGGATCTGCAGGAACGCAGCAACGTGCCGATGCCGCTGCGGATCGATCCGGTCGCGCAGGGCTGCCCAGGTGTCCTGCATCGACCGCACCTGGCGCACACCGCGCGAATAGCGCCCGACCAGCTCATCCCAGAGCGTCCTGCCCGAGCGCATGCGGCGGTCCCACGGCACATGATGGAACCACAGCAGCAGCGACTCGGGCACGCGTGCGGAATCGCCGTAGATCTCGGCGACCTGCGGGGCGTACTGGCCCACTGCGTTGCTTCCGCTGGCGCTGCGATCAAAACCGATGCCCTGGCTGTCTGCGCGGTGGTAGTACACCGACGTCCAGTCCGCACGTGGGCCTCCGTCCACCCAGGGGCCGGGGCCGTAGTGATGGCCGCGTGCCATCAGGTGGTGCAGGCCCAGCGGCGTCATGTAATCCACTGCCGCCTCGCGCGAATCCATCATCATCCGCACGATCGGGCCGGTCACCTGCGGGTCGGGCGAGAACGTCAACGCTGCCCAGTCTTCGGCAATCGCGCGCGCGGATTGCTGCGGGTTCCAGGCCAGCCGGCCGAAGGCGTACCAGTTGGCCTGCTCGAAGTGCGAGCCACTCCAGGTGCGGTCCACGCCGATGTTGGCGACGCCGGCAATACCGGTCAGTGCGTGGCCCTCCAGCGAGCCATCGATCACGCGGGCAACCGTGGAGCCCTCGCCGCGGGCATGGGTGTCGGCCTGCAGCACTTCCTCGTAGAGCGTTCCCAGGTAGACCAGGTGCGTCGCAAAACCCAGGTATTCCTTGGTGATCTGCAGTTCCATCATCAGCGGCGTGCGTGGCATCGCGCCGAACAGCGGATGGAACGGCTCGCGCGGCTGGAAGTCGATGGGGCCATTCTTCACCTGCACGATCACGTTGGGGCGGAAGGCACCGTCCAGCCCGACAAACTCGCTGTACGCCTGCTTGGCGCGATCTTCGGGAACCTCGTGCGAATACACGAAGGCCCGCCACATCACCACGCCGTTGTAGGGTGCCAGCGCGTCGGCCAGCAGGTTGGCGCCGTCGGCATGGGAACGACCGTAATCCTGCGGGCCGGGTTGCCCCTCCGAGTTGGCCTTGACCAGGAAGCCGCCGAAATCCGGAATGCGCGCATGGATCTCATCGACCTTGTCGCGCCACCAGCGCCGCACGCCGGGATCCAACGGGTCAGCCGTCGCCAGGCCGCCGAGCTCGATGGGCGCACTGAAGCGTGCGCTCAGGTAGACCCGGATGCCATAGGGGCGGAACAGGTCGGCCAGCGCGGCGGCCTTGGCCAGATAGGCCGGCGACAGGCTCAGCGCACTGGCGTTGACGTTGTTGAGGACGGTGCCGTTGATGCCGAGCGAAGCGTTGGCACGGGCGTAGTCGGTGTAGCGCGGGTCACGCCATTGCGGCAACGTCTGCCAGTCCCACAGCGAGCTGCCCGCATAGCCACGCTCGACGTAGCGGTCCAGGTTGTCCCAATGGTCGAGCACACGCAGTGCGACCCGCGGCGACTCCCGCACGTCCAGCCCCCGCAGCGGCATGCCACGCTGCAACAGGCGCAGCAGGTGGAACGTGCCATACAGCACGCCGACATCCCGGCGTGCCGCCACCAGCAGCACATCGCGCCCCTCGGTCCGGACCTGCCGGATCAGGAAGCCCTCGTCGCCCAGCGTGGCAACCTCGTTGCCGAACGCGGCGACCAGCGCCGAAGACTGCGGCGTACCCAGCACCAGGGCATGGTCAGTACTGATTGCCGTTCGCATTGGCGGGGCCGTTCCCAGCAATCCAGGAAGGCTGCGCGCAAGCTCGTCGCGGGTGGCGCGCTGCATCGGCGTGCCATCCGGGGCCACCACTTCGGCCAGCTGCCGCCGGTAGTCGGCAGCGACCGTTGTGCCAACCGGCTGGTAGCGCATCCACAGCCTGTAGCCATCCTCCGCCCGTGCACCGCC
This sequence comes from Stenotrophomonas maltophilia complex sp. Om-AH-Sm3, assembly GCF_059337855.1. Lineage (NCBI taxonomy): Bacteria > Pseudomonadati > Pseudomonadota > Gammaproteobacteria > Lysobacterales > Lysobacteraceae > Stenotrophomonas > Stenotrophomonas maltophilia complex sp. Om-AH-Sm3. The sequence goes on along the minus strand of NZ_JBYBLQ010000003.1, from coordinate 170,619 downwards.
AGCACAGGCCAGCAGTGCGAGCACGGCGCACAGGCGCGTGCCGACAGCACGCAACAACGGCGTTAACATGCGCCTTTGTAGACTACGTCCGGGCCCGGGGCAGCGCATCATCGTCCTTCGCACCCGCGCGGCAGCGCCACCAAGAACAAAGGGATCGTGCATTGGACAAGCCGAAGAAGTCGGTTCGCCGCAGAACCGCAGGCGTGACGATCGACGAGGTTGCGGCCCTTGCCGGCGTTTCGCCGATGACCGTGTCGCGGGTGATCAACCAGGGCAAGGTGCGCGACGTCACCCGCGAGCGCGTGCTGCGCGCCGTGCGTGAGCTGGGCTATACGCCCAATCTTGCCGCCAGTTCGCTGGCCGCTGCTCAGCACACGCGCATTGCGCTGATCTACACCAACCCCAGCGGCGCCTACCTGCGCGAACTGCTGGTGGGCCTGCTGCGCGTCGCCTCCAGTTCCGCCATCCAGCTGGTCATCGACTACTGGGACAACCTGGATGCCGACTCCGAACGCAGGGCGGCGCGCGCGCTCGCCGGACGCGTCGACGGGGTGATCCTGCCGCCGCCCCTTTGCGAATCGCAGGCTGCCGTAAGCGAACTGGTCAAGGCTGGCATTCCAGTGGTGGCCATCGCATCGGGTCGCCTGAGCGAGGCCCTGTCCTGCGTCCGCATCGACGATTTCAGTGCGGGCAGGGAAATGACCGATCACCTGCTCCGGCAGGGACACACCCGCATCGGTTTCATCCGTGGGCGCGATGACCTGAGCGCAAGTGCGCTCCGTTACGACGGCTTCGTCACCGCCCTGCGCGAGGCCGGGCTTGCGGTGGAGCCTGGCCTGGTCCAACACGGTGACTACACCTACCGGTCCGGCCTGGCTGCCGCCGAAAAGCTGTTGTCCCAACGCCGCCCACCGACCGCGATTTTCGCCAGCAACGACGACATGGGCGCCGCGGCCATCTCCGTCGCGCATCGGCGCGGGCTGGAAGTGCCACGCGACCTGTCGGTGGTGGGTTTCGATGACACCTCGGCCGCCACCACCGTGTGGCCGGAACTGACCACGATCCACCAGCCCATCGCCTCGATGGCCAACGCGGCCGTCGACATCCTGCTGCGCACCATCCGCCGTCCGGCGGGGGACGCAACGGTGCTGCGCGATCATGTGATGCCGCATCGGCTGATCGCACGCGGTTCGGTCGCCGCGCCGCCCCGGGGGCGGTAGCGCAGGCCTCATGCTCCGCATCCGAGGGTGACCTCGGCTTCGTTCAGCGCACCCAGGGCGACGCGTGACACGGAGATCGTCATCGCGTCGGCCGTCACCACCGACCACGGTCGGTCGATCGCGTCCAGCGTTGCACCCGCCTTGGCCAGGCACTTCAGCGGCACGCCGACACGCTTCCACTGGCCCTGTGGTAGCGCCGCCAGCGCCGGCCCGATGGCGATGCGCGCCGAGCAGCCCACGCCGCAACCGACCGACAGCCACGCCTCGCCCTTCGGGGCTACGTCCACCCGCAGCGTGGTCAGCAGCATCAGGTCGCCGTTCGATTCACGCCGCAGGTCCAGCGCCGTGTGCGACTGCAGTGCCGCGGCGGCTTCGCCATTGCCCGACCAGGCCAGGCGTCGCCCATCCTCCTGCGCCAGATGATCCACGCCGGTGATCTTCAGCCGATCACCGGGCAATGCGTCCGGCACGCGGGTCACGGTCAGGCCCTGGCCTGCGGCCTGCTCAAGGCGCAGCGCCATGCCGGGGCCTGCATCACCGCGCGCAAAGAACACGCCCGTCGCGCCCTCGTTGCCGGTCACGCCCGATGCCTCCGGCAGCGCGGCCAGGTCGCCGTTGTCGGCGTAGGTCAGGCCGAAGCCGAACGCAAACAACGGATCGTAGTCCTTCTGGCCGACGTTGTTGGCGTACTGGGTGGCGGTGCGCGGCCAGCTGTAACTGAGCTTGCCCTTGAAATCGTGCTGCACGCGGCCATCGCTTCCGCGCAGCAGTACATCGGCAATGCCGGCGCCTTCCGAGCCCGGCAGCCATGCAGCCACGAAGGCATCGGCGGCATTGATTTCCCGGTTCACCCAGAGCGGCCGTCCGCTCAGGAAAACCGCAACAACCGGTATGCCTTCGGCCTTGAGCCGCTTGAGCAGCGCCAGGTCCGTTTCGTTGCCGGGCTTGTAGGCCAGCGTCGGCCGGTCTCCCTGGAACTCGGCATAGGGGTCCTCGCCAAACACCACCACCGCCACGTCGGGCTTCACTGCATAGCGTCCGTCGACGGCAAGCACGGCTTCACCACCGGCCGCCCTGGCCTGGCGCGCGATGCCCTCGTAGATCGTGTCCGCATTGGGGAAGTCCTTGCGGGTGGTGCCGGTGCCCTGCCAGTTGAGCGTCCAGCCGCCGGCCTGCTTGCCGACATCGTCGGCGCCGTCGCCGGCCACGAGGATCCGCTGCTTCGGCGACAGCGGCAGGAGGCCGTTCTGGTTCTTCAGCAGGACCAGCGATTCGCGCACGGCCTGCCGGGCGACCGCGCGATGCGCCGGCGCGCCGATCAGTGCGAACTGCCCGCCGACGGCCCGCGTGGATGGCCTGCCGGCCTCGAACAGCCCAAGGCGGAACTTGACCCGCAGGATCCGGCGCACCGCATCGTCCAGGCGTTGCGGCGTGATCCGCCCATCCTTCACCGCAGCCAGCGTCGTCTCGTAGAAACCCTTCCAGCTGTCCGAGGCCATCGCCATGTCCAGGCCCGCGATGATGGTGGCCGGGCAATCTGTGGTGGTGCAGCCCTTGACCTGTCCATGACCATTCCAGTCACCTACCACGAAGCCACCGAAGTTCATGCGGCCCTTGAGCACATCGGTGAGGTAATGCCGGTGCCCATGCATCTTTTCGCCGTTGACGCTGTTGAACGACGCCATCGCGGTCTGCGCGCCGGCGGCGATTGCCGGCGGATATCCGGCGGCGTGGATGCGCACCAGGTCTGACTCGCTGATGCGGGTGTCGCCCTGGTCCTTGCCGTCGGTGGTGCCCCCATCGCCCAGGAAGTGCTTCACCGAGGCGATCACATGGCGGCCATCGAGGAACTCCGGTGTTCCCACCCTGCCCTGCAACCCCTCCACCATGGCGGCGGCATAGCTGGCCACCACGTCCGGCGATTCGGAGTAGCCTTCGTAGGTGCGTCCCCAGCGATCATCCTGGGGTACGGCAACGGTCGGCGCGAACGTCCATTCCATGCCGGTAACGCGGGTCTCCAGCGCGGTGATGCCACCGATCTGCCGCAGCAGCTCCGGATTGCGCGTGGCGCCCAGCCCGATATTGTGCGGGAACAACGTGGCGCCAATGATGTTGCTCTGCCCGTGCACGGCATCGATGCCGAACAGCAGCGGAATGGCCTTGCCGCCTTTCGAGGTGTCCATGGAGGCGTCGTAGAAGGCGTCGGCCAGCGCCAGCCATTCGGCCGGCGAGGCGTCATAGCGGCCGCCGGGATCGGAGTTGCCTCCGGCCAGGATCGAGCCGAGCCGGTAGCGGCGCACATCATCGGGGGTGACGCTGGCGATGTCGCCCTGCACCAGCTGGCCGACCTTCTCCTCCACCGTCATGCCCGCCATCAGGTCGGTGATGCGCTTCTCCAGTGCCGGATCCGCAGCCAGCGGCCAGGTGACCTCCGGCCAGGGATCCTTGTCGGTGGTTGCGGCGGCGGCAGCCCGGTCCTGGCCGCGGCAGCCAAGCAATCCCAGCATCAGTGCGGCGACCAGCGCGCCGCTGCGGTTTACGAAGGTCTGCGATGTCATGGCGCTCATCCTTCCATCTGCTCCAGTTCCTTGCCCTTGGTCTCGTGCACATGCCGGACGACGAAGATCACCGAGATCACGGCAGCAACCAGGTAGATGCCGTAGGTGGCCGCCAGCCCTGCCGCGGCCAGCAGCATCGGGAACGTTACCGTGACCACGAAGTTGGAGGTCCATTGCGCTGCGCCAGCGACCGCCAATGCCGAACCGCGGATCTGGTTCGGGAACATCTCGCCCAGCATCACCCACATCACCGGCCCCCAGGACAGATTGAAGAACACGACGTAGGCGTTGGCCGCCACCAGCGCCAGCGTGCCCATGCGGCCGGGCAGCTGCAGATGCCCGTCGGCCAGCGAACCACTGGCGAAGGCCACCACCACCAGTGCAAGCGACAGCGACATCCCGGCCGAGCCGAACCACAGCAGGGGCTTGCGGCCGATCCGGTCAATCAGCAGTACGGTGACCACGCAGGCACCGATGCTCAGCGCGCCGGACAGCACGTTGATCAGCAGCGCGTCGTTTTCGGAAAAGCCGACCGCCTGCCACAACACGGCGCCGTAATAGAACACCACGTTGATGCCGACCAGCTGCTGGAAGCAGGCCAGCCCGACGCCGACCCAGACAATCGGGCGGATCCGCCCGGTCCCCCTGCTCTTCAGGTCGGACAGGCGCGGGCGATGGTGGTCGTTGGACAGCGAGGCATCGATCTCCTCGAGCGTGGTCCTGGCCTTGTCGCTGCCCAGCAGCCGGGTCAGCACCTGCAGGGCGTCGTCCTTGCGCCGTTTCACCACCAGGTAGCGCGGGCTCTCCGGAATGGTCAGCAACAGCAGCAGGAACAGCAGCGATGGCGCGGCCTGCATCCAGAACATCCAGCGCCAGGCGGCCTGCCCGCCCCACAGTGGCTCGGTCGACGCCCCCGCTGCGGCCGCCAGCAGGTAGTTGGACAGGAAGGCAGCGGTGAGCCCGGTGATGATGGCGATCTGCTGCACCGTGGCCAGGCGGCCGCGATAGCGGGCCGGAGCGACCTCGGCGATGTAGGCCGGCGAGATCACGCTCGCCGCGCCGACCGCGAATCCGCCCACCACCCGCGCCGCAATGAACCAGCCCGACGAGACCGCCGCCCCCGCACCGAGTGCCGACAGCAGGAACATCACCGCCGACAGGATCAGCACGTTGCGACGGCCGAGGCGGTCGGCCAGGCGGCCGGCACTGAACGCGCCCACCGCACAGCCCAGCAGCATCGACGCGATCTCGAACCCCTGCATCCATTCGCCGGACCGGAACGTCTGGTGCAGGCCGTCCTGGGTGCCATTGATCACGCCGCTGTCGAAGCCGAACAGAAAACCGCCAATCGTCGCTACCACGCTGATCAGTACGATCAGCCGGGTGTTCTCGCCGCTGCCTGCTGCCTGGTTCATCCCCGTCCCCTTGAGTGCACCGTTGCCGCCGTTGGCCTGCCTGCTGCGCTCAGCGCAGCAGGTACTGGTTGAGCAGGTTTTCGTAACGCTCCTGCTTGCCGCTGGCCTGGCGCGGTTCGCCGAGGCGGGCGGCCAGGCCCGCCAGGTCCGGCAGGCTGAGCGTGCCACGCTCGAAATCCTGTCCGGCGCCGGAATCGAAGCTTGCGTAGCGTTGCGCACGCCATTGCTCCCACGGCGACTCGGTCAGCAGTGCATGGGCAACCTCCAGCCCGCGTGCGAACGCATCCATGCCGCCGATATGGGCAATGAACAGATCCTCCAGGTCGGTCGACTCGCGGCGCACCTTGGCATCGAAGTTCAACCCGCCCTCCAGCCCGCCCTGGCGCAGCACGACCAGCATCGCACCCACGGTGTCGTACAGATCACTGGGGAACTGGTCGGTGTCCCAGCCGTTCTGCGCGTTGCCGCGGTTGGCATCGATGCTGCCGAGCAGGCCATGATCGGACGCGACCTGCAGATCGTGCTCGAAGGTGTGCCCGGACAACGTGGCGTGGTTGGCCTCGATGTTGAGCTTGAAGTCCTTGTCCAGCCCATGCTCCTTCAGGAAGCCCACCACCGTGGCACTGTCGAAGTCGTACTGGTGCTTCATCGGCTCCATCGGCTTGGGCTCGATCAGGAAGTTGCCCTTCAGCCCGATGCTGCGGCCATAGTCGCGTGCCATGGTCAGGAAGCGCGCGAAATGCTCGATCTCCCGCTTCATCTGGGTATTGGCCAGCGACGCATAGCCTTCGCGCCCGCCCCAGAACACGTAGTGCTCGCCACCGAGTTCGACCGTGGCCTCGAGGGCGGCCTTGACCTGCACGGCTGCACGCGCGACCACCGCGAAGTCGGGATTGGTCGATGCGCCGTTCATGTAGCGCGGGTGCGAGAACAGGTTGGCCGTGCCCCACAGCAGCTTGACGCCGGTGGCCTCCTGGCGCGCCTTGGCCAGGCCCACCATATGCGAGAGGTTCTTCTGGTACTGGCCGATGTCGTCGGCATCCGGCGCCAGGTCGATATCGTGGAAGCACCAGTACGGCACGCCCAGCTTGGTGAAGAACTCGAACGCTGCGTCCACCTTTGCTTCGGCCGTGGCCAGTGGCGAGGCGGCCTCCCACGGGAACTGCCGGGTGCCCGGGCCGAACGGATCGTGCCCGGCATTGCAGAAGGTGTGCCAGTAGCACACGGCGAAGCGCAGATGCTCCTGCATGGTCTTGCCACCGATGACCCGGTTGGCATCGTAGACCTTGAAGGCAAGCGGATTGTCCGAGCCCTTGCCCTCGAACGGAATGCGGCCGACGCCGGGGAAGTATTCCTTGGCGCCGATGAAGGGCTGCGTGCTCATGGTGCGTGCTCCTGTCGTGGTACGGGGTGTCGTGGAGGAGTCATCAGCCGCGCTGCAGCGGCGTGATGGCATCGAGATGACTGAGGAAGCGTGCGTAGGCCCGTGCATAGGCATCGCTGCGGGCCGGATCCGGCCGTGCGGACAGCGCGGGATCGACGGTGACGTGGCGCGCGGTGATGTCGCTGATCGAGGTGGCGTCTCCCTGCGCCCGGGCGAGCGCCCACAGCGCCTGCAGCGCTGCGCCGAACGCCGCACCTTCGGCCTGCACCGGGACGTCCACCGGCAGGCCGAACACATCAGCCACCAGCTGACGCCAGGCAGCGCTGTTGCTGCCACCGCCGGTGAGCACGATGCGATCGAACTGCATGCCCGCGCGGACGAAGGCGTCGTAGCCGTACTTCAGGCTGTAGGTCGCGCCCTCCATGGCGGCGCGGTAGATATGCGCGGGAGTGAAATTGGCAATGTCCAGGCCAGCCAGCACGCCCTTGCCCAGCGGCAGGTCAGGGGTACGTTCGCCATTGAGGAACGGCAGCATCACCAGGCCCCCTGCCCCCGGCGGCGTTGCGCGAAGATGCGCGTCACCGTCGCGGCTGCTGAAACCGAAGGCGGTGGCCACGCGTTCGGTGGCCACGGTGCAGTTCATGGTGCAGATCAGCGGCAGCCAGCCCCCCGTGGACGAGCAGAACGCCGCCCACGCGCCGTCCGGATCGATCACTGGCGAGCCGGAATAGGCAAACAGCGTTCCGGAGGTTCCCAGGCTCATCGCCAGCCGCCCTTCCGTGACGCAGCCGGTGCCGATTGCCGCCATCATGTTGTCGCCGCCACCCACGGCAATCTTCACGGCCGCCGGCAGCCCGAACTCGGCGGCTGCCTTCGGCGCGATATCGAACAGGGCATCGGGCGCAGCGATCGGCGGCAGGCAGGCAGCAAGATCACGATCAGGATCGGTTGCGCGCAGCAGTTCCTGCGACCATGTGCGTGTGCGCACGTCCAGCCAGCCGGTGCCGGACGCATCGCCAAGCTCGCAGAACCGCTGCCCGGTCAACACGAAATTCAGGTAGTCGTGTGGCAGCAGGATGGTCGCCAGCCGCGCATAGGCGTCGGCACGGTGGGTCCGGGTCCAGGGCAGCTTGGAGGCCGTGTAGCCGGCCAGGATCGGATTGCCCGCCAGCGCGATGGTCCGTTGGAACCCACCCACGGCGTCCATGATCTGGATGCATTCGGCCGAGGTGCTGGTGTCGCACCACAGCTTGGCCGGCGCCAGTACCTCGCCAGCATCATCGACCGGCACGAACCCATGCTGCTGGCCCGATACCGCCAGCGCGACGATGCGTGCGCGCAGCGAGGGATCGACCCGGGCAAAGCAGTCGCGCAGGGCCGACACCCAGTCGGCCGGCGCCTGTTCACGGCTGCCATCGGCACCGCTGTCCAGCGCGAGCGGCGCGCTGGCCGAGGCCACCACCGCCTGCTTCCGCGGGTCATAGACCAGCACCTTCAGGCTCTGCGTCCCTGCATCGATCCCTGCAACCAGACCCATCGAAACCGCCTCCGATCGACAAAAAGGTAGCGCTAACATTCCGTGGACTCAAAAAGGGGGCGTGGTGTCCGGCCCCCTCGTTGCCACCGCGCGCGTCATCGCCCGCGGTGTTGCCGCACTGTAACCAGCTGCAGCGGAAAAAGCGTGCTGCAACGCAAAACCCTGCTACGTGCTCGCCGTCGTCGAACGCCATACGTCCACGCCGGACCTGCAGTACTGCGCGATGAACTCCGCCTGCGCCGGCATCTGCGCGGCGGCCTGCTGCACAGGCCCTTGGATGCCCTTCAACAAGGTGCGCAGATCGACATCACTCACGGCCCGCGCCAGCGGGTGGGCAGGACCGGGCGCGATGCCCTGCCCGAGCAGCACGCTGGTCCAGGATTCGACACGGAACAGCTCGCCGGGGTCCTGCCACGCATGTGCACGCTCGCGCCACGCCTGCAGCCGCTGCTGCAGCGATTCCGGCACGCGCATCTCGCGACAGGCCTTCCACATCGGTTCGCTGCGCTGCGTGGCGTGGTAGTGCAGGATGATGAAGTCGCGCACGTGCTCCATTTCCTGCCGGCTGACATCGTTGTACAGCTGCACCAGCGACGCACTGATGCCGTCGAACGGGAACAACTGGATCAGGCGCACCACTGCGCTGATCGTCAGATGGATGCTGGTCGACTCCAGCGGTTCGATGAAACCGCTGGCCAGCCCGAGCGACACCACGTTCCTGTTCCACGCCTTCAGCCGGCGTCCACTGCGGAACGGCACCTTCCATGGATCGCGCAGGGGTGGAGCCCCGGCATCGCGCAGCAGTTTCGCGGCGGCCTCGTCATCGGACAGATGGCGGCTGTCATACACCAGCCCACAGCCGACACGGTGCTGCAGCGCGATGTGCCAGCGCCACCCCGCCTCGTGGGCGATCGCCCGGGTATAGGGCACCGGCGGTGCCACCGCCTCGGTCTGCACCGCCACGGCACGGTCGCACGGCAGCCATTCGTGCCAGTCCTCGTAGCCGGTGCCCAGCGCCTGCTCGATCAGCAGGCCGCGGAAGCCGGTGCAGTCGATGAACAGATCGCCCTCGATCACCTGGCCGTCGTCCAGCACCAGCGCCTGCACCGAGCCGTCGTGCGCGTGCTGCCTGACCTGGGCGATCCGGCCTTCGATCCGGCGCAGGCCGTGGGCCTCGGCCCTGCGGCGCAGGAACCGCGCATACAGCCCGGCATCGAAGTGATACGCATAGCTGGCTTGCGGCTGGGTGTGCAGCGAGAAGCGGTCGCCACGCGAGGCGATGCTCTCCAGGCAGAAGTCGCCCAGGTCGGAGGGCATGCCGCGGCGCAGGCTGTCCAGCCAGAAGTGATGGAAGGGGGCCGCCCAGGTGCCGTGGCCGATGGTGCCGAACGGATGGAAGAAGCGATCGCCCGGCAGGCGCCAGTTCTCGAACGAGATCGACAGCTTGAAGGTGCCGGCCACCGCGCGCAGGAACTCCTGCTCATCGATCTGCAGGAAGCGATGGAAGGTGCGGATCGGCGGCACGGTGGACTCACCGACGCCGACCGTGCCGATCTGCTCGGACTCGACCAGCGTGATCTGCAGCTGGTCACGGAACTGGTGCGCCAGCGCGCAGCCGGCCAGCCATCCCGCTGTACCGCCACCGGCAATGACCACCTTGCGGATGCGCCCTGCAGGCGCGCTCTGGGTATCCAACGCGGTGCCCTCTCTCAACGGTTGAGCCTGCCCAGCAGCATCGCGCGCATGCGGCGGGCGCGCTGCTCGTCGAACGGTGCCAGGTCCCCGCGCGCGGGGTCAGGCAGGTGCTGCGCCGCGCGCTCGCCAGGGCCGAATGCGTAGTAGCGGAAGAGTCCTTCCCAGGCCTGCTTTTCGCGCGCCGGCAGGTCACGCACGGCCCACATCGCGTGGTGCAGCGCCGCCAGCGCGGATCCCAGCCATGCCGGCGAGTTTCGCCACCAGTAGTTCACCAGCACGTTGAACGGCTCCAGGCTGCGTACATGGTGCCACCACATGCTGGGAATGAAGATCGCATCGCCGGGTCCAAGTACCGCGCTGCGTGCATGCGCCAGCGCCTCGCGGAAACGTGGATGCCGATCGAAGTCGGGGCGCTCGAAGTCCACCACGCTGACCACCTGTCCGCCCGGCGTGGGATCGAGCGGGCCCGGATAGAGGTTGTCGATCTGGGCGGGCGGGAACAGGGTGAACTCACGCCGCCCCACCGCGCAGCAGGCGAGATTGTCGGGTGTGTCGAAATGGCACGAGGCCGTCACCCGGTTGCCGATCCAGATGCTGGCGGTGGCGTCGATGCCCTGCTTCGCCAGACCGGCGTCGTTGGCCTGCGCGAATGCCGGCAGCAGTGCCCGCGCGATCGGCAGCGAGGCCACGTAGTAAGTTGGCGGTTGCGGTACATGCAGCGTCATGGCGATCTCTTCCAGCACCTGGGCCAGCACGCCGCGCCGCACTTCGAAATTCAACCGGGTGAAGTCCGCGCTGTAGAACGGGCGCCCCCCGATCTCGGGGCCGCCGAACGAGTACTGGATGGGCGCACCCGCATCGACGCTGCACAGGTACGCCATTGCGTCCTGCCCCCCGCCCAGTCCGGCCTGGACCAGCGGCCAACCGCTGGCGATGCCGCGCAGTACTACCGGCTCACCGGCCTCCACCAGGTCAGCCAATGGCAAGGCGGCAGGATCGATGCCTTCCAGGATCCGCATCGGCAGGCGAGCGTGCACCGGTCAGTTCCTGACCGCCTGCGCGGTGCCGTCCTGCACGCGAAGGCGGCGCTGCTTCTCGGCGATCAGGCGGCGCATGTTATGCAGCGAGGCAAGCATCAGGTACGCACCTTCCAGGTAACCGGCGCGGTTCAACGCAGCCAGGCGCGAACTGTCCAGCGCCGCCAGGCGCTCGCGGTCGACGCCGTGCAATCCGCTCACGCTCACCCGGTGGTGCGGCGCGACCTGCACGTCGAGCATGACCGGCTGGATGAGGCCGCAGTCGTCGAGCATCGTGAACATCCCGGTTGCGAAGGCACTGCCCTCGTGGATGCCGCGCAGCACGCCGGCGATGTGGTCCAGGTAAGGCGTGTTGCCGCCCTGCGGCAGGAACAGCGGCTCACCGACGCCGGCGGTGACGCGCGGATGGTCCAGGTCCACGTGCATCACTGCATCCTCGGTGAGCAGGCCATCCACGTAGTGCTCCTGGAAGCCGATCAGGAACGGCCCTTTGGCGGCCGCGCCAGGCAGGTAGGAGGCATTCCAGCGCCCGTCCAGCAGGAACAGGTTCTCGTGTTGTTCGAAACCCAGCAGGGCCACGGACTGCCACGCTCCCGTCCCGGTTTCCCTGCGCAGGAAGATCGGATACTCACGCTGCAGTTCGGCGAACTCGCTGGGATAGGCCGGCACCATGCCCACCGCATCGCCGAACTGCGGCCCGAATCCGGTGGCGACCTTCAGGTCCCGATGCGCGATGTTGTTGAGCATTTCATAGCGGGCCATCAGGGTATCCAGTCCAGTGCGGGGTGGCTGGCCGGCAGAGTAGCGCAGGCGCGACAGGTGCGGCGACACCGTCCCGGCGCGGCACCGCTGGCGGGCAGCGGTGCCGTGCCGGACGCATCGGCAACCAGGCTCAGAACTTGTAGCGTACGCCCAGCATGTAGCGCGGGCTCTGGTCTGCCAGCTTGACGATCATCTGCGAGGTGCGCGAGCGCCACCGCACATCCTCGCCGGTCAGGTTGATCGCCTCCAGGCTGAAGGACCAGTGGTCATCCAGCGCGTAGTTGACGCTGAGATCCCACTGCTCGTACGGCTCCACATAGTACGGATTGCGGCTGGAGCCCTGGTTGGCCAGGATCAGGTACTGGTCGCGCCAGTTCCATGCCAGGCGCACCGACCACCCGTACTTCTCGTACATCAGCATAGCGTTGGCAGTGTCGCTCAGGCCGGTGAGCGAGAACTGGTCGACGCCCGGATCGCCGCCATTGTTGTAGCCGACATCGCCTTTGACCACGGTGTAGTTGGCCAGCACGCCGAAGCCGGTGTCACCGAAGAAGTACTGGCCGCCCAGCTCCCAGCCATGCAGCTTGGATTTGTTCTGGTTGATCGGGCGATTGACGTTGAACTGGTACAACGGGTCGTTGGGCTGCCCATACAGATCGTAGGCCGCTTCGGTGGCCAGCACCTGCGCATCGGTGCCGTTGTAGGCGCCCAGCCCGGCGGGATTGTTGCGCAGCAACGCCAGTGCGGTGAACAGCGAGGTGTCGTTGGCCGAGCAGGCAGCGGCATTGGCCGGCCCGACCTGGGCGACGCAGGCGCCGCTGGTCAGGAAGTCCAACGCCGCCCGCGCATCCGGCCCGGAGGTCGGGTCGGTGAGGCCGTACAGGCTTTCCTGGACGACGGTATTGCCGATGAAGTTGCTGACCGACTTGTTCCAGTAGGTCAATGACACATAGCTGGCGTCGGCGAAGTACCACTCGAGCCCCAGGTCGAGGTTGTCCGATTCCAGCGGCTTCAGGCTCGGGTTCTGCGAGTTGCCGCTGGCGCGCGACGAGGGATCGATCAGCACCGAGCCGAACGGCTGCTGGGCCCCGGGTCCCGCATAGAGATTGCCGTACGGCGCGCGGGCGATGCTCTTGCCGAACGAAACGCGGCCCTTCAGCTCCTCGGTGAGGTCGATGCTGAAATCAAGGTTGGGCAGGATGTAGCTGTACCGCGCCTTTTCCGTGAAGGGCTGCTGCTCATCGGACAGCACGATGCGGAAATCGTTGTTGGCCTGCCACTCGATCGATTCGGGCACGGCAATGACCGAGGTCGACACCACATCGGTGGTCTCATAGCGCACGCCCAGGCGGGTGTTGGTGCGCATGCCGCCCAGCTCCCCGTCCAGCTCCACCTGGAAGTACGCCGCCTTGGTCTTCTCTTCCACGAAGTTGTCGGCCGCGCGTTGTGGGTTCACACCCAGGCCGACGCCGTACTCACCCGCTGCCCATTGCGCGAGCTGCCCGGCATTGCCGCGCCAGGCCGGCCAGCTGTTGGCGCTGTAGTCGTCGAACAGGCCGACGATGCTGACCGGCTGCAGCAGGTCCATCAGGCCTGCGGCAGTATCCCGGTCCACGTTGGCCACGCCCCAGTCGCCCAGGGTCGAGTAGGCCTCGGCGGCCTGGATGCGGTGGGTGGTGGACTTGTTGGTGTCCACGCCGAACTGGAAGCGGCCGTGGTCGAAGTTCCATTCGCCATCGACGCGCGCCTGCTTGATCTCGCTGATCTGGGTCTGCGCGTTGACGCGCAGCACCTGCGTGCCGACCTCGCCCTCCTGGAAGCCCGGGTTGACCACGCCATTGGTCCCGGCGATCGCATCGGCCGTGCTGGGATACCAGACCTGGGTGCCGACCGGCAGGCCATTGTTGAAGTTCAGCTCCTGCACCCAGGAGCCGCCACAATGCGGGCCACGGGTACAGTTGTTGGTGCCGGCGATGCTCATGAAGATCGAACCACCGCCGGTGAGCGGGTCGTTCGGGCGGCTCTCGTTCTTCGAGTTGTGCGCATCGAAGCTGAGCTTGAAGCGGTCGCTGACATTCCAGACGGCATTGAAGCCCAGCGAACCCAGCTTGTATTCCTGCATGCTGCGCTGCTGTTCCAGGCCGAAATCCTTGGTGCCGGCGATTTCACGGATGTACACCGGCGTCGCGACGGCGCCACTGGTGTCGAACTCGACGTTGGTGTAGTTGCTGTTCTGCAACCACATGCCCTGCTCGCCGCGATTCTCGGTGATCTCGTTGGTCGAGTAGGTGTAATCCACGGTCAGGGTCAGGCTGTCCGTCGGTGCGAACTGCAGCACGGCCTGGCCGTTGACGCGCTCGCGCTCGAATTCGGAGAACGCGTAGCGCAGGTCGTTGGGCCGCGCGTAAAGCTGGCCGACGGCCGGGGCATTGACCACGGTCGGATTGCCCGGCATCGACCCTGTCCACGGCTGCACGTTCCAGTAGTTCTCCGTGGCCTGCACCGAGCCACCCTTGCGCTTCTGCTGGCTTGCGCTGAGGCTGACGCCGAAGGTCTTTTCCGGATTGCTGTAACTGAAGATGCCTGACAGCTCCGGGGTCAGGTCATTGTCGAACGGCTGGCTCTGGTCGGACACCAGCTTCGCCCCGGCGTTGGCCACGATGCCGGCGTGATCGAGCGGACGCGAGGTCAGGATGTTGATCGTCGCGCCGATGCCGCCGCTGGGCACCTGTGCCTGGCTGGTCTTGTAGACCTCGATACCATTGATGGCCTCGGCGGCCAGCTGCGCGAAATTGAAGGCGCGGGTGCCGCCGTCGACACCGCCGATGGCGACCTGTCCAGAGGCACCGAATGCATCGGCGCCCGGCATCTGCCGACCGTTGAGCGTGACCATGTTGAACTGGGGGCCGAAGCCACGCGCGGTGACCTGCGCACCCTCGCCGTCACGGCGCTCGATGGAGATGCCGGTGATGCGCTGCAACGACTCGGCAAGATTGGTATCGGGGAACTTGCCGATGTCCTCGGCACTGATCGCGTCGACCACGCCCGCCGAGTCGCGCTTGATGTCCATGGCCTGGCTCAGGCTGTTGCGTATGCCCGTGACCTGCACTGCATCAAGCTGGGTGGGTTGCGACTGGCTCTGCGGCTGCTGCCCGGTCGCCGGTGCGGCGTCCTGCGCAAAGGCGGGATTGATGACCAGGGCACCACCCACGAAGGTGAACATGGCCCGGGACCGGAACTTCGCCAACGCGCGGCTCATGAACCGGCCCTCGGGGCCAGGGTGCCGCGGAAACTGCAAGTGCTCATGAAAGTCCCCTCTGACATACGATCGAATGGATGTACCGCCCCCTCCCAGGGGCACGCACGGGCGTGGCCCGCATTCCAAACCGAACAGCACGGGTGCTCGGGCACGCCGCGACTTACACTTGCTTTTCAAGCCTGCCAGGACAAACACGCGGCAAAGAAGGCAGCCCCTGGACCTTGGATCCCCGTCCAACTGGTAGCGCTACCATCGCGTTGCAGCGGAGAGTAATCACCGAGGTTCGCCGTTGTCACCATGCAGCGCAGCAAAACCGGCAGCGCGCGAAACAGCTGCTGACTCGGCCGTTGCTGCATCCGGTCACGCTCGCCCGCCGTAGGAAAGATGCCCGCGCTTGCGGGTCATCCAGAAAGGAACGCACCGTGAACGCTCTTCAGCGCATCGCCGCCGCAGTCGGCTTCGCCGTACTCGTTTCGTCCGTGCCCACTGTCCTCGCCGCCAACACCGTCATCGTGGGCGGGGCAGAAATGTATCCCACCAGGACCATCGTCGAGAACGCAGTCAATTCCAAGGACCACACCACTCTGGTCGCAGCGGTCAAAGCCGCCGGCCTGGTCGACACCCTCAACGGCGCCGGGCCCTTTACTGTTTTCGCGCCCACCAATGCGGCCTTCGAAAAGCTGCCTGCAGGCACTGTCGATACACTGGTGAAGCCTGAGAACAAGGCGCAGCTGACCCGGATCCTGACCTACCACGTCGTCCCGGGCAACTACAGTTCCGCCCAGCTTCTGGCCGATGCCCGCAAGCACGGCGGCAAGGCCACCCTGAAGACCGTGCAGGGTGAGCCTCTTACCGTGGCGCTCCACGATGGCAAGCTCTGGGTCATCGACGCAAAGGGTGGAAAGGCAGGTATCAGCGTTGCAGATGTCAGCCAGTCCAACGGCGTCATCCACGTGGTCGACACCGTGCTGATGCCCAAGTAGGCGGCCTCATGCAACGGGCATCCGGCGCGATGCCCGTTGCCCCGGCCGGTCATCCCGCCGTCACCATGCGGATCCCCGCCCGGCATGGCGTAGTGGCTACCACTCCGGTCCCAGCAACTTGGTCACTTCGGCCTCCAGCTTCTGCGCAGCCTCGTCCTGGGAGGCAACCTTGATGCACAGCCCCGACTGCGCCGGCCCCGGCACCAGCTGGTAGCGGTTGATGGTGCCGCCACCGTCGCCGTCCAGCGCTACCCGCGCCACTACCGTTCGGCCATTGGCGTGGAAGGTCCAGTTCTGATAATCAAACATGCTTCAGTTGGTGTGCGGCCAAGATGTCATCCCACTTTAGGCGCCACGACAGTGAAGAACGCTCCAGGAGGATGTTCAGAGCGCGTGGACATGATGACAATGGGGCCTATGGCAGTGTCCGCGCCAACTGCAGGACATCGGCGAAGAAGGAGGGATAGTCGTCCTGTGGAGCGCTGTGGGTGTCGCGCCGGTGGACCAGACGCACGGCGACCACCCGCTGTCCCGGGACGATCATCAGGTATTGGCCCAGGTAGCCGTTGGCGGCAAAACCGACGACCGGTCCCCGTGTGATGTCGTAGAGATCGGCGAGCTTCAGGCCGCGCGCGGAGATCTGGCTGGCGTAGCGCTGGGACCAATCCGCGCCCAGCTGATTGGCGAGGAAGGCGACCAGTGCGCTGCGGCTGTCGAATGCACGCCCTGCGCTGGCCTGCAGTGCGCGCTGTACGTCGTCGTCCACGCCCCTTTCCACCAGCAGATCCCGTAGCCGGGGCTTGAGCTGGTACCGTTCCCAGGCCGGTATCCGCCACCACAGCAGCCCAACCTCTGGCGCACGGGCGCTTTCGGTCGTCATCAACGCGACCGACTGCTCACTCAGGAGACGTTTGCCATCCGGCGCCACGCCACCGTCCAGCAACAGTTGCCCGATGGCGGCAAGATCGGTCGCGCGCAGGGACAGCCCGGCCATGCCCAGCGGAGTGCCTGCTTCATCCTTCATCCAGGTGTAGTGGGCGATGCCCAGGGGCTTGAACAGCCGCGCGTCCAGGTACGCATCCACAGGCTCGCCTGCCAGGCGCTCGACAATGCCGGGCAGCAGGTTGGTAGCCTTGTTGTTGTAGGAGAACACGTTACCCGGCTCATCGCTCAGCTCGGCAGCCAGTGCCAGCTTGACCAGGTCCGGGGCCCCTTCCAGCTCTTCGCCCGCGTTCGCCACGTTCTGCAGGCCCGAGGTATGGTCCAGCAGCATGCGCACGGTAATGGCGCTCTTCCTGCCCTGCTTCCATTCGGGATAGATCCGGCTGACCGGCGTATCGATCGAAGCCAGCTTTCCTTCGTCCAGCAGCAATGCAATGGCCAGCGCGACGACCGACTTGGTGGCCGACATCAGGTGAACGGATTCCTGCCCGACGGCGGGCTTCAGCTCAAGCAGCGTCTCCCGGTCGTGCATCACCAGGACCGCATCGGAATGCGCGGCGCGCGCGTTGCGCTCGATCGCGGCGAGGGCTTCGGCGCGCGTCGCCGCTTGGCTGGGCCCGGCGATGCCGAACACCAGGGCCAGGGCGCAGGACAACCAGCAGGATCTTGGCATCGCAATCTCGTCCAATGAGTGTGCGTGCAGTGTGACTACATGTGTAGTCACACTGCAGTGCCTGAAGTCATGGCGCGCTTGAGTGCTGAACGTGGGCTGGGCGCCGCCCCCGGCCCACCTGCAACGCGGTCGTCCGCAGCGGTCGCCATGCCGCGCCGCACGGTATGATGCGGCGACCCGGAACCTGCGATGATTGCAGCGGCCGCCCATCCGCTGATCGCGCGCGCCAGGCCCTCCTGCGCCGGGGTCGCTGCAGGTGCCGCTGAAGCCCCACTCCATGCTCGCCCCCCAAGCCCCCCTTGTGATCTGGGCAGCGGTCGCCGTTGCTACCATCGGCCTGCTGTTCCGTCCTTTGCGCATCCCCGAATATGTGTGGGCGTTGGGCGCTGCCGCCCTGTTGCCGTTGCTGGGCGCGGTGTCGCTGCATACCGCATGGGGCGCGGTGGCCGAAGGCCGCGACGTCTACCTGTTCCTGGTCGGCATGATGGTGCTGGCCGAACTGGCGCGGCGCGAAGGCCTGTTCGATTGGCTGGCGTTGTACGCGGTGCGGCATGCGGGCGGATCGGGGCGACGCCTGTTCGACCTGGTGTTCCTGGTCGGCACGCTGGTGACGGTGTTCCTGTCCAACGATGCAACGGCCGTAGTACTGACGCCGGCGGTCTACGCCGCCTGCAAGGCGGCGCGCGCCAATCCCCTGCCCTACCTGTTCGTCTGTGCCTTCATCGCCAATGCGGCCAGCTTCGTGCTGCCCATTTCCAATCCAGCCAACCTGGTGGTGTACGGCCAGCACATGCCGCCGCTGCTGCAGTGGCTGGCGCAGTTCGCGCTGCCGTCGGCGGCGGCGATCGGCGCCACCTATCTGGTCCTGCGCTGGGTGCACCGGCGCGAGATCGCCCAGCCGCTGGTGGCCGCGCCGGTGCATCGCCCGTTGACAGACGGCGGCCGACTGAGCGCACTGGGCGTGCTGTTCACCGGCACCGTGTTGCTGGTCACGTCCGCCTTGAACGGGCCATTGGGCCTGACCACGTTCTGCGCGGGCACGCTGAGTGTGGCGGTGGTGGCGATCCGCCAGCGGCGCAGCCCGCTGCCACTGCTGCGCCACGTGTCCTGGGGTGTGCTGCCGCTGGTGGCGGGACTGTTCGTGCTGGTGGAAGCGGTGGCGCAGACCGGTGTCATCCAGACCGCGGCCAGCGCGCTGCAGGCCGTGGCGCAGGCATCTCCCCGCCAGGCCAGCTGGCTGGCCGGTGGCGCGGCTGCGCTGCTGAGCAATGTGGCCAACAATCTGCCGGTCGGCCTGGCCGCCGGTTCGCTGGGGCAGATGGCCGACCTGCCGGCGCAGACCCGTGCCGCATTGCTGGTCGGCGTGGATCTGGGGCCCAACCTGTCGGTCACCGGTTCGCTGGCCACGATGCTGTGGCTGGTAGCGCTGCGCCGCGAGGGCGAGCATGTCAGCGCGCTCGACTTCCTGCGTGTCGGCGCGCTGGTGATGCCGCCGGCGTTGATCGGAGCACTGCTGCTGCTCTGATCGGCGCGCGAGCGGCATGCGCTGCTAGAAGGCCACCTGCAGGCGGGTGTTGAAGGTGGTGCCTTCATCCCTGCCCTGGCCGGTGCCGCTGCGGTTGCGGGTCTGCCAACGGATCGCCTCGAACATCACGCGGCTGAAGTCGTTGAGATACCAGTTCGCACCCAGCGTCCACGCGTGGCCGGTACCGCCACTGGGCAGCTCGGCATAGTCCACGTCCTCGTAGCGCCCTTTCAGTTCCCATGCCCCGGCGCCACCGCGGGTGACAGGATCGGCCACCTTGACCCGGCCCCAGGTGCCGGCCTTGCCCGAATAGGCCGGCCTTGCACCGGCCAGGAACCAGCCAGCCGAAATCGCCCAGGCCTCGTGGTCCAGATCGTAGCGCCCGCCGGCGTCGGCCCCGCGCAGGTTGCGCGTACCCCATTCGCCGGTCGCCCAGGCCGGCCCGAAGATGCCTGCCAGCTCCGCGCCATAGGCCGTGCTGCGCTCGGCGCCCGGCAGTGTGCCCGGCGCGATCTTTACCAGGTCATTGAAGTGCCCGGCGATGGCCGAACTGCGGACGACGCCGCTGGCGCCTGCGGCGATCTCCTCGTGGAAGGCCCAGCCCCCCAGGTGCACCGTGACCGCGTCGTTGGCCACCGGGTTCCAGTGCACGCGCGTGGCCCAGGTCTGGCTGTCGTTGTCGGTGCCGGCGTTGTTGAGATCGTTGCCGGCCACCGACAGGCTGGCATGCCAGTCCTTGCCGTACACGCGCTCGGTCAGGCCGACACCGAACAGGCCGCGCTGCGGCAGCATCAGCGTGCCGACCACGTTTCGGTCCTGGAAAGGCGTGTTGGAAGTGCTGCTGGAGCCGTCGATACCCCGGTCGTTGAGGCGGTTGCCCACGGTCAGGTCGGCCGGCAGCCCGAACAGGCGGTGTTCCACGGTGGCGTAGACCGACTTCCACGCCACCGCGTTGTCCGCGAAGTCACCTTCCACTGCCCAGCCGAGGATACCGTAGCGGCCTTCGGCGCCCAGCCGCACCGAGCGGATCTCGGTACCGGAGATATTGCGGTCACTCACTGAGGATCCGTCGGTGCTGGATGCGTCGACGAACAGGCGTCCGCGCGGACGGAACGCCACGGCGCCATCGGCACTGCTGAACTCCGGCGCACCCTTGGCCCAGGAGACCTTCGGCAGTCTGGACTGGCTGGTTTCCAGTGCGGCCACCCGCGTTTCCAGCGCAGGCGGGGGCGGCGTTGACGGTGCGCCCGCACTGCCCTGCCCGCCCTCCACGGCACGCAGGCGCGCCTCCAATTGCTGGATCTGCAGTGCCTGCTGCTGCACCAGGCGTGACAGCTCAGCCTGGCTCAGCGACGCGGGCAGCGAGGACGTGGACTGTGCGTCGGCATGGCCACTGGTCAACAGCAGGCCGAGCGCGACCGACAGCGCTGCCAGCGGCAGCACGGTGGAATGGTTCATGGGCTCTCTCTCCGGCCAGCCGGCCGCCTGGCCCGGCGCTGGCCTGTTGCGGTGGTGCGGGGGAAGATCGGGGGAGGAAGCGCGCGCCGCCGGATCGGCCCGGCGGCGCGGCAGGCGGGCTCAGCCCGGCCCGGTCAGCTGGTGGCCTGTGCCTGCGCGTTGGGACGCCAGGTGATCAGCTTGTTCTCGACCACGTCCAGCAGCGCGTCGATGACCAGCACGAAGGCGGCCAGGATGATGATGCCGGCGAACACACCCACGGCATTGAAGTTGCCCTCGGCCTGCGCGATCAGGTAGCCCAGGCCCGCCGAGGCGCCGAGGTACTCGCCGATGATCGCACCGACCACGGCAAAGCCGACCGAAGTACGCAGCGAAGACAGGATCCAGCTCGCCGCTGCGGGGAAGTAGACATGGCGCAGCAGGTCGCTGCGGCTCGCCCCCAGGATGCGGGCATTGGCCAGCACCACCGGATTCACCTCGCGCACGCCCTGCATGGCATTGAAGAACGTGGTGAAGAACACCAGCGTGACCGCCAGCGCCACCTTCGACCACAGCCCCAGGCCCAGCCACAGCACGAAAATCGGCGCCAGCACCACGCGCGGAATCGCGTTGAAGCCCTTGATGAAGGGATCGAGGATGCGTGCCGAGCGGCGGCTCAGGCCGAGCCAGACGCCGCCGGCCACACCCAGGCCGGTACCGATGATGTAGCCCAGCGCGGTTTCGGTCAGCGTGATGTAGACATGCTGATAGAACGAGGTATCGGACAGCCAGGTCCAGGCCTGCTGCACGATCGCTGTTGGCGAAGGGAAGAAGAACGGATCGATCACGCCCAGCGCGATACCGCCTTCCCAGCCGCCGAAAACGGCGACCACCAGCGCGAGCTGGATGAACTTGTCAGTCTTGGCGTGCATAGCTCTTCTCCACTTCGCCGCGCAGGCAGGCCCAGATGTCGCGGTACAGGTCGGTGAAACGGTCATCCAGCTTGATCTCGGCCACGTTCCTCGGCCGTTCCAGATCCACATCGAAACTGCGCACCACGCGGCTGGCCGGGCCGGAGGACAGCACCACCACGCGGTCGCCCAGGGCGATCGCTTCTTCCAGGTCGTGGGTGATCAGGATCACCGAGCGCCGGTCTTCCTGCCACAACCGCAGCAGCTCGTTCTGCATGAGGTGGCGGGTATGGATGTCCAGCGCCGAGAACGGCTCATCCATCAGGATCACCTTCGGCTCGACGATCAAGGCCTGGGCCATCTGCACGCGCTTGCGCTGGCCACCGGACAGCTGGTGCGGGTAGCGATGCTCGAAGCCGGCCAGGCCGACCTTGGCCAGCCAAGCGTTGGCCTTGGCCTTGCGTTCGGCCTCGGGCACACCACGGAAGCGCAGGCCGAGTTCAACATTCTGGTACGCGGTCTTCCACGGCAGCAGCGCGTCCTGCTGGAACAGGTAGCCGACCGACTCCTGCACGCCGCTGACGGCACGGCCATCGATGCTGACCTGGCCCGACGACGGCTTCAGCAGGCCCGCCACGGAATTGAGGATGGTGCTCTTGCCGCAGCCGGTCGGCCCGACGATGGCAAGGAACTCGCCGTCACCCACCTGGATGTCGACATCGCGTACGGCGGTGAATTCGCCGAAGGACATGGTCACCTTGTTGATAGCGACCATGGTCTGTGCAGGCTCCAGCTGCGGCGCGCCATTGAACTGGCGCACGGTGGCATTGAGGGCCATGGGTTACCTCCGCTTACGGTTGGGCAGCCGGCGCCGCAGCGTTGGCACGCTCGACGAAGGCATTGGTGTAGGTCCGGGACAGATCAATATCGGCCTTGGCGACATCCGTGTTGAACTCACGCAGCACCTTCAGCGGTGTTTCCAGATCGGCAGGCGTGAAGTGACCGTCCCGGGTGAAGATCGCGCGCGCGTTCTCCACCGCGCGGGCATAGGTGGCGCGGTCACCGGAGACGTAGCTGTCCGGCAGCGCCGCCACGATGTCTTCAGCACTGTTGTCGGCGATGAACTTCAAGGCCATCTGCTCGGCGCGGGCGATCTTCTCGGCCGCTTCGGGTCGCTTGTCAAGGAAGCTCTGGTTGGCGTACATCACCGAAGTCGGGTACAGGCCGCCATAGACCTGGCGGGCGCCGTCGTCGCTGCGCGCGTCGAGGATGATCCTGCCGACCTTGCGCTCGGTGATCAGGGTGGCGGCAGGATCATAGTTGACCAGCAGGTCGATCTTGCCCTGCTCCAGCGCGGCCACCGCTGCGGCGCCCGAGCCGACGCCGATCAACGAGATGCTGTCGGCCGGAATATCGTGCTGGGCGAGGAAGTGACGGACGAAGAAGTCGGACGAGGAGCCCGGCGCGGTGATCCCGACCTTCTGGCCCTTGATGGTCTCCGGGCGCGCCGGATCGAAGGTGGCATCCTCGCGGCCGGCCATCACCAGGCCGGAGTTGCGCGAGAGCAGTACGAAGGCCACCACGTCCTTGCCCTTGGCCTGCATCTGGATGGTGTGGTCGTAGAAGCCGACGGCCACGTCGGTGGAATTGGCCACCAGCGCCTGCAGCACCTTGGAGCCGCCCTGGGCGAAGTTCTCGGTCTTCACCTGCAGGCCGACGTCCTTGAAGTACCCCTTGGCGTCGGCGATGAAGAACGGCAGGTTGTTGAGGTTGTAGGAGCCGACGCTGATGCGTACCGGGGCATTGTCGCCACCGCCGGCGGATGCGCCTTCGGTGCGCCCGCTGTTGCTGCATCCGGCCGCGGCCAGACCGGCCGCGCACAGCGCGGCCAAGAAGAACTGCTTGTACATCATCCCTCCCAGGAGTGAAGCATCTACGTTGTAATGGAGGGCATGCGCGTCTACGCAGGCCCGTCCGGGTTCAGATCATGCCGCTGACGTCCATTGGCGGGCTTGGGTGGCAGTGGCCGTGGCGGGCGCGGGCGAAGTCGCGTACACGCGCCCCTCGAACAAGCGGCGTGCGGTGCGGACCACGCTGGCAATCACCGGCGAATCGCCCGAGCTGCGACTGAGGCCCACCTCCAGGGCCCCACTCGGATGTTCGAGGGTAATGCTGCCGGGAACGGACCGGCATCCGACCAAAGTGTGGGCCAGCGTGCCCGGCGTGACGGCGGCGGTGGCCAGGCCGACCGCACCGGTAATGGCCAGTGCGGTGTGGCATTGGTGCGGCATGAAATAGCGCACCTGCAGATCGCCGCCCTGTTGCGGCGCCGACAGCAGCACCGGCTTGGGAATGACCTTGTTGCCGGCGTCGGCGATGCCCATGCGGGCGCCCGCCTCGATGCGCAGCGCTTCCAGCCGGCGCATGAACGCCGCGTCCGCGTTCAGTTCGGCGGGCGAGGCATCACCGCGCACGCCCAGGTCTTCGGCACGCACCAGCATCATCGGCATGGCGCAGTCCACCAGGCTGGCCGGCACGCCATCGATGGTTTCCTGCGCATGCCCGCTGGGCAGCAGCTTGCCGGTGCGGGCGCCTGCCGCATCAAGGAAGGAGAGCCTGACCGGCGCGGCTGAGCCCGGCGCGCCGGCAATGCGCGTATCACCGCGGTAGGCCACATTGCCGCCCGGCGTTTCCACCGTCGCGATGATCAGCTTGCCGGTGTTGACGTTGTGGATGCGCACCTCGGTCTGCGGATCCTGCGCCTGCACCAGCCCACGCTCGATGGCATACGGGCCCACGGCCGCCAGCATGTTGCCGCAGTTGGGCGAGGTATCCACCACCTGCTGCTCCACCCGGACCTGGGCGAACAGGTAGTCCACGTCGGCGTCCGCCCGGCTCGAGCGGTCGATGATCGCCGCCTTGCTGGTCAGCGCGTTGCCACCGCCGATGCCATCGATCTGCAACGGATGGCCCGAGCCCATCACTTCCAGCAGCAGGCGATCCCGTTCGGCGGTGTCCGCCGGCAGGTCGCTGGCCAGGAAGAACGGGCCCTTGGAGGTGCCGCCGCGCATGAGCACGCAGGGAATGCTGAGCAGATCGTTGGACATACGTGTGCTAGATTGATGCGTATAGGGGATGAATGACCCCTCTGTGATTCGATACTGGCATGACCCTAATTGATCTGTGAATTGCTGATTTTTGGATGATTGATACCCAATGAGCATCAATTGCGAAATCCTGGATCTACGCGCGTTCCTGCTGGTATCGGAGACACGCAGCTTCCATCGCGCCGCGGAAATCCTGCACGTCTCCCAGCCAGCACTCAGCCGGCGGATCCAGAAACTGGAGCAGGCCGTGGGTTCGCCACTGCTGGAGCGCACCACGCGCAGCGTCAGCACTACGGCTGTCGGCGAGAACCTGCTGCCGCTGGTGCGCCGCATGCTGGAGGAATTCGATGGCTCGCTGTTCTCACTGCGCGGCCGCGAAGACACCCGCGGCGCTACCGTGACCATCGCGTGCCTGCCGACGGCGGCGTTCTACTTCCTGCCCAGCGTGATGGCGCGTTTCCACGAAGCGCACCCGAACGTGCGCTTCCGCATCCTGGATATCCCGGCGACGGAGGGTCTGCAGGCAGTGGAACGTGGCGAAGTCGAGTTCGGCATCAACTTCATGGGCGCCAACGATCCCAATCTCGACTTCGACGTACTGGCTGAGGACCCCTTCGTCCTCGCCTGCCGACGTGATCATCCGCTGGCCCGCAAGCGCAAGGTGGAATGGGCTGATCTGGCCGAGCACCAGCTGATCACCGTGCATCGCACCAGCGGCAACCGCACGCTGCTGGACGGCGCGCTGGCGCGCGAGAACCTCAAGTTGAGCTGGCACTATGAAGTGACGCACCTGTCGACGTCACTGGGCATGGTCGAGGCGGGCATCGGCGTGTCGGTGCTGCCGAAGATGGCCACGCCGGACGGGGATCACCCCACCCTGGTGACGCGCGCGATCGGCAACCCGGTGGTGTCACGCACGATCGGCATCGTCCGCCGCCGCGGCGCCCTGCTCTCGCCCACGGCGGAGCGATTCCTGCAGATGCTGATGAGCCAGTGGCGCGGGGAGGCGTGAGCAACTGCGCGGTTCACGCACCCATCCGTTCCGGCACACTGGGCGCTGACAAGGCCGCCCTTCATGACGAAGCCGCGAAGATCGACGCAATACCTGCAAGCGATCCCACGGCCACCCACGAGAGCGTGGCGAATGCAACCAGCAACACCTTCCGGTGGACGACCTGCGCTTCGTTTTGGGACTCCGGCCACCGCGCATAGGGCCTGGAGAAACCCAGGAGTTCGCCGGTGACTGTCAGCGCTCCCATGAGGATCAGTGCGGTCACGCAGAAGCCCAAAATGGAACCAATGAGGGCCACATGCTGGGCATCGCCAATAGCCGGCTGAGTGCCGGCCAAAGCCTTTACAAGCTGGCCCGTCCACCTTGCGGGCAGCCAGGCCAGGGCTGCGACAATACCGAAGTGACTGGCCACGTTGATCCAGAACCAGGATGTGGTCTTCATGACGTCAGCGTTTCCGGTGTTGGCCAGTGGCGGGCATCGTGACGCCTGCGTCAGCCCCGCACAACCCTGCATGGGGAAGCCGGCCAGCGGCCGGCACTACCCGGGCGATCAGCCTGCGGTTTCCAGCCCCTTGCCTGCCGCATCCATCCGCAGCGAGGCCAGGTACCGGGCGTACTTGCCGACGAAGATGCCGGTGAATCCGCCTGCCAGCAGCAGGTAGGCGGCAATGAAGCCGGCACTGGCGGACAGCGACGGCGACACCGCAAATGCGACTTCGAACCCGTACTTCACCAGGAAGGTGATCAGCAGCAGCGGCAGCAGGCTGAAATCCGCGCTGCGCCAGAGCCTGCCGGTGCTGCGGTCCAGCGTCAGCTTCAATCGACTCAGCAGCAGCCAGGCAAGCGTCGCGCCCGTGGCGATGCCGGCCAGCCATTCGCTCCAGGCGCTCAGCGACGCGCCGAAGCGATGACTGACCGACCACGCACCCCAGACGGCGAACAAGGCGGGTACGATCGCCAGCTTCTGCAGCGAGGTCTCGGCCGGCTTCATGGCGGCGATGCCACGGGTGATCAGGAAGGCCAGGAGCAGCCAGACCCAGATTGGCGTCTGCGAGGCGAGGTGCTGGAGCATGTTCATGAGCGGTCCCCTTGGTGAGTGGTGGCGAGGTGCCCTCGCCTTGGCGCTCACTATTCGCTTCCGCCCGGGTTGCAGCCAGTGACAGCTGTCAGCCATCGCGGGTTACGCTGCGGACACTTTAAATGCGCCGCCGGTACTGCTCCATCCACTCCAGCGACGGCGCAACACCACCGAACGGGAAGAAATGCGGGCTGACCTGGCCATGGGCGTCCGTCAGCCCCTTCACCAGGCGATCGACGAACACCTCCGGCCCTGCCGTGCCGAGCAGCCGGCCGATCGAGATGCCATACCGGGCCAGCATCGATGCACTGGCGCCCACGCCGCACATGGCGGCGTAGCGCAGCAGGCGAGAGATGCTTGCCGGGCCCGGCACGCCGACCAGCACCGGGACGCTGATGCCACGCGCGCGCAGTGCATCCAGCCAAGCCAGCACGGCATCGGCATCGAAGGCGAACTGGGTGACGATCAAGGGGGCCATGCCGCGCGCTTCGATGCTCTGGCATTTACGCTCAAGCGCCTGCCAGCGTTCGTCACTGCTCATTACCGGATGTCCTTCCGGGTGCCCGCCGATAGCAACGACCTTGATGCCGGATTGCTCCAGAACACCGGTCTGGATGATCGAAGCGCTGTCGGCAAACGGTCCGGCGGGCGTGGCCAGGTCGCCCGCGATCAGCAGGCAACGCGCGACCCCGGCTTCGCCGGCGGCACGCTCCAGGAAGCGTTCAAGCGCTGCGCGTGACCCGACGCGCCGCGCAGAGAGATGCGGCATCGGTTCGAATCCGAGCGCACGCACCGTGCGCGCGGCGGCCAGGCGGGCGTCGTCATCCTCGCTGGCCAGGTAGGGAATGGAGATGACGGTACCGCGCGGGATCCGATCCGCCTCGGCGCACAGCGCGGGCATGGCCTTCGCGCTGACTTCCAGTGAAAAAGCGCTGATGAAGGCGTCCGCCCGCAGTGACAGGCCGGCCGGCATCAACGTGCTCCGCCCACATTGCCGGCAAGCGGCGAGCTGTTGCGGGCCAGTTCGATGAAGGCCTGCAGGTAGTCGATACCGGTATCGGCCTCGCGCGCGCCCAGGTAGATCTGCTTGGGGATGCCCTTGGCGCCCAGCCGTACGGGCACCACGTCCATGCGCGTGGCGTACTCCTCCACCAGCCAGCGCGGCATGGCAGCCACGCCGCGGCCGCTGGCCACCATCTGCATCATGATGTCGGTGGTTTCAATGGCCTTGTGGCGCCGCGGGGTGATGCCGGCCGGCAGCAGGAACTGGTTGTAGATGTCCAGGCGCTCGAACGGCACCGGGTAGCTGATCAGCACTTCCTGGCTGAGCTGGCGCGGCTTTACGTGGTCCACCTTGGCCAGGGCGTGGTTGCTGGCCACCACCAGCACCTGCTCGTAGTCGAACACCGGGATGAACTTCAGGCCCGGCTTCAGCAGTGGATCAGGCGTGACCAGCAGGTCGATCTCGTAGCCGAACAGCGCGCCGATGCCGCCGAACTGGAACTTCTGCTTGACGTCCACATCCACGTCCGGCCACGCGGCCAGGTACGGCGAGACGATCTTCAGCAGCCACTGGTAACAGGGGTGGCATTCCATGCCGATGCGCAGCGCGCCGCGCTCGCCCTGGGCAAACTGGCGCAGGCGCTCCTCGGCCAGGTCCAGCTGCGGCAGCACCCGGTTGGCGACTGCCAGCAGATATTGCCCGGCCTGGGTCAGCCGCAGGCTGCGGCCTTCGCGCAGCCAGACATCGGTACCCAGCTGCTGCTCCAGCTTCTTCATGCTGTGGCTGAGCGCCGACTGGGTCAGGTTGAGCACGCCGGCCGCTGCGGTGAGCGAGCCCTGCTGCTCGACCTGCTGCACGATGCTGAGGTGGATCCGCTCCAACATAAAGATGAATCTCACTCATGGATAGGTGAAGTAATACCATTTTACGTCATGGAAAGGCATGACTAGGATCGGGTCATGCCTTCATCCCAACGCCCCCTCCGTATCGTCGCCGTTTCCGGTGGACTGCAGCGCCCCTCCCGGGCCGCCACCCTCGCCGAGCACCTGCTGGGCCTGATCGGCGAGAACATGCGCAGCGAACAACAGCTGATCGAACTCGGCGAGCTGGCGCCGCAGCTGGCCGGTGCGCTTTGGCGTTCGCAGCTCCCGGAGGTTGTCGAGCGCCAGCTGGTGGCCGTCGAACGGGCCGATGTCCTCGTGGTGAGCACGCCGGTCTATCGCGGCTCCTACACAGGGCTGTTCAAGCACTTCTTCGACTTCATCGACCAGGACGCGCTGGTCGATACCCCCATCCTGCTGGCCGCGACCGGCGGCAGTGACCGCCATGCACTGGTGATCGATCACCAGCTGCGGCCGCTGTTCAGCTTCTTCCAGGCCCGCACCCTGCCCCTGGGCGTGTATGCCACCGACCGCGATTTCACCGAGGGGCACGTGCACAACGAAGCGCTGATCCAGCGCGCACGACTGGCGGTGCAGCGCGCAATGCCGCTGCTTGCGCTGTCCCATCGCGGCGCACCAGTCGCCGCCGCCGAGGCCATCGAAGCCCTTTGAAGCCAGATGCCGCCGACCTGCATCTGGATGTCACCCCGCAAACGGAACGCCGCCCATGACGAACGACGCCTTCACCTTCAGCATCACGCGCATCCCTTTCAACGAGGATTACCAGCCGGCCGAAGGCACGCGCATCACCACCAACTTCGCCAACCTGGCGCGCGGTGCGTCCCGGCAGGAAAACCTGCGCAACACCATCCGCATGATCAACAACCGCTTCAATGATCTGGCGCATTGGGACAACCCAAGCGCCGATCGCTACGCGGTCGAGCTGGACATCATCTCGGTGGAGATGCACATCGATGGCAACGCGGGCAGCGACCCCTTTCCCTTGATAGAAGTGCTGCGCCCGACCATTGTCGACACGCACACCGGCGCACGCACCGAAGGCATCGTCGGCAACAACTTCTCGTCCTATGTCCGTGACTACGACTTCAGCGTGGTGCTTCCGGCCAGCAACGAAGGCAAGGACACCTTCGGCATTCCGGAGGGCTTTGGCGACCTGCATGGCAAGCTGTTCAAGCACTTCCTGGAGTCTGACGCCTACCGCGCCAACTTCAGCAAGGGGCCGGTGATCTGCATCAGTGTTTCCAGCAGCAAGACCTACCACCGCTCCGAGAACCATCACCCGATCCTGGGCGTGGAATACCGCCAGGGTGAGTTCTCCCCCACTGACCAGTACTTCGACAAGATGGGCCTGCGGGTACGCTATTTCATGCCGCCGGGCAGCGTCGCACCGCTGGCGTTCTACTTCCAGGGCGACCTGCTGGGCGATTACTCGAACCTGGAGCTGATCGGCACCATCAGCACGATGGAGGCCTTCCAGAAGATCTACCGCCCGGAGATCTACAACGCCAATTCCGTGGCCGGCAAGGTCTACCAGCCCAGCCTGAAGCACCAGGATTACTCCTCCACCCGCATCGTCTACGACCGCGAAGAGCGCAGCCAGCTGGCGGTCAAGCAGGGCCGGTTCACCGAAGAACACTTCATCAAGCCGTACCGCGCCGTGCTTGAGCAGTGGGCCGCCCGCTGATCCATCGATTTCCCATTCGCCCCCAGGACACACCACACGATGCCGACGAAGACGCTGCTCCCCACCTCCACCGCAGGCAGCCTGCCCAAACCCTCCTGGCTGGCAGAGCCCGAGAAGCTCTGGTCACCCTGGAAGCTGCAGGACGAAGGCCTGATCGAGGGCAAGCAGGACGCCCTGCGCCTGTCCCTGCAGGAACAGCAGCATGCCGGCATTGATATCGTCAGTGACGGCGAGCAGACCCGCCAGCACTTCGTCACCACCTTCATCGAGCATCTCAGCGGCGTCGACTTCGAGAAGCGCGAAACCGTGCGCATCCGCAACCGCTACGATGCCAGCGTGCCGACCGTGGTTGGCGCCGTGAGCCGCCCCAGGCCGGTATTCGTCGAGGATGCGAAGTTCCTGCGCCGCCAGACCACGCAGCCGATCAAGTGGGCGCTGCCCGGCCCGATGACGATGATCGACACGCTGTACGACGCGCACTACAAGAGCCGCGAAAAGCTGGCCTGGGAGTTCGCGAAGATCCTCAACGAGGAAGCGAAGGAGCTGGAGGCCGCCGGCGTCGACATCATCCAGTTCGATGAGCCGGCCTTCAATGTGTTCTTCGACGAAGTGAATGATTGGGGCGTAGCCGCACTGGAGCGCGCGATCGAAGGGCTGAAGTGCGAGACGGCGGTACACATCTGCTACGGCTACGGCATCAAGGCCAACACCGACTGGAAGCAGACCCTGGGGTCGGAATGGCGCCAGTACGAGGAGTCGTTCCCGAAGCTACAGACCTCCAACCTCGACATCATCTCGCTGGAATGCCACAACTCCCACGTGCCGATCGACCTGATCGAGCTGGTGCGCGGCAAGAAAGTGATGGTGGGTGCCATCGACGTGGCCTCCAGCACGGTGGAAACCCCGGAGGACGTGGCCAACACCCTGCGCAGGGCGCTGCAGTTCGTGGACGCCGACAAGCTCTACCCGAGCACCAACTGTGGCATGGCGCCACTGGCGCGCGACGTGGCAAGGGGCAAGCTGCGCGCACTCAGCGCGGGGGCGAGGATCGTGCGCGAAGAACTCTCGGCATAACCCTGGCTGGGGAGGCATTGCCGTTCGAATGTCGGTTTGACGGAGCCTGGCCCGGTATCGACCAGGCTCCACCCCGCCCCTGCACTTCCGGCCGGGTCTTCATCGCGGGCTGTCGCGGCGCCAGTGCCAGCTTGATCCGTACCACCTCCCCCGCCCCGGCCTCGGCCAGGCGGCGGGCCTGCTGCCGTTGTTCCCGCGAAAGCGCGGGCGACGGCGCAGCGCCTGTTTCCGGCGCTACGTCCACCAGGCGTGCCACTGCCTCACGCAGCCGCAGCTGTGGGCAGAGCCGCGCGGCACACCAGCGCTCGGCGTAGCGCCTGGCCTGTCGCACATTCGTGGCGGCCACCACCTTGGTCTGGGACATCTTGCGTGCGTCCAGGTACACCCGGAACCCGAGCACGGCATGCGGCACGATGTTGGCCACGGAACGCCCGTTCCACCACAGGTCCCAACGCTCGCCGCTCTGCACCCAGCCGGAGGGCCGGGTGACCGTCATGAACTCTGGAAGATCGAAGGGAGAACTCATGCCGGGAAGGATACGAGCGCCCGTCGCACCGGCTGAGATCCGCGCCGTGTGCTTGTTCTTGACCATGAATCGTTAAGGCGCGCTTCCCTCCGCTACGCCTGCTCCGCGCCGTCGCGCCAGGGGAACAAGAACTGAAGTTTCGCGTCACGCATCGATGATGCTTTCGATCCAATCGATGTAGCGGGACACGCGCACGTTGTAGACCACCTGCCCGTAGAAACCCGCCTCCAGCGCATGCTCGGGAACGGCGGTGATCCAGGAACCGAGGCCCACCAGCTGCCAGGTCCCATCTTTCCTGATCACCAGCGGGCCACCGCTATCGCCGTTGCCGAGCACGCCTTCAAGGGGAAGGCCCTGCGGAGGCGGATCGAAACGGTACCAGAGATAACGCGCGTTGCCGCCAGTGATCGCGTTGCAGGCCCGACGCAGGGTCGTACGATGTGACCCGCCGGGTACCAGTCCAGTCGCACCGTTGCCAGTGGCGCCCTTCCCTATCAGGGCGGCGACCTGCGTGACCTCATCGGCGCCACGGTAGAGTGCGACCGGCGGAATATCGCTCACCGGTGCGGCAAGTTTGATCAATGCAATGTCATCGGACGCCGCCAGAAACGCGTGGATTTTCGACGCACTCCCCGTTGCCATGGCTTCCTCGCCCAGCGCCTCGGGCATCCTGCGGTAGCCGGGATGCAGGAAGACACGCTCGACGCCGTAGCCCTTCCCATCGAGGGTGATGGTCGCGCCCATCCCCTCCATCGGTGCGGCATGCGCTGCGGTCAGCACCCAGCGCGGTGCGATCAGGACGCCGTGCCCCTCGCCTGGCATGTCCGCCAGTGCCGGGAACACCGATGCGTCGATCTGGTACCTGGCATCGTCAACATCATCGCGGATGACCACGGCACCGGCAGCGAACGGGAGCGTGGCCAATGCCAGGAGAATCCAGCGGTTCATGATTGCTTTCATCCCTGCAGTTCAATCACAACAGCCTAGGGCATGGCCCTGCCATACCGGGACATCGTGCGACCAATCCCGGCGATGGCCGACGAACGCGGGGAAACGGGAGTTGAAGCCAGGCAGGCCATGCCCTACCTGCGGCCCCGATAGGGTTCGCAGCCCACGCCGTCATTGTCACGATCGAGGTGCGGGCCATACCCCGGATCACCACGCCGTACCGGCGCCGCCCCGGCGGCGCGGGCCTCCGCGCAGTTGGCAAACACCCGGGAACTGCGCGCGGGGGCGGGGGCGAAACTGCTGCGCGGAGTGTCGACGTATCGAGGGGCGGTTGGAGCGCCTCGATGGCAGTGATACTCACCCGTTTTCCGGTTGGTGTGGCACCCCTGCTTGTCGAGCCCGCCCGGATGCGCGAGCGCATTGGCGGACAGTGCCAGTGCGAGCATGCCGGATGCAGTCAATACGCTGGAAACGCGGCGTCGGGTGTCCATGCCTTCCCCCTGTCAGGCAATCCTGCCAAGGGGAAGGCTAGCATGGTGTCTCGACCGCCAGGTTTGACGCTGCAGCGGCTGCCACTCAACGCAGGTAGTCCTTCAGGAACAGCCAGGTGATCAGCGTCGGCAAGATCAACAAGAAGAAGCTGCGGGGCCTGCACGACCCGGAGGCAGGCGCCGGCAGTCGCTGATCCCTGAGCGGCCACGGGCTCTGCGCCAACGCGGGGAAATCAATGCACCCGCGCTCCTGTTCCGTCGGTTCCGCCGCATACATCGTGGCTGGCGCCGATCCTCCCTCGCCCCTCGCTCCTACAGTGGATTCGCGGCGACGCACGGCCTGCACCCCCGATGGCAACGCCGCCGCCCCCACTTTTCGAGCCCACAGGAGCGAGACATGGCATGCCTTTCCCGGACTATCGCTGACACAGCGGCAATGCGCCCAGCCCCCTCCACGCAGGTTGAACGGGGGGGTGCACCATGAACCAGGTCTACGTCGCAGTCTGGGATGGAGCCCACTATCTGGTCGTCCGCAAACGGGTGCTCAACAGCTGGTGGGGCAGCAATTCCGTTGTCGTACTTTCTGCCGAGGCGATTGCCGCTGTGCTGGCCATCCGCAACGCGTCCGGCGGTGGCACAGAGCAGGACTGGGATCTGGTGAAGAAGCTGCTTTCCGGCGCCTGGCGCGCCGCAGGGTCAGTCGCCTACCGCGGCGAACGCACGCTGCCCCGCACCATGGACGCACTGGACCGGGCGCTTGAAAGCGCCGAACGCACGCATCCGCAAACCGATGACATCGCCATGGAGACGCTGGCCGCTCTGCAGAGCCTGTTCCGCGAGGACGCAAGAACCCCTCCCACGTTCAGCGCTGCGCGTGCAACCTTGCGGGAGCTCTCCATCGCGTTGCCGCCGCCCACCCGGGGTGCGCCGAACTGGGCCGCTGCGTTGATACTGGCACAACGCCTGGTGGCGGAAGTCGGAGCGTGGTCGGATGCCCTGCCCCCGGCGCTGGTGAACCAGGCGGGCCAATGGGCCCTGCCCGGCGGCGGCCGCCTGAACAACGAACGCAAAGAGCGCGCCGCGCGCCGCGAGTTCGAGGAGGAGCTCGGCATCTGGCTTGGGCAGGGACGCGCCGCATGCGATCTGCGTGCCCGGCTGTTTCCGGATGGGGGAGGCAGCTTCTCCCTGGTTCGCTTCCGCACCACGGCCGAGGGGCTTCTGCGGATGGCGCAGGAGGCCGAGAACAACGTCCAGGCCAGTGCCAGCAGCCCTGCGCGCCCCCAGTCCTGCCTGGTGACCGACTGGGAAGTGGCGAGCATCGGACGGGTGCCGGTGGCCAATCTGCGCAATGTCCTCGGGGCACGTGTGGAGGTTCCGGGCGAAGGAACACTGGAGGTTGACGAGGCCCTGGCCGGCGCCAGGCCCGGTTGCCAGGAGATCGACTGGTACCGGGAGATCGCCGCTCTGCTGTCACCCGCCTGAGCCTCCAGCGCGCACCCGTGTGATCCCCTGCAACCCTAGCGAGGCCCCTCCATGAAAGAGAGCACGCCCGAACGCGAGGCCCGGCGCCACATCAGCAAGCAGCTCACCGCGCAGATCAACAACGCGCAGGTGTATCCCGACGTCCGCTCGGTCGTGGTGAAGGCCCTGGCCGACATCAAGGACCAGCTGCGCAGCCTGTCCAGCAAGGTACGGCGGGATTACAGCCTGAAACCCGGTGAGCCGTTGATGTTCTTCTACGTCAAGGGCGGCAATGCGCTGGACGCACTGCTTGAACGCCCGGTAGACCCGCCGCCGACGCTGTTCGATTTCGGCAGGTCCGACTGGGACACGCAGGTGGTGATCAACCCCTGGATCCCGATCCCGGCACAGGACGCCCTGCACGGCGGTGTTGAAGACATCGTGATCGACGTGATGCAGGGTGCCGGCCTCAACATCGCGCTGGAGATCAGCGTCTTCCCACCCAACCAGAATCCGCTGGCCGGCCAGGTGGTGGATCTTGCATCGGTGGACATCCATGTGCCGCCCGGCCAGCAGTGCCTGGTGACATGTGACAACCCGCAGACGTTCCGGAAGGTGTACGAACGTGACCGTGCGGGCCTGCATCTGTTCACCAGCGAGCCATTGAAGGGCATAGGCACCTCCACGGCCGTCGCCAGCACGTCCGTGCTGCCACCGCCGCAGCCGCCGCAGCCCGTCCAGCCGCCGCCTGTCCCTCCGCCGCCACCCGGCATCATCCTCAACGACGGCATCAAACCGTTCGTGCTGTACCGCATGGGCTATACCTGGCACGCGCGATGGGTGAAGGACCCGAAGGCGCCTGCCGGCGATGACCCGGTGACGCCGCGGCCGATCCTGATGGAACTGATCGATGTCACCACGCCGCGCCGCGATACCGTGGAGGCCATGACAGTGTGGTCGGACATCCTCCGCAACCACCTGGTGATTGCCGAGGATGCCGGCGCGGAAGAGCGCTGGCGGCTGCCCCTGCCCAGCATGGAGTACCACCTGTGGGAAGGCCTGACCGTGCTGTGCGAGATCGCTGCCTATCCCGGCTGGCCAGGCGCGGACAAACTGCAGAAACGTCGCCGCAACGTGCAGCGCATCCACGACTGGTACCGCGACCAGCAGGGCGACCTCGCGACGTTCGGCCGGGTCATCGATGGCATCGCGGCGGCGCCGGTGTTCTCCGATGACACGGACTGCATGCAGCAGGTCGATGCCTGCATGCGTGAGGTCAAGGCGCGCATGCAGGCGTCAGCCTCGGGATTCGATCACGGCGCGCTGTCGGCCACCCACGCGCAGCGTCTGGCGCACGGGCGGCAATGGGGCGTGCAACGGGTCGCAGCGCTGCTGCAACGCCTGGGTGCACCTGCCGCTTCGTGCGGCTACAGCGACGATCTCGCCTTGATCGGGACACTGGCACAGAACCCGTACCTGGATGTCACCCAGGTGCCGATCTCCGGCGTCGACTGCGCGATGATCATCCGCACCGACCCCGCAACGCTGCGCAAGGCGACGGCGGCCAACTGCTTCCTTGCGCTTGCCCAGGATCTCGGCGCGCACATGACCATCGAGGATTCCCTGCACTCGACCGTACGCGCCACAGGTGTCAGCTACGAGCGGACGCTGGTGATCTTCGATGCGCCGCATTCGCCGTCGGCGCGCGTGGCCAAGGCAATTCTGACGTTGACCACTGCAGGTCCGATCGATTGCCCATTCCACGACAGCCCCCATGGTTCCGGGCAGGCCATCGCACCGTTGCTGGACATGGACAACCAGCGCAAGGTGGCGGCCTCGATCATCCAGGGATTCGTGCAACGGGCGAACCTGTCCAGGCAGCACGAAATGATCCGAGTGTTGCTGCCGTAGGGGGAGTGAGCCGCGCCACCCTGCCCTGCACCTGGATCGCATCAATCGCGCAAACTCCGCCGCAGCACGGGTGCGGAGCAACTGATCCACCGGGAAACGCCTTCGCCCGGCATGGCGTCGAGCGAAGGCCGTGTGGCTTTGAATCAATGCAGCGGCACCTTCAGCACCGAAGGCGCGTTGGCCGGCGAGCTGAAGGTCACCGCCCCCCCCAGCTGGCTGATGCCCGCATAGCGCAGGTCCACGGTATCGACCACCAGGGTCAGCCGGCTGCCGGTCGGGAGGTTCCAGCTGCTGGCTTCCAGGCGAAGATCGATGGTTCTCGGCTGGCCGGGCGTGGCACCGCGCAGGGTGTACGG
The DNA here is from genome assembly GCF_059337855.1 of Stenotrophomonas maltophilia complex sp. Om-AH-Sm3. Classification (NCBI taxonomy): domain Bacteria; kingdom Pseudomonadati; phylum Pseudomonadota; class Gammaproteobacteria; order Lysobacterales; family Lysobacteraceae; genus Stenotrophomonas; species Stenotrophomonas maltophilia complex sp. Om-AH-Sm3. Next base: position 133,728 of record NZ_JBYBLQ010000003.1, on the reverse strand, counting down.
CTTGTGGCTGATCAGCTGGCCGTTGCCCAGCATATCCTCGGCATACAGGTAGGCATACAGCGTGGTGTTGGCGCGCGTGGGCGTCACCGTCAACCGCACTTCCGGTGCGCCATCCAGGCGGCGTGCACTCCAGTAGATCGGGCCCTGCCAGACGCCTGCGGCGTTGCGGCCAACGAATGGTACATAGGCACCGGGCGGCAGGTTGAACATCTGCAGCGCGCCGGACGCCATCACCACGCCGGAGTTGGCGGCAGTCAGCAGGCCGCTGCCGATCCGGTAGTTCCAACCGGTGCCGCCACCGCTCTCGGCCAGCCCTCCGGTGGGCAGCAGAAGCCCGGTCGGCGCGGTCAGCCCGTAGCTTACGGCGCCGGTAGAGGTGGCCTGCCAGTCCGGATAACGGCTCCAGTTGCCCTTCTGCGACTTCAACTGCACCGCCGGCTGGCGATCGATGCCATTGGCGACGCCCTTGAGGTAGTGGTCGAACCAGTCGCCCACCGTGGCATAGACCTCATTGGGAATGCCGAGCGCACCGAAGGCTTCGTTGAGGGCGTGGTCGCCGTGGCGCAGCTGCAACTGCTTGGGTCCCTTCAGGCGGGTGAAGAAGTCGACCAGCTGGCCCGGCGGAAACAGGCTGTCGTTGAAGGCGTTGGCGAGGAATACCGCGGGTTGGTTGGCATTGATCTCATCAAGGCTGCTGGCCGGGCTGCGCTGTGCCGCTACCGGCAGCAGCGAGTCCACCGCCCCCTGGTAGTTGCCGACCAGCACATTGCCGTTGATGGTGGCCAGCTCCGCCCCGGGGCGGCCAGTGGCCAGTCCGGCTGCCACCAGCAGGGCGATGCCCTGTGCGCTGGGCGTGTCATGGCTGTAGAGCGACGCCTGCAGGTCGGCCCAGCCGCTCAGCGCGGCAACGGCCTTGATGCGGGGGTCGCGTGCCGCCGCCAGCAGGCTGGTGCCGGCCCCATAGGAGATGCCCGATACACCGATTCGTGAGGGGTCGGCACGGGTGTTGTCCAGCGCCCAGTCAATCAGTGCACTGACGTCCTCGACCGTGGCCGGCCCGGCGATGTCGATGCTGCCGCCCGACTCCCAGAAGCCGCGCGAGCTGTAGCTGATGACCACATAGCCGCGCTGCGCCAGCGACTGTGCCACGCCCACGTACTCCACGCTGGGCACTGCCCAGCTGCTGGGCATCACCAGCAGCGGATAGCGGCCATTGCCGGCATCCTGGGGTTCGATGACGAAGGCCCCGAGGGGCGTGCCATCCCAGCTGGGGATGGTGCGATGGGTGGTCTTGACCGTGGCCGCCAGGGCCGCGGGCGCCAGCCCGGTCAGCAGGATCAACAGCAGCAGAACCTTGCGCATCGTTGTCTCTCCCCGTCGGTGGTGGTGCAACGGATCGGACCGTACCAGTGCGAATGGTGGCTGGCACCTTGCGACGCAACATGCCGCCAAGCGCGCCTTGCTATGCTTCGAGGCACTGCGGGCCCTCCGCAGTCTCCCATCAAAGCAAGGACGCCCCCGATGCACAGGATGCTCGTCGCAGGCACGCTCTCCAGTGTCGCCTGCCTGTTCGCCCCTTCAGTGTTGGCGGAAGATGCCCCCGAACCGACCAACGACTGCGCGGAGATTGCGCGGCTGATGGCCAACGACGACTTTGCGGCACTCGACGCGATGGCCGCGCGTTTCCGCAAGGGCGAGCTCAACGCCGCCGGCCAATCCCGGCTCGGCCGTTTCTACATCTGCATGTCGCGTGCAATCGGCACGTCGCGGCAGGAGGTTCAAGCCTGGAACGACTGGTCTGCATGGGCGGCGCGCTGGGTTCAGTACGCGCCGAAGTCTGCGGCGGCCCACCTGATCACCGCACGGATTCCACTCAACCTGGCCTGGAGCTACCGCGGCAACGGATACGCCAACACCGTCAACGCCGACGACTGGGCACAGTTCCATGAGTACAACGCGGTTTCGCGGGCCTACCTGCAATCGCATGAGGATGTTGCCGGCGGCGACCCGTTCTGGCACGAGATGAACGTGCTGATCGCGCTGCGCGAAAGCGCGGATGACGACGAAATGCTGGCGCTCGTTGATCGCGCAGCGAAGGCCTTCCCCGACTACGAACCACTGCACCTCATTGCCATGGAGTACTTCACGCCGGCCTGGGGCGGCAGCGCGCAGAAGATGGAAGCCTTCGCGCGGCACTCGATGGCCAGCGCACCAAAGAAGAAGCGGGCCATGCGCTACGCACGGCTGTACTGGTCGGCCACCGAGTATTCGCCCGATCACTTCCGCGCGGCGAAGCCCGATTGGCCGCTGATGCGCCAGGGACTGGACGAAATCGCTCAGCAGTACCCGACCATCGACAACCTGGAATCGATCGTCCGCTATGCCTGCCTGGCACGCGACCGCGACGCACTGGTCCGCTGGAATCGTTTGTGGTTGAGCCGCAGCGGTTTCGACGAGGCGGCCATTGCGAGCTCGACCGAGCAAAGCAAGGCCGCATGCCTGGCGCCGGACGAAGAACAGGAAGCATTCCTGTAGCGCCCGCCGCCGCAGGCCCAGGCGCGCAGCTGGCAGGCCTGCCAGGCGCCTAGCACGCGCGCGTGTCATCCACGCGCCGCGTGATCTGACATATCACCAGTGCTTGCGCATGATCACAGCTTCGCCCTTTCGTCATTGACCACAAGGCGCCAGCTTGTGACGCTTATGACACCGCAGGGCTGATGGCCCAACAACGCGGCCAGGCTCCACCGCAATCCGCAGCATCCGTCTCCGCAGCATCTCCGCATGTCCTCGCCCCGGCCAGGTCGTGACGGGCGGCTGCGCCCTGAATCTTCTGCTGGAGAATCGAAATGCGCCTTGCAGGCTTTGTCTTTGCCATCGTACTCAGTGCTTTTGCCGGTGCTGCACAGGCCCAGGTGGTCACCCTCAACAAGGGCGGCTTCGTGCTGACCTACGACTGCAGCATCCACAGCGCCACCCGCTACGAGTACACGCTTACCGCCGATACCGGTTCGGCCGCACGGCCGTCCAGCTTCTACAAGGACCCGGACCTGCCGGCCGGCTGCCTGGGCCAGACCAGCACCGCGTCCTACGCCAGCATCAGATCCGGCTATGACCGTGGCCATCTGGTCACGTCCAACCACATGGACTACGACGCGACCTACATCCGCCGCGCCAACTACATGACCAACATCGTCCCGCAGGTGTCCAGCTTCAACCAGGGCATCTGGGTGAAGGCCGAAAACGTGGCCGAGTGCTACCGCGACATCGCACCGGTGGACGTCTACGGTGGTGTGGTCTACGGCGACGCCGCCAACGATTACTTCCTCGCCAGCCATGGCATCCCGACCCCGGAGTTCTTCTGGAAGACGATCATCACCCGTGACCCGAACACCGGAACCGCCAAGGCGATCAGCTGGATCATTCCCAACGAGGCCAACCTCGGCAGCCTGGACAACTACCTGGTGACGATTGCCGATCTGGAGGAGCTGCTGGGCGCCAGCTATGTGGCGATCAACGCACCGGCCTCGCTGAAAAGCATGCTGCCGGCCACCACCTGGCCACAGCCTGCAGGGTGTGACCTGGGCTGAGCGGCGGACAGAGGAACGTCACGATGCCTGTACACGCAGCCATCGTGACGCCAGCACTCTGGCAAACAGGAACTGCACTACGGCGCCGACGACGGTAGCAGCGACAAGCCCGTGCCCTGTCGTTGGCGTCCCACTGGACAGCGTTCGCATCAGGTAGGCCGTGCTGGCCAGGCTGATCAGCAGCGTCGTGGCAAGCAGGATCAGCGACACCACCATCCTGCGCGCCGTCGATACGGGTTCTGGCGACGGCGCGCTGGCCCATAGGCCGGCAAACGTGGCCAGTGCGCAGGCCGCCAGCAGGAGCAGCCCCGCACTCCGCAACTGCGCGGCGCCGTCGGCAACGGGCAAGATGAACTCGCCTGGCGAGAATCCCGCAGGCAGCAGCAACACCAGGACCGGGAGCAGGCAGCTGCCGGCCAGCGTCACCGCGCCGGCGATGCCGGCACTGATGAGGTGATGGTGCCGGGCCTGGGATCGCACTCGGTTCAAGGGGTATTCCCGTGCAGGCGCTGGGTGGGGTGGCCCGGCAGTCTAGCGTTCCTGTGGCCGGCGTGCCCTGCCCGTCCCGCTATGGGAAAATGGCGGGCGCTTCGCCCTTTTGGCTGTTCCCGGAGTAGTAGATGTCCCGTTTCCCCTTCGATGCCGTACTGTTCGACTGCGACGGCGTACTGGTCGATTCCGAGCCGCTGGTGGCCCGCGTGCTCTCGGAAATGCTGACCGCACGCGGCTGGCCGCTGACGCCTGCGCAGGCGGGCGAGGTCTTCCTGGGCCAATCCGTGGCCCATCTGGCCGGGCTGATCGCAGAGCGCACCGGCAAGCCGTTCACCGAGCAGTGGCTGGAGGAATTCCGCCAGCAGCGCAATCGTGCGCTGGAGCAGGACCTTGAGGCGATCCAGGGGGCGCCCGAGGCCGTGCGTGCGATCGCCATAGCGACCGGTGGCCGCATTGCCTGCGCGTCCGGTGCCGACCTGTTCAAGGTGAAGCTGCAGTTGAGCAAGGTCGGCATCCTCGATGCCTTCGGTGACCACGTCTTCAGCGGCCAGGACATGCCGCAGACCAAACCCCACCCGGACGTGTACCTGGCCGCTGCCGCTTCGCTGGGTGTGGACCCGGCCCGCTGTGCGGTGATCGAAGACACCGTGACCGGCGCGACCGCCGGCGTGGCGGCGGGTGCGACCGTTTTTGGCTTCAGCGAGGGCGGCCCGCACCACAGCACGCCGGAGGCCCTGCGCGCTGCGGGTGCGAAAGTGATCTTCCAGCGCATGGACCAGCTGCCGGCATTGCTGGAGGCCTACGCCGCCGACGCTGCCGCCTGAGTCGGCCTCAGCCCGCGGCGTCCAGTGCGGCGCTGCGGCGCTTCCCGGCGTAATGCAGCACGAACAGGTACAGGCCGGTGAACAGCTGCAGGAACAATGGCGGCAGCGGCGAATAGGTGATCCACGCTGCCGGCTCGCCCTGTCCCAGCCCGCGGACGGCGAAATTGGCGATCACCGCCAGGGTGAAGACGATCGACGTCCAGCGATGCACGGGCCGTGCCCAGCCCCCCCGGCTCATTGGCGGCGCCTCGCTTCGGAGCGGGCTTCGATCATCTTCCAGCCATTGCCGGACGGGTCACGGAATCCGGCATCGATGGCGCCATAGCGTTCGACCGGCTCCTGGGTGAACTCCACGCCCTGCGCCCGCCATCGCGTATAGCACGCCTGACAGTCATCGACGGCCAGCACCAGCGGCGGCATTGCGCCTTTCGCCACCAGCTGCTGCAGTGCCTGCGCGGTGGCCGCGTCGTGTGTGGGCGGACCGGGCACGAACAGCCCCAGCTGGAATCCGTCCTGGCCGGGGCTGCGTACCGTCAGCCAACGGTAGCTGCCATTGCGCACGTCGGTGTGCACTTCGAAACCGAGCATGCCGACGTAGAACGCGAGTGCCTCATCCTGGTCGCGCACATACAGGCCGACCGTGTTCACAGTGTTTGTCATGGGACCTCCCTCAGGTGGGGTCCACGTTAGCAACCGCCTGGCGACGGCGCTTCTCCAAAACTGCGATGTTCAGGTCCGGTCGCTGCGCGGCACGCGCATGGCATTCCGGCACGCTGGCCGGAGTCACCTGGCCAGCACGCTCGCGCTCGCGCACGTTGCCGGGGCTGTCGCCGGTGATGTCACGGAAGATGCGGCCGAAGGTGCCCAGGCTGCTCCACCCGGTCTGCGCGGCGATCTCGGTGACCGGCAGGTCCGTGTCACGCAACATCGCCACGGCCCGTTCGATGCGGCGGCTCAGCAGGTAGCGGTGCGGCGGCAGCCCGAATGCCTGCTTGAACGAACGCGCGAAATGCGCCGCGGATACGGCACTCACTTCGGCCAGGCGGGCCACCGGCCACTCCTCGTGGCTGGCATGGTCCATCCGGTCCTTGGCACGCAGCAGGCGTCGCAGCAGTTCGGGGCTCTGGCTCATGCCGCCACCATGCGCGCCAGATGATGTCGCGCCGCATGCCTGGCCTGCGCGGCCTGCTCGCCCAGCCAGTCACCGAACGCAATGACCTTGGCGCACCGGCTGCGCGCCGTCGGTGCGACGAACCAGAAACCCCGCCCGTCGCTGGCCACACCGGGATGTGCCTGCACCAGGCGCCCGCTGTCCAGTTCGGCCTGGAACAGGATTGGCGAAGCAATGGCGATGCCCTGCCCGGCAATGGCCGCGCCGACGTCCAGATGCTCTACCGCAAAGGGGGTGATGAAGCTCTCTGCGGCCGGCGGCGGGACGGCACCATGTGCGGAGAACCACAGTGCCCACCAGTCGGGCCTGCCGAGCAGCGGAACGTCCAACGCCCGGCGACCGAGCCCGTCTGCCGCCGGCAGCAGCGCTGGCGCGCACAACGGGGTGAAAATGCTGGGGAACAGGGGCGTGGCCTGCAGCCCGGGCCACCCGCCATGCCCATTGCGGATGGCGGCATCGAAACGCCCGGCGGCCAGGTCCTGGGGCTCTGCCGACAGGTCCAGTTCCAGCACGATGTTCCGATGGCGGGCACGGAAGCTGCCCAGCCGCGGCGTCAACCAGCTGGTGCCCAGCGTGGGCAATACGGACAGGCGCAATCGCGCCGCATCCATGTCAGCGGCACGCATGAAACTGGCACGAAGCGCGTCGAAGGCCCGGGTGGCCTCCTGCGCGACGCTGGCACCCGCTGCCGTCAGTTCCACATGCTGTGCATGGCGCAGGAACAGGCAGGTACCGGTCTGGGCCTCCAGCCGGCGCACGTGGTAACTCACCGATGCCGCACTGGTATCGAGCTCCTCGGCGGCACGGGCGAAACTGCCCAGCCGCGCCGCCGCTTCGAAGGCGCGGATGGCGACAAGCGATGGAAGCTGGCGTTGGGTCACCATAAGTGTGGCTTAGCCTGAGCCCCGATATCTGCGTGGTCAATCCCCCTCGCACCCGCAACGATGGAGGCACGTTCGGCAAGGGATCACGCACATGGATCGACGGCAGTTCCTGGCCACCTTGGCCGCGGCGGCAGCCTCGAGCGCCCTGCCCTCGGGGCGGCCCCTGGCCAGCCACAGCGAAGACTGGAAATGGTTACAGGGCAACTGGCGGGTCCGGCACCAACGGCTGAAGGAGCGCCTGGTGGGTGACACCCGCTGGGAAGCCTTCACCGGCGCCAGCGCGGTCTGGCTCACCCTGGGCGGGCTCGGCACCATCGATGACAACGTCATGGCGCTGCCTTCGGGCCCGTACAGAGGCCTGGGCGTGCGTGCCTTTGATCCGGTGTCTTCCACGTGGTCGATCTGGTGGATCGATGGACGCAACCCTGCCCATATCGAAGCGCCCGTGCGCGGCGTCCTCGAAGGCGATGGCGGCAGCTTCCGTGGTCGTGATCACTTCAAGGGACGCCCCATCGACGTCTGGTTCCGCTGGCATGACATCCATGGCGAGGAGCCGTGGTGGGAGCAGGCGTTCTCCGACGATGCCGGCGCGCACTGGGAAGTGAACTGGCGCAACTGGTTCCGCCGCACTGCGGCAGCCCCCTCTCCGCTTCCGAAGCTGCCGGATGCACCGCGCGATTTTGATTTCCTGGTGGGCCATTGGAACGTGCGCCATCGTCGCCTGCGCGCTCGGCTGGCAGGCAGTGATGCGTGGGACGCGTTCAACGGCACCCTGCACAACTGGCCGGTACTGGGAGGATTCGGCAACGTGGGCGACAACCTGATGGACGTGCCTGGAGCACCGGTGCGCGGCATGGGTATCCGCGCCTGGAACGCGGCGGAACAGCACTGGCTGAGCTGGTGGCTGGATGGCCGGGAGCCGACCCGGATCGGCGCGCCGCTGCGCGGTGGTTTCGAGGATGGTGTCGGCCGCTTCTTCGGCGAAGACCAGCTCGACGGTCGAACAATCCAGACGCGGGTGATCTGGTCACGCATCACCCCGCGTTCGGCGCGCTGGGAACAGGCGGCCTCAGCCGATGGTGGCCGCAGCTGGGAAACCAACTGGGTCAGCGACTTCGAGCGGCAGGCATGAAAGCGCGGCTGGCCGTGATGCTGCTGGTTGCTGCGTCGCCCCCCGCGACTCCCTCAAGCGTGCTGCAGATCGTCGGCTCCGCTGAACGCTTTGCGCCGGGCGTTGCATCCACGCAGTACGACGAGATTCGACTGACCTTGAGCCCGGACGGAAACACCGCACTATGGTTCAGCCGCAACCGTCCCGGCGGTCCGGGCGGGTATGACATCTGGGTCTCCCGCCACGATGGGCAGCGCTGGCGGCCGGCGACGCCGGTACCGTTCAACACGGCTGGGCGCGACTTCGATCCCGCGTTCTCCGCAGATGGGCGCGTCGTGTATTTCTGCTCGGACCGCGCAGGCGGCCAGGGCGGCGACGATCTGTACCGGGTCAGCATTGGACGCGACGGTCGATTCGGCGAACCGGAGAATCTGGGCCCCGCGGTGAACAGTGCGGCCGACGAGTTCGCACCGATGCTCTCCCCGGACGGTCGTACGCTGTTGTTCTCCAGCGATCGCGCGGGCGGTGCCGGCGGCCATGACCTCTACAGCGCCACGATGATCGGCGGCGTGGCGCAGCTGGCGCGGCCGCTGGCCGGTGGCATCAATACCGCCGCGCAGGAGTTCGATGCCACTTTCCTCGGCGACGGCCGAACGGTGGTGTTTGCCCGCGCCCTGGACTTCGGCAGTGCACCGGTCCGCCAGTTCATTGGCTACGAGCGTGGAGGCCGTTATGACGCGGGCCATGCGTTGCCCTCTCCGGTGAACCAAGCCTCCGGCGACAGCTACGGTGCGATGCTGGATGGCTCGCAACCTGACACTTTGACCTATTCGGCGCGGCGCGCAGACGGTGCGGGGTTGGACCTGTACCGCATCCGCTACCGTTCGGGCGAACCATGATCCGCGCTCAGCGCTGCGCCGGCAGCTCCAGCCGATGCTTCCGGCACAACCGGTACACGGTCACCCGCGAGATCTGCATCTGCCGTGCGCTCTCGGAGACGTTGTAGCCGGTCTGGCGCAGGGTCTGCAGCAGCACATCGCGCTCGGCCTGGCCGCGGGCATCGTGCAGCATCGCCCCCGGCGGCGCATGCTCGCTCCCCCCCAGTTCGAGGTCACGCTCGCTGATCAGCTCGCCTTCGGCCATGATCGCCGCCCGCTGCACCCGGTTGAGCAGTTCACGCACGTTGCCGGGCCAACCGAAGCGTCGCATCGCCTGCAGCGCGGCGGGCGCAAAGCCACGTGCACGCACGCTGTGGCGCAGACGGAAGCAGCGCAGGATGTGCTCGGCCAGCAGCTGCACATCGGCGCCACGCTCGCGCAAGGGCGGCATCAGCAGGCGCAGCACATTGAGCCGATAGTAGAGATCGCTGCGGAACCGCCCCTGCGCCACCGCGTGCTCCAGTTCGACGTGGGTGGCCGCGAGTACACGCACGTCGGCCCGCAGCGGCTGGCTGCTGCCGACGCGCTCGAAGGTGCCTTCCTGCAGCACGCGCAGCAGGCTGGTCTGCGCCTCCGCCGGCAGGTCGCCCACCTCGTCGAGGAACACGGTGCCGCCGTGTGCGGCTTCGAATACGCCTATCTGGCGCTTGTCGGCGCCGGTGAACGAGCCGCGCTCGTGGCCAAACAGCTCCGACTGCACCAGATTGGCCGGAATGGCACCGCAGTTGACCGCGATGAACGGCTTGCCCGCACGGCCGGACAACGCATGCAGCGCGTGAGCCGCCAGCTCCTTTCCGGTACCGGTTTCGCCGGTGACCAGCACCGGCAGTTCGACCGGCGCGAACTTGTGCAGCACGGTGCGCACCGCATGCAACGCAGGACTCTCGCCGATCAGTGCGCGCGGCCCCTGGCCGCCGCATACCTCGCTGGCAGAAGGATCATCCGCGTCGAACTGCTGGCGCATCGCCGCCACCAGATCCTGCAGGCCGAAAGGCAGCGTGAACCGCGAGATGCAACGCTGCAGCAAGGGCAGCCACGCTGCAGGCGTGGGCCCTGCGCCGGGTGGCAGCACTGCAAGCCAGGGCAGATGCACGTGCTGTTCGATCCATGGCGCCAGCAACTGCAGCGCGGGCGTATCCAGATGGCGAAGATCCAGCACAGCGAGCAGCCGATCACGCCCGCGCAGCCCGATCGCCATCGCCGGGTCGGGATGGATGCGGCGCACGTACCAGCCTGCGGCCGCCAGCGCGCTGCGCTCGTTCGCCAGCGGCTCGCCGAACCAGAGCACGCAACGCGATGTAGAAGCCTCCGGGACCGCCGCCATGCTTCCCCCAGCATCCGGACACCGTCGGCGGACTGTCAGGCAATCACCGGCGTGCCGCCCTCCGCCGGGACCTCTACAGCCGCCGCAGCGGCCTTTGATGGGCGGATCCTAGCGCTGCGCTAAACGGCGGCGCAATGAGCGCCGCGTCAAGAGAGCACCGGCTGAAGCGGCATCGTTACAGTCCGCGACGGCACCTGTAACACCCGTGTGACAGTCGGGCGCCCGCCTTGCCCTGCGGCGCTTGGTACAGCGCAATCCCAACATTTTTCCGACGCCGCTGTAACAGCGCGGCAGCAGACCCCCTGCGTCTGCCACCACCTGGCGCCATGGCAGCCAAGCCTTGCAGGGTTGGCACGGTTGATGCGTGGTTCCGCCGCACCCACCACGGGAGATCGGCATGGACGGCATCACCCCCATTCGCGGCCTGCTGGCAACGCTGGCCGTGGCCCTGCTGTCGGTTGGCGCGAGCGCCTCTGCCTCCGGTGCACGCCAGGGCGTGAAGGCTCAACCGGGCGAAATCGTCCTGTTGCGTGATGTGTCCGCACGCCCGGCCTATCGCATGGCACCGCCCGGCATGGCGCTGATCGCCGACCCGAAACCCCAGCGCGAGATCGCGGCGGCCCTCGGTGCGGGTGCCCCGGCAAACGGGATGGACGAGCTGAGCGATGAGGACTACGCAGGCATGGGGGCAGGTCACGCCGCCACAGCCACCACACCCGCAGGCACCACGGTCGAACGTGTGACGCAGCAGGCATTGGGCGGCACGCTCGGCCGCAGCGGTGACGGCATGGTCGGCAGCAGCCTCGGTGGCGCCATGAACGGCCCGCTCGGCGCGGTCGGCAACAGTACCCGCGGCATCGGCGATACCGTGCGCGGCGCTCTCGGCCAGTTCCCGCTGCAGGGCATGGCCCCGGCAGGTGGCAAGTGAGGCGGGCGCACTGGCTGCTGCTGATCCTGCCTGCCACGCCGTTGATCGCGCAGGCCGATGACTACAGCGGCATGCTCGCCTACCTCGACGTTGCCCGCATCGACGGCCATGCACTGGCCGGCGCGAACGGCGCCATCGCGGTCAACCAGGCGGCCGGCGACCTCAATCTGCAGGCCAACCTGCGCGGCATCGCCACTGGCGAACATGCCGACGTCTCGATCGGCAACCGACAACTGCGCGGTGGCGACCGCGTGCTGGGTGCACCGGTTCACGCCACCGCCGTCATCGATGGCAAGGCGCTGGCCGGTGCCAGCGGTATCGCATCCATCAACCAGGCCAGCGGCATCGCCAACACGACGCTCAACGTCGTCAGCGCGACACTGGCCCGACAGGGCATACGCGAAACCGACGATACGGCCTTGGCCGCCGAGGGTTCCGCGTTGGCAGGGGGGCGGGACGACGCCGGTCGCGGCGTCGCGACGGGCACCCGCAGCGCCGGTGTCACCAGCACCGCGCTGCGGGGATTCGACGGGGTCCTGCAACTCAATCAGATCGCGGGCAGCGGCAATGACACGGCCAATGTGCTGGGCCTGGTCGTGCAGGACCGCCCGTGACAACCACCCAACCGATGCACCACCTGATGAGAGAGAGGGCACCATGAAAGCGACCGTCAAACGGACCATGCTCGCCATGGCGATTGCCACTGCCTCGACCGCCGCTGCGGCCAATGGCTGGGACAACCAGAACGCCAACGCGAACATCAACCACACCCACACCGTCAGCGAAACCCGCAACGAGACGCACAACCACACCGACAACGACGTGCGCAACCGCACCGTCAACGTCAATGTGCAGAAGCACAGCACCATCCAGGCCGACGAACGCAAGGAAAAGAACAACCACGGCGTCGACGTGAACCTGGAGAAGGACCTGCGACTGAGCACCGACATCAATTTCTCCGGCGACCCGAACATCACCGGCGACATCGACCTCGACTCGGCGGCCATCGCCGTGATCGACAACCGCCAGTCGATCAGCAACAACGCCACCAGCAACAGCCTGGTCACCAACAGTGCCTCCATCGGTGACAGCGTGGGCGCAGGTGCCTCCGGCAACCTCGGCTTCAACGTGGTATCGGGCGACAACAACGCCCAGGACAATGCCGCATCATTGTCCGCCGCCGACGCGTCCTTCAGCTTCGGCATGGCCGACGCCGAGGTGTTCGTCAACCAGGCCGGCTTCGACAACGCCACCATGAACTCCGGCGTCACCAATGCCGCGGGTCTCAGTGGCAATGCCTTCGGCGGTGCGTCCGGCAACATCGGCGTGAACATCGCCTCGGGCAACAACAACGAGCAGAAGAATGCGCTCGCCGCCTCGGTCGCGACCACCGCAGTGGCGCAGTCGAGCATCAGCTCCAACCAGGTCTCCACCGGCAACACGGTCAGCAACGCCGGCTTCGTGCAGTCCTACACCGATACCGTGCAGGTCGGCATGCGTGGCGGCGTCAGCGGCCTGACCCTGGCCTATGGCGCCGGCACCTACCGCGGTACCGGCAACGCCTACCAGATGGCCAACTACTATCTGGATACCTGGAGTGGCGAGCTGCCACACCCGGGTGGCAGCAGCACCGGCCACATCGACCTGGACGACGAAATCCAGAACGCCACGATGAACCCCAACCGGCCGGGGGTGGGTGGCCTGGGCTTCGATACGCGTGAGAGTGGCACCAGCCAGTTCGTCGAGCTGGGCGTGGCAGACCTGTATGCCAGCCTCAGCGGCACGGTCAGCACCACGCGCTGGGTGAACGTCAACGCGACCAACACCTCGGCCTTGTCGGGCAGCGCCTTCTCCGGCGCCTCGGGCAACATCGGCGTGAACGTGGCCGCGGGCACCGGCAACCTGCAGGCCAACAGCCTGGCCCTGGCAGTCGCCCAGCCCAGCACCGGCGGCGGTGGTGGCAGCGGCGAGTAAGTGCACCAACCCCGGCCGTCCGCCAATGGCCGGGTCCCCGGGAGCCCCTGTTCCTCCTCCCCCTTGGAACAGGGGCTCCCCCTTGCTGCCGGAGAACGCGATGATCGGCCACCGTCTCTCGATACGCCTGCTGGCCTGCCTGCTGTTGCTGGGCGGCGCGTCTGCGCGGGCGGGCGACGTCGGCTTCGCCGGCGTGCTGCCCAATGGCGCACTGCTGCACCAGAAGGTGGAGAGCATGCAGGAACGGCGCTACCGCAACGTGGTACGCCAGCACACCGACTACAGCTGCGGTGCCGCGGCCCTGGCAACCCTCCTGCGCCATGCCTACCACCTGGAGACCGACGAGACCACGGTGATCGAAGGGATGATGAGGGTCTCCGATCCGGCGCTGGTGGCCGAGCGCGGTTTTTCGCTGCTCGACATCAAGCGCTATGTGGAATCGCTGGGCATGCGTGGGCGCGGCTATCGCATCGATGAGGCACGCCTGCGCACGCTTCGCGTTCCCGGCCTTGTGCTGATGGACGTGCGCGGATTCCGCCACTTCGTGGTGCTCAAGCAGGTACGCGACGGCGTGGTCGAGGTGGCCGATCCCATCCTTGGCAACCGCAGCCTGGCGCTGCCTGAATTTCTCGCTGCGTGGCCATCGCGCGCCGTATTCGTGGTGATCGGCAGCGATTTCGATCGCAACACAGTACTGCTGCAACCCAGCGAACGACCCAGTGCCCGCGCGCTCTACGCGCGACAGGGGCCGATCACCGATGCCGAACTGGTCGACTTCGGCTTCAGCCACGCCGACCTGTTCTGAAGGAGGCTCCGCCATGTTCCGCCACCGATTGTTGATGGCCCTGCTGCTGGCCTGCCCCGCCCTGCCCTTGCAGGCAGCGGACGCGGCGCCCGGGCGTGGCCCGAAGGAAATTCCGGATCCCGAACTGAACCTGATGCGCGGCCGCTACACCGTAGGTGGCAATACCGTCGCGTGGTTCGGGGTGACGATGGTCTCGCAGTGGCAGGCCGGCAACGGAAACGTATTGCAGGGTGCGTTGACTCTGGGCATGGACTTCCGCGGCGGCGGCAGCCCGAAATTGAGCTTCCAGCCCAGCGTGCACGTGACCGCCGCAGATGCGCCGCTGCCTGACACGCAGGGTCGCCACATCGACAGCAGTGGCCTGGCCAACGCCAGCGGCCTGGTGCAGAGCGTGCAGGTGGCCGGCGATGGCAACGTCGCCCGCAATGCGACCAAGCTGGTGGTGCGCAACGGCACGGTGCCGGCCCCTTCGGATGACGGTGCCCATTCGCTCAGTGCGCAGGGTGCAGGCGTCTCGGCCTCCGCGGTGCTGGATGGCAACCAGGCACGCCTGCAGTTGCAGGTGGATGGCCAGGGCCTGGTCCAGCAATGGATACGCAACGGCAGCGTCGGCCAGGGCATCGCCCTGAACGGTGACGGCCAGACCGCCAGCAACCAGCTGCGGCTGGAGCTGGTGCGGGATACCGCGGGCGGCAACCTGCCGTTGAGCCAGAACGTGGCCCAGGCGATTGCGATGAACCGCGGCATGGGGCCGGGCCGGTAGCACCACGGCACGGCGTTGGGGGAAGCGTTGCACAACGCAGGACACGAACATGCACACCCTGATGAGGATCACACCGTTGGCGCTGGCGGCGCTGGCGGGCACCGCCTTCGCCGCGCCACCCGCGGCGGACGATGGCGCCGACGTGCAGGCACTGGCCAACCAGCTGGAGCAGCTCAAATCCAACTATGCGCAGGAAGTGCGGCGGCTGCGCGAACTGGACATGCAGGTGCAGGCCATGCAGGCGCGGTTGAGTGGGAAGGTTGGCCCGATGGCCCTGTCTACGGCTACGGCAGTCGAGCGTGGCGCGACTCTACAGACTTCGTCGGGTGGCGAAGGCTACGCCAGTACCGCCGCCGAGGCACAGCAGGCGAAGCAGGAATCGCGGCGCAGCGTGGATGATGTGAAACAGCAGCAGTCGGCGCTGTTCTCGCGCCGTTTCACCGTCGAGAACAGCCTCACCTACGCCCGCTACGACCGCAAGCAGCTCACCCTCAACGGCTTCCTCGCACTGGACGCGATCTTCCTCGGCAACATCGCCATCGAGAACGTGGAGTCCGATTCGCTCACCTACAACCTGGCCGCGCGTTGGGGTGTCAGCCCGAACCTGACGCTCAACCTGGACGTGCCTTACCTGGCGCGGCGCACGGTCTACCAGAAGGGCGGCGCCGGCGGTGCGGCGGCCGCGATCGCGCAGGAAGAAACCAATGGCAACGGGCTGGGCGATATCGGCCTGAGTGCGAATTACCGCTTGTTCGGCGAACGCGGCTGGCGCCCGGAGACCGTTCTCACTGCCGGCGTGACCGCCCCTACCGGGCGCGCACCTTACGGTCTGGACTGGAAGGTGATCGAGCGAGACGACGATGACTACATCCGCTTCGCCGTACCCAGGGAACAGCCCACCGGCAATGGCGTGTGGCAGGCCAATGTGGGCCTGTCGATGGTCAAGACCGCCGATCCGGCGATCCTGTTCGCCAACGTCGGCTATGTGCATTCGTTCCCGCGTGGTTTCAGCGACATCGACAGCAACCCCGACACGGTCAACCCGGGTGACGTGAAGCTCGGCGGCGCGGTCTACTTCGGCGCTGGCGTGGCCTTTGCGTTCAACGAGCGCACCAGTCTCAGCCTGTCCTTCAGCGACCGGATCAGCGCCCGCGCTTCCACCCGTTTCCAGGGCGGAAAGTGGATGAAAGTGATTGGCAGCGACGCCAACGCGGCGTCACTGAATCTGGGTGTGACGTATGCGCTCAACCAGCACACCACGCTGGTGACCCTGCTGGGCATCGGGCTGACCCCGGATGCACCGGACTTCACGCTGGCGTTCAAGATCCCTTACATGCTCTGACCCGCCCGATCCGGCGACGCTGTGGCCGACAGCCCCTCGCCGCCGGATCGCGCTACCCACGCGCCGGCCCTGTGTGTGCTCCAGGGCAACGCGCCAGCGCTGGCGACGACGGCGATGATCATCAGTTCCGCCGTATTCACGCCGCACCTTCACGGTGATCCCACCGCATTCTCCGTCGATTCCGCCAATCCGGCGGCGGCGCCATTTCCTACTCTGGCCACACGGTGAAGCCCAGGCCGCTGCAGGCAACGCACCGTGACACTGGATACCACGCACTTCCACCCTTTCGCAGGAGCAGGACATGGCATTTCCAACCGCGGTAAACGACCAGATCACCGATTCGGTCACCCAGGCCAACACCAAGGTGCTGGGCGACGCGCCCGCCGTGGCAGTGGGCAATCTGTACCAGGCCACCGCACAGGCGCTGGCCAATGCCGCCCACAACGCCACCAACGCGCAGCAGCAGTCCTACGTCACCGCGCAGTCGGCCACCACCATGGGCGTGGCCACTCTGTACTCGATCGATACCGCCACCACGGCGGTAGCGAGCAAGGAAATCCTCAGCACCCGCGTCCGCGGCCTGGGCTCCTGATCTGTCGTTCCATCGCTGACCCGCCAACCTCAAGGAGATCGACATGGCATTCCCGACCGCTGTAAACGACCAGATCACCGATTCGGTCACCCAGGCCAACACCAAAGTGCTGGGCGACGCGCCCGCCGTGGCCATGGGCAATCTGTACCAGGCCACTGCGCAGGCGCTGGCCAACGCCGCCCACAACGCCACCAATGCGCAGCAGCAGTCCTATGTGACGGCGCAGGCGGCCACCACCATGGGCGTGGCCACGCTGTATTCGATCGACACCGCCACCACAGGCGTGGCCACCAAGCAGATCCTCGGCGCGTGATGCGCCGGCAGGCAAGGAGCTGAGCCATGGCATTTCCCACGGCCGTCAACGACCAGATCACCGACTCGGTCAGCCAGGCCAACCTGCAGGTGCTGGGCGTGGCGCCTGCCACGGCAATGGGCACGCTGTACCAGGCCACCGCGCAGGCACTGGCCAATGCCGCCCACAACGCGACGCTCGCCCAGCAGCAGATGTATGTCACGGCGCAGGCCGCGACCACGATGGGCGTCGCGCTGCTCTACGCCGTCGATACCGGCGCCACCGGCGCCGCCACCCGGAAGATTCTCGGCTGATTCCATTGAGTGCCGGCAATCTCCGTTCCTGTAGTGCTGTCCACCCTAGGAGCTTCCACCATGGCATTTCCCACCGCCGTCAACAGCCAGATCACCGATTCGGTCTCGCAGGTCAACACCAAGGTGCTTGGTGATGCGCCGGCTATCGCAATGGGCAACCTGTTCGTGGCCACCAGCCAGGCGCTGTCCAACGCCGCGCACAACGCCACCAACAACCAGCAGCAGTCCTACGTGACCATGCAGGCGTCGACCACCCAGGGGGTGTCCACGCTGTATGCGATCGATACCGCCTCCAACGGCGTGGCCACCCGCGAAATCCTGGGTCTGCGCTGACGTGTCGGCCCGGCGTGACGCCAACCACCGCGCCCCCGCTCAGGGCGGCGTCACGTCGGGCCCCTGATCGATGGCCGCATCGCCCGCCACCGGCTACCTGCTGGCAGCCACCAGCGCCGGATCCGGTGTGGCGATCGCCCTCGCCCCCTCGTTCGCGATGTCCGCCACGTACCTGGCGATGGCCGACAGCCTCGGCCTGGCAATGCAGAACGCGGTGGCCAACCAGCAACGCGGCCAGGTGACCGCCGGCGCAAGCCTGGCCCAGGTCCTGGCCCTGATCATCCAGAAGGGAGCCGTTCCGTCATGAGCAGTGAGAACACCGTCAACAGCCAGATCGTCGACAGCGTCAGTGCCGCCTCGACCCTGCTGGTGGCCCAGGGGCCGGCGCAGTCCTTCAGCATGCTGGACATGGTGATGCTGGAGACGCTGGGCACCGCCATGCACAACGCCGTCGCGCGCCAGCAGGGTGCGGGCATGGTCAGCAACGCAGCGGTCACCGCGACCTGCGCGAAGATGATCAACGCTCCCTGGCCGGTGCCGCCACCCGCTCCGGAACCCCCTCCGCCGCCACCGCCGCAGGTCATCCCCCTGCCCGGCCCGGTGCCGGCGCCCCCTTCGCCTGCGGCCGTGATCGCCGCGGCCACCGCAGAAGGAAAGACCGCCATCAGCGTCCTGCAGGCACAGACCCACGGTGCCACTGCCGACGCTGCGGCCGCCACCAGCAGCCTGCATGCACTCCAAACGCTTGCAGGCAATGCGGCAGCGCCTGCGCCCGGTCCTGCGCCCGACGCCGCGTCCGGTCCGGATCCGGACGCAGGTCCCGCCCAGGATCCCGCGCCAGATTCTCCTTCTTCTTCCCCGGCAGCCGACGCTGACGCCGGGGCCTGACACCCTGCAGGCCGCCTGCGGCCCCACCCGCCCATCAAGGAGCCCGTATGGACCCGAGCAACGTCAACGCCCAGGTCATCGATGTGATCAACCAGGTGCAGACGGCCACCATGTCCGCATCCGTGGTGAAGACCAGTGGCGCCGGCAAGGCCTACCAGTCGGTGGCCCAGTCTGCCGCGATCGCCGTGCAGGATGCCGCCGACGCCCTGCGCAATGTCTCAACCATCGCGACCACCGCGGCCGGCGTGGCCATGGCCCAGTACCTGGCGACGGGGGACGAAAAGTATGCAAGGGTGCTCACGCAGGCGCAGAACATGATGCAGGGGGCCACCGACGACTTCAATCGCGTCGGCAATGCCGCTGCGACCGTCCTAAAGGAATTTCCGGCCCAGTGAGGCCGCCAGGAGAGCCACGCATGAGCGTTTTCATTGCCGGTCGTTCCATCCCCCAGGCCAACCAGATCAGCCAACCCTGCAGGCATGTCCTTCAGTTCATCGACGGTGGCGAGCAATGGCTGAAGTGGGCCATGGAATCGCATGAGCACCGTTACGCTTTCTCCGACGAGGGCACGATGCTCGATGGGGTGCAGCAGGGTCTGCACGGTTCGCGCATGACATGGTTGCCACGCCTCGGGTTGCAGGTCGGCCCGATCAAGCTGCTCAGCCTTGGCGCCAGCGACCTCGGTGCCCTGCGCAACATGGAGTTTGACGAAGAAACACGCCTGTCGCACAACGAGGCGCGGCGGGTACTGGACAAACACCAGCTGCTGACCAACACCGACCTCGGGGCCTCGCGCGCGTTCCTGGCGGCGATCGGTGCGGCCGCTGCTCCCTTGCTGCAGCAACTGGATTTTCGTGAGTCGCTGGCGCTCCACCAACTGGCCGGTGAGGTCGGCATGCCTGCCACAGGGCGCGATGACCTGGCCGACGCTGCCCACTTCGCGCTGCTGCACGCGCGCAGGCCCATCGAGTTTGCCGACTACTTCCGTTTCTACCAGCGGGTGAGCGCAGGTGGCGGCAGTCGCGAGCATCGGCTGGCGCGTGCCACCCGCGCGTTGCAGCAGGTGCTGCCGATCCTGTTCGGCTTCCTGGACGGGCCGCAACTGCCACAGTTGCCGTCGCCAGAGCAGGTGCGTGAGGCGATCGACGCAAGCCTGGCCGCGAACCGGCAGATCGGCTACGCCCGCATCTCGCTGGCCGCCCAGCAGATGGCAGCCTGCTTCGACAACGATCCCGACCTGCTGCAGGATGACAGCCGGCTGCGCGAGGCCGTGCGGTGGCAGCTGCGCGATGCGCAGGAATTCCTCAACGAACATCCGGTTTCCCGTGGCCGCCTCGGCCAGGATGGTGCCAGCGTGCAGTTCCCGATCGATGGCTCCAGAGCGCAGGCGCTGGTGCAGGTGGAGGACAATGTGATCACCCTGCAGGACTACCGCCGAACCCGCGGCTACTTGGGCGAAGAAGCGCAGGTGGGCTACCAGGCGGATGCGGTGTGAACCCGGCTCCGGCGCCAGGTGGCGATGGCGTGCAGGCAGCAACGGAGGCTCTCGCGTCGGCAGCCGGCGCGGCCGTTGCTGCCGGACGCCTGGCGGCCCGGCAACAGGCGCAGAAGATCCTGGCCGATGCCCAGGCGGCATTGCGCCACATCCTGGGGGAACGCAGCGACGGTGTTCCCCCCTCATCCCCAGCAGGAGCACCGACGATGACCTTCCCGACCCCGCTTCCCGGCAAGCCCACTCCCGCCCATCCGGCGGGCAAATCCCCGATGCAGATCGCCCAGGAGCTGGCGGACGCCGCGATGGCCGCCAGTGAAGACGGCATCCGCGCCGCGATGGAGGTCTCGCAACGCGCGGTCGACGCTGCCGCCGAGGCGGCACGGCGCGCCGACGAAGCCGCCGAGCAGGCCGTGCAGCGCGCTGCAGAAGCAAACGCACGGTAACGCTGGATCTGCCACCCCAGCGCCCCGGGCAGGCCCGCGCCTGCGCCGGGGCGTTGGTTTTACTGGTGCGGGGTTCGCCGGTAGCTGCGCGGGCTGACCCCTACCGCGCGCCGGAAGCTCTTCTCGAAGTGGCTCAGGTCACCGAAGCCGACCTGCAGCGCGACATCGGTAATGCGCAGGCGCTGCCCATCCCGCAGCAGCTGCTTGGCATGCTCGATGCGAAGTTGCTGCAGCAGCAGCTTGAACGTCGTGCCCAGCTCGCTGCGGAACAGGAACCCCAGGTGCGACTGGCTCACATGGGCCTGGCGAGCGAGGTCGCCCAGGGTGAGCGGCTCCGCAGCATGGTCCTTCAGATAGGCCAGCGCACGTTTCAGGCCGTCGTGCAGGCCCTCATGCGCTGCCCGCACCGTATCCGGCTGCACGGGCTCAGGAGCGACGATCTCCTCAAGCGTGGGCAGCCGTTGCGGCGCGCACCCGGCACCGCTGGCGACGTGGCCTGCTGCCAGATCCGGCGCGTGGCGTGCAAGATCCTCGCGGCGGATGCATCGGCCACCGGTCATCACCGCCAGCCGTACCACCACCCGCTCCATTTCCAATAGATTGCCGGGCCAGTCATGCGCGCACAGGGCTTCCAGCACATCGTCGCCCAGCACGTGGGGATTGAATCCATGCAGCTCAAGCGAACGCGCCGCCAGCGCACCGATGTCCTCCACCCGTTCGCGCAGCGGTGGAATATCCACTGTCAGGAACTCCAGCCCGGCCAGCAGGGCGCGCGAGAACTGCTTCTCTCTCACGCGTTGTTCCAGGTCCGCGCTGGTCGAAGCGATCACCCGTATCGGGCCGGCCGCCAGCGCTTCAGCATGGGCAGCAGGCAGCCCACGCATGCGATGTGACAGCTGGCCCTGCAGCGGCACCGGCAGTTCGTCGACTTCGTGGAAGTACAGCGTCCCGCCCTGTGCGCGCGCGAACCAGTCGCTGGCTTCGCCCTGCGGGTGGACACAGTTCACTTCGACGAACGGGCCCTGCCTGCAAGGGCCGCCACTGTGCAGGGCAGCGGCCAGCTCCATCTTCTCGGTACCGAACTCGCCGCGCAGCAGGACCGGCAGCGGGCTGGCCGCCGCGCGCTCGACGAATTCATCCATCTGTTTCAACGCCTCGCCAGCGCCGACCAGCAGCAGCGGCCGGCTAAGCGCCTGTTCGGCCCAGTCCTTTGCCTCGTAGCGCTTGATCAGGTGCGCGCAGCGCTGGGCAAACTGCTCCCCCAGCGCCAGGGCACTGCCATCCAGCCGCCCCCCCTCACTTTCCAGGTGCAGTTCACCCAACAGCTCGCCGCCATAGCGGATGGGAACCCGCTGCAAGCAAACCTCTTCCGCATTCCCGGACGCCGCCGGCAACCCCGCTGCCGCCCCTGCCACCGCACCACGCAACCGCACTTGACCACCACGCATCACCTTGTGCCGGGACAGCTCCTTCACGAACGCGCCCAGCAGGTCGGGCAATGACGGATAGGGCCGATAAGCGCGCTGCAGCATCTCACTGACTTGCCTGTGCATCGAAACTCCCCTTTGGAATGGCGACCCGATGCATCTGCAACGGGCGATCTCGCGATGCAGGCCCTCCGGCATCATCGCGGGATGCTGCGACGTCCACGCCGCATGCCGTGCCCGCTGGTCGAACCGCTGTTGCCGTGCACGCTTTCCGCTCCCGCGGTGCCGGGAACTGCCATCGCTGCTGGAGGTCGGCAACGCGGACGTCGTCCAGGCCTGGGTCGTGCGCCACAGGGCGGCACTGCCTGTGACGCGGCGCTCCCTGTGTTCCGGCCATCGCGTCCCTGGATTATGGAGAGCGAGTTTCCAGAAAATAAGCATGATAATGACGTGAATATCCGCGCCGGATATTTGTCGCCCACGTTTCCGTGCGCCGCTCGCCGCTCGCCGCAAAGCAGGTGAAGGCAAGCCGCCGAAATCCCATCCACGCTGATGATCAGCGCGTCTGCCCGAACCAGAGGCGGGCACGTGTTGCGCCGCCATGACGGCTACACCGCCTGCTCGCCCAGCCCCGCAGGCCACCGCGCATGCCTGCCGCGTCGCCGCCCCCGATCAATGACCATTCGACCAGCAGAAGATTGCGCACCACGCACGGGTGGCATGCCTTCCGCTGCGATTGGCCTGTCGGCATACTCGCGCTCCCGACCGCAGCATGATCAAGGAGATCGACCGCATGGACCGCACCCCGCCACCCGTGCCCCCCAGGAACTACCTGATGTGGGCCATCCTGAGCATCATCGCCGGCTTCTGGCCGTTCGGCATCGTCGCCACCGTCTACGCCAACCGCAGCACGTCACTGGTCGCCAGCGGCCAGATCGGCGCGGCCACCGAGGCTTCGCGCAAGGCCCTGCGCTGGATGATCGCCTCCTTCGTCACCTTGCCACTGTGCCTGGCACTGATGATCGGCTATGCCCTGATCGCGCGCGGCATGGCCTGATCGCCTGCTGCCGCCGTCGCGCCATGATGAATGGGAGGCGCGCGCGGCGGTGGCGGCGGCCCATGCCGCTCCTCTATAGTCAGTCCAGCTCGGCAGGCATGGTGCCTGCCCTCGAATCACAGGGAGTTGGACATGGGTCTGGTACAGGCGGTGAAGGGTGCAGTCGGTGGTGTGCTGGCCGACCAGTGGAAGGACTTCTACACCGTGCCCACAGGCCTGCCCTCGACGGCGGCCCTGTTCGCCGCGGTGCCGCGCGGCACCAACGCCGGCCGCGGCTCCAACACCAGTGGCTCGTCCAACATCATCACCAACGGCTCGAAGATCATCGTGCCGGAGGGCTACGGCCTGCTGCTGTTCCAGGACGGCGCGATCACCGCGTTCGTCGCCGAACCGGGCGGCTACGAGTGGCGTTCGGACGATCCCAACTCGCAGTCGATCTTCGCCGGCGACGGTCTGGTCAGCACCTTCATCAAGCAGAGCTGGGAACGCTTCAAGTTCGGCGGCCAGCCCGGTTCGCAGCAGGCGGCTTATTTCGTCTCGCTGAAGGAGCTGCCGGACAACCGCTTCGGTACCCAGTCGGAAATCTACTGGGACGATGGTTTCCTCAATACCCAGGTGGGCGCGGTCACGCGCGGCTCGTACACGCTGAAGATCGTCGACCCGATCCTGTTCGTGAAGAACTTCGTGCCGGCCAGCTACCTGCAGCCGGGCCAGGTGTTCGACTTCACCGACCTGGACAACGCCGCCGCCAGCCAGCTGTTCAATGAAGTGGTCGGTTCGCTGGCACCGGCCTTCAGCCTGTACACGAACGATCCGGGCAAGGGCAACCGCATCACCAAGCTGCAGCAGGACTCGCTGGGCTTTGCACAGAGCCTGTCGGCCGCCGTCGAGCAGGGCTACCAGTGGAAGTCCGATCGCGGCCTGGCCATCGTCAAGACCGCCATTGTCTCGATCGAGTACGACGCCAACACCCGCGAACTGCTGAAGACCGTCCAGCGCGCAGATGCGCTGTCCGGCTCGCGCGGTAATTCCAACCTGCAGGCGAGCGTCGCCCAGGGCATCCAGTCGGCCGGCGAGAACGGCGGTGCGGCTGGCCTGGTCGGTGTCGGCATGGCCTCGGGCATGTTCGGTGTCGGCGGCATGCAGCAGCCGGTCACGCCGGCTGCCGACGATCCGGTGGCCAAGCTGAAGAAGGCCAAGGAAATGCTGGACCTGGGCCTGATCACCCAGGGCGACTATGACGCCCTGAAAGCCAAGGCGCTGGGCCTGTAACAGCAGGACGCGCAACCCACATGTCCGATCCCAGAAACGGCCCACCGCCGCTGCCCGGATCCGCGCCCGCGACGCCGCCGCCCTTGCCGGCGGCCTCGTTGGATGGGCCCGGTTCGCCGCAGGACGTCCCTCCCCTGCCCGGCAGCTTCCCGCTGGACACCTCGAAACTGCCACAGGCCATCCGCGATGAAGTGGGAGCCCCCGATCCTGTGGCCATCGATACCTCGGCCAGCGAGCTGAAGGACGGCCTCAACCGCTGCCCGAAGTGCGGCGCCACCGACATCCGGCCCAAGGCCGGCACCGATATCCTGGTCTGCCTGTACTGCCGTCACGAATGGCATGGCGCGCGCGTCGAGGAGGAATTCGGGCTGGGCGAGGCCATCGACCAGCTGCGCGGTACGGTCGTCGCCTCCGGCGCGCGTGACATCGACGCCGACACCTCGGCGCTGATGACGTTCAAGTGCACGGGCTGCGGTGCCGAAGTCACGGTCAATACCGAAAGCACGATGACGGCGCGCTGCCACTGGTGCCGCCACGTCTTCGGCGTCAACGAACAGATCAGCAATGGTGCGGTGCCCGATGCGGTGCTGCCCTTCCACATCAAGAAGCATGATGCGGTCGCGCGCATCCGCCAGTTCGTCGACAAGCGCCGCATGTTCGCGCTGAAGGCGTTCAAGGAGCAGTTCACCCCGGAAAATGTGGTGGGCGTGTTCCTGCCCTACATGATCGTGGACAGCAATGCCAGCGCGGCCGTGGCCGGCAAGGGCGAGATCCAGACCCGGCAATACACGGTCGGCAGCGAGAAGAACAAACGCACCCTGTACGACGCAGATGTCTACCAGGTCGAACGCCAGGTGGATTTCACGGTTGATGACCTGCCCCTGGAATCCTCGGCCGAGCGCGGCAATCTGGATACCCGCGCCAACACCAACAACATCATCAACACCATCTTGCCGTTCGACACCAAGAACGCGGTGAAATGGAACGCCTCATACCTGGCCGGCTTCACCTCTGAGAAGCGCAACCTCGACGTGGAGAAGCTGCGGCCGCGGCTGGAAGACCAGCTGCTGTCGATCGCCCGCGCGCAGGTGGAAGGTTCGGTGAGGCGCTACAACCGTGGCGTGCGTTGGGAACAGGAGCAGCTGGAGGTGCATGGAACGCGCTGGGTGTCGATGTACCTGCCGGTGTGGCTGTACTCGTATCACCAGCCCGGAAAGAACGGCGGCATGCTGCACTACATCGCAGTGAACGGCCGTACCGGCGAAACCATGGGCAGCGTGCCCGTGCAGCAATGGAAGATGCTGCTGGCGGCCCTGGCCACCGGCACCGTCATTGAAGCCCTCGCAATTGCCTTCCTGGTGGCATCGACATGAGCGACGACAGTGGCCTCTGGCTGTTGGCGGCAGGTCCGGCCGGCGCAACCGCGCTGTACTGGGCGCTGTACCGCTATTACCGCAACACCGACAAATCGCACTCCTTCGAACACGAGACCGCCATCGAAGCCAAGCCGGTCACCGGCTCGGACCAGCAGGTCGGCCGGATCACCGGCACCGAGGACAAGCGTATCCGCGGTGACAACGTGTATGAGTACCGGAAACGGGTGGCAAGGGTGAAGCCGGATCAGTAGCGCCAGGCCCTGCCTGGCTGCGGGTAGTGCCGGCCGCTGGCCGGCATTCCTTCGGTTTCTGGGCGCCAAGTGGGAGCCGGCCAGCGGCCGGCACTACCCTTCGCTGGGCTGCGCCAGCGCACACCCTCACACCGTCTCCCGCCCCACCGGTTCGATACTCGCGCGATCCACCCTTCCGAGGATCCTGCGATGGCTGCCCTGCTTGCCCGTAGCTGCCTGTCGGCGCTGTACTTCCTGGCCCTGCCCGCCCTGGCTCAGGACGCCTCGTTCGGCTTCGGCGAACAGACCACCCACACCGACCAGACCACGCAATCCAGCAGCACCCAAACCCAGAGCAGTGGCGCGGTGACCACCCAGACCACCACCAGCGGCAGCTCGCAGTCCGGGTCACGCAGCGAAAGCAAAGAGATCGACGTGGGCTTCGGTTTCCACGACGACAACGACGACTGGGGCCACGACCGCCACCGTGGCGGCCGCGATGTGCGCGACAGCGATCTGTTCGGCAGCTGGACGCTGGGCCAGGAGAACGGCAACACCTGCTCCATCGAGCTGAAGAGTATCGAGTGGTTCGGCGGCTACAGTGCCTACGTGCCCGCCGGCTGCCCGGATGGCTTCTTCTCGGCCAACCGTTGGGTACTGTCGGGCAATCAGCTGCTGCTTACCGACACCAGCAACACCGTGTTCGGGCGCTTCCGCGCGTCAGGCGGTGGGCGCTGGACGGGCTACCGTGAATCGGATGGGGCGCGTTTGTACCTCAATCCCAAGGGGCATTGATCGCGCCGTGCACGCAATGGGCACGCGCTGATCGGGAAGATCAGGCGTCCGCCCCGCCCCGCCGCCGAAATGTCCGCTCCCACCGGTTCCCGTCTGGTCATCTATGCCGCCCTCGCGGGCAACCTGGCCATTGCCATCGCCAAGTTCATCGCAGCCGGCATCTCCGGCAGCTCGGCCATGCTCAGTGAGGGTGTGCATTCGCTGGTCGACACATTGAATGAACTCCTGCTGCTGTACGGGCTGCGCCGTGCCGGCAAGGCGCCGGACCCGGTGCATCCCTTCGGCTATGGCCGCGAGCTGTACTTCTGGAGCTTCATCGTCGCCCTGCTGGTGTTCGCTGCTGGCGCCGGCGTCTCGGCGTACGAGGGCATCCAGCACATCCGCCGGCCGGAGCCGGCCACCAACCATGCGTTGAGCTACAGCGTGCTGGGCATTTCCATCCTGTTCGAGGGTGCTTCCTGGTGGGTGGCGCTGCGCGAGTTCCGGCGTACCAAAGGCAAGCTTGGCTACTTCGAAGCCTTCCGCCGCAGCAAGGATCCTTCCACCTTCACCGTACTGCTGGAAGACAGCGCTGCATTGCTCGGGCTGGGCTTCGCGTTGATCGGGCTGGTGGCCGCGCAGGTGCTGGACATGCCGGTGCTTGATGGGGTCGCCTCCCTTTGCATCGCCGGCGTGCTGGCCGCAACCGCCTTCCTCCTGGCCCGTGAAACCAAGGGCCTGCTGGTCGGAGAGCCTGCACATCCGGCAGTAGCCGAGCGGATCATGGCGGTGGCCGAAACCGATCCGGATCTGCGTCGCGCGAACGGGGTGACCAGCATGCAGATGGGCCCGGAACAGGTGGTGGCCATGCTCAGCGCCGAGTTCGAGGACGATCGGCGGACCCCGCAGATCGAAGCCTGCATCACCCGCATCGAAATGGCGGTGAAGCGCGAGCATCCGGAACTGGTGGCACTGTTCATCAAGCCGCAGACGCCCGAGATCTATGCCTCCCGCCGCGCGGCACTGGCCGCTCCGCCTGCGCAGGAATGACACTGCGTCTGCGCCCGTTTCACCTGTTTGGTGCCACAGTGCCATCACCGTTTGCCCGAGCCTGCCTCTACCGTGCCGGATTGGTTGCCTGCCTCTCTTCAGATCCTCCCCCGCAGCTTCTACCGGCGCCCGCCCGTCGAGGTTGCGCCCGAGCTGCTCAACAAGCTCCTGGTCCGTGACGATGGCCGAGCCGGTCGCATTGTTGAAGTCGAAGCCTACGCGGGCAGTGTCGATCCGGCCGCACACTCCTATCGCGGTCAGACGCCGCGTACGGCCAGCATGTTCGGTGAGGCCGGCCACCTCTATGTCTACTTCACTTACGGCATGCACTGGGGCAGCAACGTGGTCTGCGGAGAGGTCGGTGAAGGCGTAGCGGTGCTGCTGCGGGCCATCGAGCCGCTGCTGGGCCTGGAGCGCATGCGCGAACTGCGCCCCGCTGCGCGCCGCGACCACGATCTGGCCAGCGGGCCCGGCAAGCTCTCGCAGGCCTTCGGGCTGGACCGCAGCTTCGACGGCGCCGACCTGGTGACCGGCAGCCACGGCGTCGTCATCGCCAGCGATGGGATGCCGCCGCCGGAGGATCCGGTGATCGGCCCCCGCATCGGCATCACGCGCGCTGTTGATTTCCCCTGGCGTTGGCACGTCCGTGATCATCGTCACGTATCGATACAGCCACGCCGTACTCTCTCCCCGGCGAGGAAACGATGATGACCCCGCTCGACAAACCGCTGCGACGCGAACTGGACATCGATGGCCAGCCCTACACTCTCATCGTGGACCCTGAAGGACTGAGGCTGGTTGAAAAGGGGCGCCGCAAGGGCATCACGCTGCGCTGGCAGGACCTGGTGTCCGGTGATGCCGCACTGGCCACCGCCTTGCAGGCATCGCTCCGGCAACGCTGAGCCGACGCGCGCGCCTCACGCCGGCATCACCCTGCCATGGCGATACATAACGCCGCATGCATTACCGTGGTCTCAGACAGCCGCCGCAACCGCCCTCGCCACCCAGCCCTGAAAAGCGCCATGGACGAAGCCGAACGACTGCTCGAAATCGAACGACTGCACCTGTTGGATACGCCCCCGGAGCCGGTGTTCGATGCCATCGTCGCCGCGGCCCGCGCCGCGACCGGCCTGACCATGGGCCTGATCAGCGTGGTGGCCGAAGACCGCCAGTGGTTCAAGGCCAACATCGGCCTTGAAGGCGTCAGCGAAACGGCCCGCGAAATTTCCTTCTGCACCCATGCCATACGCCAGGACGAGCTGTTCGAGATACCCGATGCGCGCCAGGACCCGCGTTTCTCCACCAATCCGCTGGTGACGGGTGGGCCTCGCATCCGGCACTACGCTGGCATCCCCCTGGGCTCGGCGCACGGGGCACGTATCGGCACGCTGTGCCTGCTCGATCCGATGCCCGGCGTGCTGTCTCCGTCCCAGCGCGAACTGATGGTGCACCTTGCCCGGGTCACCACCCAGGTGCTGGAGCAGCGCAGCACGCTGATGGCGCAGGTGGGCCAGGCCAAGGCGCTGCATCGCGAGCTCAAACGCAGCGAAGACTTCCTGGAGCGCACCAACCGGGCCGCCCGGGTGGGCGGCTGGGAGATGGACCTGGTCACCAACGAAGTGCGCTGGACCCGCGAGACCAAGCAGTTGCACGGCGTGCGCAGCAACTTTGAACCGACGCTCGACACCGCGCTGTCGTTCTATCGCGAAGACAGCCGCAACATCATCCGGGCAGCAGTGCAGCGTTGCATCGACGAAGGCACGTCCTGGGAAGTGCAGCTGCCGATGACCACGGCCGACGGGCGCGCGATCTGGACCCGCGTGGTCGGCAGCCGGCAACAGGTCGACGGCCACCCGCGCCTGGTCGGGGCGATCCAGGACATCACGGACGAACGAGCCGCGCTGGACGCGCTGGAAGCGAGCGAAACCCGTTACCGGCGACTGTTCCACTACAGCCTGGGCCTGATCTGCACGCACACGCTGGACGGCACATTGACCTCGGTGAATCCGGCGGCCGTGCAATCGCTGGGTTTCGAGGAAAGCCAGATGATCGGGCGCAGCCTGTGTGACCTGATGCCGCCGGAAAAACGCGCGGGCTTCAAGGCCTACCTCGCTCGGATCCAGGCAAACCACACCGATGCTGGCGTGATCGAGCTGATTGCCGCCGACGGTACGCGCCACTACTGGGCGTACCACAACGTGCTCGACAGCGAGGCCAGCCCGCCCTACGTGCTG
The DNA here is from genome assembly GCF_059337855.1 of Stenotrophomonas maltophilia complex sp. Om-AH-Sm3. Taxonomy (NCBI): domain Bacteria; kingdom Pseudomonadati; phylum Pseudomonadota; class Gammaproteobacteria; order Lysobacterales; family Lysobacteraceae; genus Stenotrophomonas; species Stenotrophomonas maltophilia complex sp. Om-AH-Sm3. Next base: position 103,808 of record NZ_JBYBLQ010000003.1, on the reverse strand, counting down.
GGACATGCACAGGACGTCACCGCGCTGCGGATGCAGGAGCAGCAGCTGCGCGAAATGTCCTTCAAGGATCCGCTCACCCAGTGCTACAACCGGCGCTACCTGCACCGGCTGGATGAACTGATTGACGAGCGCTGGGCCTGCGTGATGTTCGACCTGGACCACTTCAAGCACATCAACGACACCCAGGGCCACCGGCGTGGCGACGCCGTCCTGGTTGAGTTCGCCACGTTCCTGCGCTCACCGCTGGGCAAAGATGAGACGGTGGTGCGACTGGGCGGCGACGAATTCATGGTGGTACTGGTCGCGCCTGCGGACGGCCGGTTGAGCGAACTGGAGCATTGGTACCAGGACCACGCCGCGCTCGCGCCCAGCGCGTTCTCGATGGGTGCGGCCATCAACACGCCCGGCGAGCCGGTGGCCGACACCATCCAGAAAGCGGACAGCCGCCTGTACCGCACCCGTGCACGGGTACGCCGCGAGCGACGCGAGGACCCAGCCGCGCGTTGATCACGCGCTTACCGTCACCCAGGCCGGCGCGTGGTCGCTGGCCTTTTCCTGCAGGCGTACCCAGCGGTCGACGCCAGCGTCCTTCAGTCGCTCCGCCAGTACGGGGTTCAACAGCAGATGATCGATGCGTAACCCACGGTCGCGCTCGGCATGCTGGCGGAAATAATCCCAGAAGGTGTAGATCGTGGCGTCGCCGTGCACCTTCCGCAACGCATCGGTCCAGCCCTGCGCCAGCAGTCGTTCAAAGGCCTCGCGCACCTCTGGCTGGAACAGCGCATCGCGGCGCCAGGCCTTGGGGTCGTAGACGTCGGCTTCGGTGGGAATCACGTTGAAATCACCCAGCAGCAGCGCCGGGTGCGGCAGCTCGACAAGGCTGCGCGCATGCCGGATCAGGCGCGCCATCCAGCGCAGCTTGTAGTCGAACCTGGGCCCGGGCTGCGGGTTGCCGTTGGGCAGGTAGAGGGCACCCACGATGACCCCGTGCGCCGCCGCCTCCAGGTAGCGGCTCTGGGTATCCTTGGGCTCGCCCGGCAATCGGCGGCGGCTCTCAACCGGCGTGGTCCCTCGTGCCAGCAGCGCCACGCCGTTCCACCGCGCCTCGCCCTGCCAGAGCGCGCCGTAGCCCGCCTCTTCCAGCGCCGCAGCCGGAAACGCGGCGTCGGTCGCCTTCAGTTCCTGCAGGGCAACCACGTCCGGCGATTCCCTGTGCAGCCAGTCCAACAGCTGCGGCAGGCGTGTGCCGATGCCGTTGACGTTGAACGTGGCAATGCGAAGCGTCTTGCGACGGGCCATGCAGGAAGCCTCCTCGGCGCATCGAGTGGGTGTTCACTGTGCGCGCCCAGGCATGCAGGGACCGTGGATGCCGCGTCATGATGCGGTGCCATCCGTTTCACGGACTGCTGCCATTTCGCACAGCAGGCTGATTACCCGTAAACGGTACTGGAGAAGCCCAATGGCGGTGCGTCCGCTGCGCGCGATCTACCAGGTTGACCCCTACCTGTTCCGCGACAGCAATGGGCGCGGCTGGGGCACGCTGGATGGCATCACCGAAAAGCTGGACTACCTGCACTGGCTCGGCATCAGCCACCTGTGGCTGCTGCCGTTCTACTGCAACGCCGGCCGTGACGGTGGCTACGATGTCACCGATCACTACCGCATCGATCCACGCCTCGGTGACGAGGCGGCGTTCCAGCGCCTGGTCGACGCTGCCGAGGCACGCGGTATCGGTATCATCGTCGAACTGGTGATGCAGCACACGGCCAGCGCCCACCCGTGGTTCGTCGCCGCGCAGCGGGGCGACCCGGCATGGCGCCGCTGGTACCTGTGGAGCGACCACGTGCCCGACGACGGCCTGCAGCCGATGTTCCCGCCGATCGAGGCGTCTGCCTGGACATGGGACGCCGAGGCCGGCGCGTTCAACCGGCATATGTTCTACCGGCACGAGCCAGACCTGGAGCTGGCCCATGCGCCAGTACGCGACGAACTGCTGCGGGTGATGACGTTCTGGCTGCAGCGCGGCGTGGCCGGCTTCCGCGTGGACGCGGTGCCGTACATGGTCGAGCGCGCGCGACACGCCGACCCCCGCGACGACGGGCTGTGGCTGCTGGAAGCGATGCGCGCCACGGCAGACGCACAGCAGCCAGGGCTGCCGTTGATCGGCGAAGCGGATGTCCGCGCGTCCCGCTACGGTGACTTCCTGTGCCAGGGGCGGCGGCTTTCGCACCTGCTCGACTTCCATCTGAACAATCATTTCTTCCTGGCCCTGGCGCGCGGCGACGCCAGCGAAGTGGCCCGGGTCATGGCCGAATACGGACCGCAGGCGCCGCCGCACACCCGCATCGCCTGGCTGCGCAACAATGATGAGCTTGACCTGGAGCAGCTGCGGCCCGACGAACGCGAAGCGGTGATGGAGTGCTTCGCGCCCGAACCTGGCATGCGCATCTATGGCCGCGGCATCCGCCGCCGGCTGGCGCCCATGCTGGACGGCGACACCGCGTGGCAGGCCATGGCCTGGGCCGCACTGCTGTCGCTGGGTCAGGTGCCGGTGATCCGGTATGGCGAGGAAATCGGCCTCGGCGACTGCCTGGAACTGCCCGAGCGCAACGCCGTGCGCATGCCGATGCACTGGCACGACCGCCCAGGGGCGGGGTTTACCGATCAGCCACGGCATGCGTGGCGCGTGCCTCCGGCAGACGGCCCCTACGGTTACCGCACGGTGAACGTCGAGGCGCAACGCGCGACGCCGGGCTCACTGTTGCTGCGGGTGCGCGAGCTGCTGCAGCAACGCAATGCCCATCCCGTACTGCAGCAGGGGCCACACACGCTCGACCCACCCTCACCCGCGCTGCTGATGCTCCGCTACGGTGAGGCACCCCGCCAAGCGCTTGCACTGATCAACTTCGGCGACAACCCGGTTGGGGTGGACGTACCCCTGCACGGCCCGCTGAACACGCTGGTGTGCCACGGCGCCAGGCTGCAGGATCGCCGCTGCTACCTGCAGGGCCATGGCTATGCGTGGCTGGCTGCCGAGGGTGCCTGAGTGCTCAGCGCAGGCAGTACGTGTTCGGCGAAATCATCGATGAAGCGTTCCTGCTCGCGGTTCACGTTGTGCAGGTAGATGCGATCGAACCCCAGTCCCTGCAGCTCCTGCAGCCAGGCCCGGTGCTGGCCAAGATCCGCCGAGACATGCACGTGCTGGCGCACCACCTCGGCGCTGACCGATCGGGCGTGTGCTTCGAACTGTTCGGGCTGGTCCAGGCCTTCGGCCAGTTCCGGCGGCAGCACGTTGGCGCTCCATTGCTCCATCGCACCTTCCAGCGCCGCCTGTTCGGCGCGCGCGTAGGAGAGCTTGGCCTGCAGGTACATCGGCTTGCCCCCGCCACCGCCGTCCTCGAACGCCGCCACCACACGCCGCAACTGCGCAAGTGGCTGGCTGATGGTGATCAGGCCATCGGCCCAGCCCCCCATCCAGCGTGCGGTTTCCTCGGTGACGGCTGCACCCAGCAGCGGCAGGGGAAGGGCCGGTCGGCTGTACAGTCGCGCCTGGCGCACCTGAAAGCCACCGCTGTGGTCGACCCGCTCGCCTCCCCACAGTCGCCGCATCACTTCGGCCGCATCGCGCAGTGCCTTCTGGCGCTCCCGCTTGGCTGGCCACGGCTGGCCAGTAACGCGCTCATTCAGCGCCTCGCCGGTACCCAGCGCCAGCCAGATCCGGCCCGGCGCCAACTGCTCCAGCGTCGCCGCTGCCTGTGCCACCAAGGCCGGGTGCTGCCGCAGCATCGGGCAGGTCACCATGCCCAGGGTCAACGCGCTCTGCACCGCCAGCGCGCCGGCCCATACCCAACTGTGGCCGGACTGCCCTTGTGCAGCCGTCCACGGGTGGAAATGGTCCGAGCACATCAGGGCCTCGAATCCCGCCTGTTCGGCGCGCAGCGCCAGGCCCAGCAAGGTGGCGGGCGGGAACTGCTCATGCGATGCGTGGTAGCCGATAGTCATCACGGATTCCGTGCGGGGACTGGACACGATGGCAACACCCCTCCAGCTAAAACGGCGTCATGGAAACGAACACTTCCTGCATCGGGCATCGACGCTGGGCTATCGCCGAAGGCTACATTCCAGCCTGGAGCAACGGCCCGACACCGGAGATGGAGAGTCACGAAACCTGCTGTGTGCTCAATGCCGGCAGCGAGGAAGCGCATGTCACCCTGACCCTCTACTTCGAGGACCGCGATCCGGTGGGCCCCTACCGGATCACGGTGCCGGCGCGGCGCACCTGCCATCTGCGCTTCAACGATCTGCAGGATCCGGCACCTGTGCCGCGCGGCACGGGCTTCGCCACCCTCGTCGAATCCGACCAGCCGATCATCGTGCAGCACACGCGGCTGGATTCACGGCAACGGGCCAACAGCATCATGACCACCATCGCGCATCCATTGTGAAGCCGCGCGCGCAGGCGTCCACGCTGCAACGACACCGCGCCCTCCAGCCGTTTACCCGCCTGGAGGCAGACTGGCGCCGGTTTCCTTTCGGAGAGTGACGATGGCCCTGCCCGACTACCCACGCCCGCCCTTCCCGGCCCAGCAGCAACCCTTCCCCGGCAAGACTGCGCAGATGCAGCCCCGGCCGGACCATGGCGAGGACAGTTATCGCGGGCATGGCCTCCTGCAGGGCAAGAAGGCACTGATCACCGGCGGTGACAGCGGTATCGGCGCGGCGGTGGCGATCGCTTTCGCGCGCGAAGGCGCCGACGTTGCCATCGCATTCCTCGATGGCGAGCAGGACGACGCCCGCCATGTGCAGCAGCAGATCGAACAGGCCGGGCGCAAAGCCGTGCTGGTACCGTGTGACATCAGTGACCCGGCACAGGCGCGCTCGCTCGTAGATCGCGTAGCCAGCGAGCTGGACGGTCTCGACATTCTGGTGAACAACGCGGCCTACCAGCGCTACTACGAGCACTTCGACGACATCACCCTGGACGACTGGAAGCGGACGTTCGATACCAACGTGCATGCCGTGTTCAATCTGACCCGGCTGTGCGTACCGCACCTGCGCGGTGGCGGTGCGATCATCAACACCGCATCGGTCAACTCCAAGCGGCCGACGCCGAACATCCTTCCCTATTCTGCAACCAAAGGTGCCGTCGCCAATCTGACGCTGGGGCTGGCCGGCCTGCTGGCCGAGCATCAGATCCGCGTCAATGCCGTGCTGCCCGGCCCGATCTGGACGCCGTTCATTCCTGCAGGCATGGCCGCCGAAGAGGTCGAACAGTTCGGCGCACAGACGCCGTTCGGCCGCCCCGGACAGCCGGCCGAGCTGGCCTCGGCCTATGTGATGCTGGCTTCGGACAGCGCCAGCTACACCTCCGGTGCGCTGCTGACCATCTCCGGCGGCGCGGCAACACTGTGACCCCTCATGGCCGGACTGCCCGCCTGGATTGAGGACTGGCTGACCGTAGTTGTGCCGGTGGCCGAGGTGCTCGCCATCCTCGGCGTCGCATGGGTGATGGTGCGTGCCCTGGCGTGGCTGCTGGTGCAGGCGCGGCAGCGCGGCAGGCTGGCACCAGAGCTTCATGTGGGCCTGCGCCGCGGCGGTGCCCTGCTGCTGTATCTGGCGGCTGCGCTGCTGATACTGGAGCGACTGGGCGTGTCGCGCTCGGTGCTGTGGACCGCGCTGACCGGGTTCATGGCGGTCGGTGCGGTGGCGTTCTTTGCTGCATGGAGCGTGTTGTCCAACCTGTTCTGTTCATTCCTGATCGTCTCCACGCGCCCGTTCCGCATCAATGACACCATCGAGGTGCTGGAAAGCGTGGACAAGCCGGGCTTGTGCGGTCAGGTGGTTGACATCAACCTGATCTACACCACGCTGAGTGATCGTGGCGAAGGCGCGCGCGGTTGCCTGCTGCGCGTGCCCAACTCGCTGTTCTTCCAGCGCATCACCCGGCACTGGGGTGACGGCGGCTATTCCCAGCTACCGGGAAGCGTACCAATCAAAGGCAAGGTGCGCTGAGTAGCTGTAAAGCCGAGCGCATGCTCGGCTTGCTGCGCGCAGCGCTCGGTACGGCGCGACCTGAACGGAGTGCAGCCGAGCGTGGGCTCGGCTCTACAGGTGCACAGCGGGCGGCCCTATTCCGCCGTCAATGCCTGGATAGGGTCCAGCTGTGCAGCACTGTGTGCCGGGAAGCAGCCGAAGCCCAGCTCGATCACAGACCAACACACCAACGCGGCACCAGATAGATACCCATGCGCCGCTTGGCGCTACAGAAACTCCGCCATGCGCTGCAGTTCGTCTTCAAGCGCGCCACCAAACACCTTGTCGCGGGCCAGCGACTTGCCGGCATAACCCACGTTCGGCACCAACTCACCCTCGCGCACGCTGAGATTGGCCCAGCCCACCACCTGGTCGTGCCACAACACCGGCATTGCGTAGTACCCATACTGGCGCTTTGGCGCAGGCGTGTAGGCCTCGAACTTGTAGACCCAATTCCACAACAGCTCGAAACGGCGGCGGTCCCACACCACCGGGTCGAACGGCGCCAGCAGGCGCACCTGTTCGTCCGGTGCATAGCGGCGCGAACGCGGATTCTCGTCCGCCGGCCAGTACCAGGTGGTGCCCTCCAGCGTGCAGCTGGCCAGCTGCTGCTTGGCCAGCGCCAATGCCTTGCGGGTCTGCTCGGCCAGATGCGGTGCACCATAGCCCAGCAGGCGCACCAGATAGGTCAGGCTGGCCGATGGCAGCGGCGCGTACTTGCGCACCACCAGATCGATCAGGGCGGCCGCGCGTTCGACCTGCGACTGCTCGCTGGCATCCGCCTCGGCATGCTCGGCCACGGCGTAGATGCGCGTGCCGTTGTCACGCCGCGCCACGCGCAGCAGACCACGGTAGTGCATGCCATCCAGCAGATGCGTGCTGGCATTGCTGGTGCCACCCCAGTAATTGGTCACCCGCCCATGCGCGAACGCCTGGTCCACCTCGCGCGGGTGCACGCTGCCGCGCTCGCGCACGAACGCCAGCACGTCGGCGGCGCGGCGATGGGTCTCGGCGTCCCATTCGCGCTTGGACACGCGTGGGTGCATCAACGCCAGATGCTCGCGCGGCAGGAAGCCGTAGTTCACCAGGCAGTCCTCTTCCACCGGCAGGCGCGCATAACGACGTTCAAGATCACCTGCGCGGTAGTCCTTCACCCGGTGCCGCAGGGTCAGATCCTGCGCGCGTGCCGGTGCCCGGATCGGGTCGGCCTGCACGAAGCCCAGCTTCCGGATCGCGGTCAGCAGCGTGGTCGGCTTGAACAGGGTGCGCGCCACCGCATAGCGGCGCAGGTCTTCAAGGGTGGGCGTGGCTGGCATGGCCGCATTGTAGATCCACGCCATGCGTGGATGGCATTACGGTGATCCGTCCGCGTCCTCCGCATCCAACAACTGCAACGACCCGATCACCAGCGCCCGCATGCCCTGCTTGAACTCGGTGATCACCTGACCTTCTTCGTCGTCCGCAATCGCGTAGATGGTGTCGGCACCGGCGATGCAGTAGAACGCGATCGTGGCCAGCAGCCAGCGTGCCTTGTCCATCGGCAGGCCGAACACTTCGGCCACGTGCGCCTGGTGCGAGGCAATCTTTTCCAGCATCGGCGCGGTCGCCACCGTGCGCCGCAGCAGGTATGGCGGCAACCCGGGATGCCCCTTCACCACCTCGCACAACGATTCCACGAACACCATCAGATAGCCCTGCAGGCCGCCCGCCGCATCGGCCGACGCGCGCGGGATCTGCCAGCGCCGGAACACTGCCTCCGCCACCAGCCGCTTCAACGCCTCCAAATTGGCCACGCGCTTGTACAGCGCGGCCTGGGTCACCGCCAGTTCGGCGGCCACGTTGGCCATGGTCAGGTTGGGCAGACCCAGGCGGATGCCAATGTCGGCCAGGCGCTCGGGGGTGATGGTCGGTGGACGGCCGCGAGGCGGCACCTTGGTTTCGCGTCGCGTGTTCATACCCTGCCGAGGGTGCCAGCAAAGGGACCCTCTTGTCCGCTTCGGTCTATTTAGTTTAATTTACTCAACTAATTCGGAATGCGTCTGGTTCGCACTCATGGCGCCGCCCGGATCGAGCCCCGTGGCTCACTTTCCGCCAGGTCCCCACCCAGCCAACAACCCTGCGCTGCGCCCCTCTTCCCGTGCGTGCCGATGGCCGCGCGCGAGGCGCGCTCGCCCTCGCGATTCACAGGACCCTGGCATGACCGTGTACCCCTTCTCCTCTCCACAAACCCGAGCTGCCGCCGCGTCCTGCAGCCAGCCACTCCCACACGGCCTGGCGCGGCGCTACCGGGCCTCGGCGCTCGCGCTTGGCCTGATGGCATCGTGCGCCGCGCTGGCCGAAACCGCGCCGTCCACCCTGCCCTCGGTGCAGGTGCAGGAACAGCGCCGCGTGACCGGCGACTATGCCGGCGGTCAGGTGGCCGCCGGCGGCCGTATCGGCCTGCTCGGCGACAAGGATTTCATGGACACGCCTTTCAGTACGGTCAGCTATACCGAGTCCTTCATCCGCGACCGCCAGGCCAAGGACCTGACCGACGTCATTGCCGCCACCGACCCCACGGTGTTCAGCAACGGCGTCACCGGCGCATGGAGCGAGAACTACGCAATCCGCGGCTTCGCCTCCAGCACCAGCGACACCACCTTCAACGGCCTCAGCGGCATGGCGCCGTACTACCGCACCTCGCCGGAGATGTTCGAGCGCATCGAAGTGCTGAAGGGTCCGTCCGCCCTGCTCAATGGCATGCCGCCCGGCGGCTCGGTGGGCGGCGCGGTGAACCTGGTGCCCAAGCGCGCGGGGGAGCTGCCGTTGCTGCAGGTCAGCACCAACTTCGCCTCCGATGCGCAGTTCGGCACCCATGTGGATATGGGCCGTCGCCTCGGCGCCGACAAACAGTTCGGCATCCGCTTCAACGGCGCGTACCGTGATGGCGATGGCGCGGTCGGCAAGCAGCGCAAGAAGGTGCAGCTCGGTTCGCTGGCACTGGACTGGCGCGGCGAGCGTACGCGGCTGTCGGCCGATCTGTACAGCGCCGATGACGGTGTTGATGGCCCCGCACGTGGCGTCGGCCTGGCGCCCGGCGTCGCCATTCCGCGGCCGCCGCGTGGCGATACGCTGATCAACCCGGACTGGGCCTACGTGGACAGCCAGGACAAGGGCGCGATGCTGCGCGGCGAACTGGACATCAACGATAGCCTGATGGCCTACCTGGCCTACGGCACCAGCAGGACCGACTACCGCTACAACGGTTCGATCAGCGCGCAGATCCTCAACCCGGCCGGTGACTTCACCACGGTGATCGGCCAGCTCGCCTTCGATATCAGGAAGCAGTCCGGCGATGCCGGCCTGCGCGGTTCGTTCCATACCGGCAGCGTCGGTCACCAATGGGCCGCCAACGTGACCCACTATCGGCATACCCAGAACGACTACGGCCGCCGCAGCGTGCCGGGCTGGGACTGGACCACCAACCTGTACAACCCGGTGTGGGGCCCGGCCGCGCCGTTCGTAGCGCCACACATCTCGCATACCGAACTGCGGCTGGACAGCATCGGTGTTGCCGATACCCTGTCCTTCGCCGATGACCGCGTGCAGCTGACGCTGGGCGTGCGCCGCCAGCAGGTGGTCAGTGAGACCTTCAATGTCGCCAGCGGTGCGCGCACCTCGCGCTACGACGAGAGCGCCACCACCCCGGCAGCGGCGCTGCTGGTGAAGGCGACCAACAAGGTCTCCCTCTATACCAACTACATCGAAGGCCTCAGCCAGGGCGCCACCGCGCCGATGACCGCCGCCAATGCCGGTGATGTGTTCGCGCCGTTCCGCACCAAGCAGAAGGAGCTGGGCCTGAAGCTGGATCTGGGCCGCTTCGCGCACACCTTCAGCCTGTATGAAATCAGGCGACCCAGCAGCTACACCGACCCGGTCACGAATATCTTCTCGTTTGGCGGCGAACAGCGGAATCGTGGCGTGGAATGGGGCTTCTTCGGCGCGCCACTGGACGGCGTGCGCCTGCTCGGTGGCGTGGCCTATGTACAGCCGAAGCTGACCCGCACGGCCGGTGGCGTGAATGAAGGCCGCATGGCCACGGCAATTGCGCAGCGGCAGGCCAAGCTGGGCGTGGAGTGGGATGTGCCGGCCTTGCAGGGCCTGACCTTGACCGGCAATGCCACGGCGATGTCGAAGCAGTACATCAGTGCCGACAACAGCCTGTCGGTGCCGGGACGGACGTTGTTTGACGTGGGCGCGCGCTACAGCACCACACTGGCCGGCAGGCCGCTGGCGCTGCGCGCCACGGTGAACAACGTGACCAACAAGGCGTACTGGGGCATGCCGTTGCTGTCCAGTCTGGCGCTGGGAGCGCCGAGAACGGTGTTGTTGTCGGTGACGATGGATTTCTGAGCGGGCATGGACCCCTTGTAGAGCCGAGCCCATGCTCGGCTCCGTTTCGTCCGGTGAGCCGAGCGCAGGCTCGGCTCTACAGAGCGCGGGGCCATCCGCCAACGGCATCCAGGCAGGATGCGAATATCCTGTAGAGCCGAGCCCACGCTCGGCTGCGTTTTGCCCGATGAGCCGAGCCCACGCTCGGCTGCGTTTTGCCCGATGAGCCGAGCGCAGGCTCGGCTCTACACCAACAGCATCCACGCTCGTCGTAGGTCTACTCGGGGTGCAGACGAAAAATGGCGTGGTTGGTCAGCGCCAGCGCGGCCAGCTTCAGTCCTTCCATCACGCGGTCGCCCACGTAGTGTTCCGGGCCACCGTTCTGGCGGGCGCGCTCGGCGGCCAGCAGGATCTCGTTGACGATGCGCAGGCCGGCCAACGCACCATCGGCATCGGCCAATGCCATGCATCGGCCCGGCAGTTGATGGCGCTCGGGCCAGGGCCGGCCGTCAGAAGCCGCGCCCAGCCCGATGCGATGCAGCAGGGCCGTCAGGTTGTTGGGATCGGGCGGGATGTCGTGCCCCTCATCGGCATTGGCCGGGGCGCGCTGATGGGGGAACTCCGATGCGTTCATGGCAGGTCTCCGTGCAAGGCATGCGGGACCACCGCCCTTAACAAAGGCGGCGGACGGTACGTGTGTGGAAACCGGTAGCTAAGCGTCATTACCCGGTGGGTTCGCTTGCGCGCACCCCACGTACCGCCCGCCATAAAACGCGAACGGAATGCCAGCCGGCGCCGCGCAAGGCGACGCCGGCTGGCAAGCGTAAACAACGCATAGCTAAACGGGTTTCCACACCCGGCCACCCTTTTTCGGCGGCAATCCATCATGTGCACAGCGGGGTGGCAGGCGCCAACAACCCAAGTGCAAAGACAGCAACGTTCACGCAGTGGCAGCATTGTCGCATATCGACAATCGCGCCGAAAATTCAATAACTTGCACCATGCCGATGGCGGCACGCTTCACCCGCATCGGCACCGCGCATTCCTTGACCGCATCCGGCATTCAAGACATGCCACATGCCAGTTCCGACATTACACAGGCAGATGGGCAACCAACGCCAGCACCGCCAGATGCCCCACGTAATACCCGTAGAACGCCCACCGCCAGCGCGGCAGTGGCCATGTCACCCGCGCGGCCAGCAGCACCACCGGCACGGCCAGCAATGCCCAGCCGTTGTGGTTCGCCCAGCACACCGCTGCGAGCCCGACCAGCAGCAGCCACCACGCGCGATGCCGGAACGCGATCCATCCCAGCAGCACGCAGCCGACACCCGCCCACTGGTAATCCACGAACATCGGCAGCACGCCGGCAGCCAGCAACAGCAGAACGGGCCGATGGTTCGCCAGCGCATGAACGGCCACGACCGCCAAAGTGAAGGTAAGCAGGATGTTGAGCGGCAGCCAGGAACCAAACGCGAATGCGTGCAATGGCTGCGCGATCAGCCCCCACAACGCGAGCCGGCGTATCGATTTGCGCAGGTCGGCCCCGGGCTGGGCCAGGTTGCAGGCCATCACCAGCGCGAACAGCGGGAAGGCAATGCGCCCCAGTTCGCTGACCACCGGTACGTAGCCGCCAAAGACCACCTTGGCCACGTGATCACCGGTCATGGCCAGCAGTGCGATCCACTTCAGCAGCTCGCGCGCGCCGCTGCAGAGGGTGAAGTTGAAGGTTGACGTCCCGGTCGTGGTCGCTTGCATCGCGGAAGCTTATGCGCATCGGCCAGCCCATTTCCAGCGCCGCGCAGGAGCCCGTCGCTGCAGCCCGCAGGTGGCGGCGCTATGCTGGCCGCCCCAGCTTGTGAGACACCTGCCATGCGTACCCTGTACCCCGCCATCGAACCCTACCGCGAGTTCACCCTGCCGGTGAGCGATCTGCACACGCTGCACATCGAAGAGTGCGGCACGCCAGAGGGCATTCCGGTGGTGTACCTGCACGGCGGCCCAGGCGCGGGCATCTCGCCCACCCACCGCCGATTCTTCGATCCGGCACGCTACCGCATTGTGTTGATCGACCAGCGTGGCAGCGGCCGCTCCACCCCGTTCGGCGAGCTGCGCGACAACACCACGCAGGACCTGGTGGCCGACATCGAGAAGGTGCGTGAGCACCTGGGCATCGAGCGTTGGCTGGTCTATGGCGGCTCGTGGGGGTCGACCCTGTCACTGGCCTACGCACAGGCGCATCCCGAGCGCGCCACCGGCCTGATCGTGCGCGGCGTATTCCTCGGCCGCGAAATGGAAAACCGCTGGTTCGCCGAAGCCAACGGCGGTGCGCGCTGGATCTTCCCGGAGCGCTGGGACCGCTATGAGGCCTACATTCCGGAAGCCGAGCGCGGCGACATGATCGCAGCCTACTGGAGCCGCCTGGACAGCCCGGATGTGGCGATCCGGATCGAAGCCGCGCAGGCCTGGCTGGGCTGGGAGGACAACGCGGCCACCCTGCAGCACGACGTGGATACGCAATCCACCGACGACCCGCTGGACACATTGGCCAAGGCCCGCATCGAGGCGCACTACTTCCGCAACGGCATCTTCCTGGAACCCAACCAGCTGCTGCGCGATATCGATCGCATCCGCCACCTGCCCTGCGTGATCGTGCAGGGGCGCTACGACATCATCTGCCCGCCGCGCAGTGCGTGGAATCTGGCTAAGGCCTGGCCGGAAGCGCGGCTGGAGATGGTGACCTCCGGCCACAGCGCGAACGAGCCGGCCACGGTGGATGCGCTGGTGCGGGCGACGGACGCCTTTGCCGACCGTTTCTGAGCAGATGGTGGTGCCGGCCGCTGGTCGGCATCCCACCGTTCGAGGGTAGCGTCGACTCCGCGCAATCGCTGCTGCGCGGCCAGGTGAATGGCGATCCACCGGCAACGGTCCACGGCCCCATTCTTCGCAGCCCGCTTACAGCTCCGCGCAGAAGATCCGGCGGTGACCACCGCACCGGTGGTTCGCCCTCTCTTCAGGAGCACGCCATGATCGCTTGTCGCTACCTTCCCATTGCACTCTCGCTTTGTGCGGCCCTGCTGCTGGGTGCCTGTTCCAGGACCCAGGAGGCGAGCAGGGCCACCACCGCCGAGGACGTCACCGAAGTGAAGTTGATACCGCCGTACGAGTCGCTGGACAGGGACAAGGACGGCATCGTCACCCTGGCGGAAGTCGATGCGGTAGCACCGGACTGGGCCGAACGGCTGCATGCCTGCGATACCGACCGTGACAAGACGTTGACCCGTGGCGAGTACGACGTGTGCAAGCAGACCAGCGCTTCGCATTGATCCATCACTGAACCCTCGATTGGCGCTGTGCATGCCCGGCTATACCAAGGTATAGCCGGGCTAACCCACGAGTCTCTAGGCCTGTCCCATTCAGGGGCGGACAATAGCACCACTGGCCAGGGCAACCCTGGCTGGCACCTTTCCCTCATGGAGACGCAGATGGACCCCGACCCTGCCGGGTGCGCCGCACCCCGGATCACCGCTTGTTGCCTGTTCCTGGCGCCTGCCCGCCGGTCCCTGCCTGCCTGAGTGACGGGGGACCGCCAGGCGCCGCCTGCCTGGAGATCGCCCCCATGTCCTACAAGATCCTCTACATCACCCTGCGCCGCCTGATCGGCGAGCGCGATGTTGCCGCCCTGCGCAGCCAGCTGCTGCAATACGGCCCGGTCATGTTTGCCCGTTCGCTGTCGCTCGGTTCGCCACGCGTGGTGGCCGACGCGCTGTCGCTGCTGCCGATCAGCGAGCGCATCAATGTGCTGCGCCACCTGCCCTATCCCCTGCGCGATGCGATGAAGCCACTGTGCATCGGTGGCAGCCAGCGGCTGCACATGCAGCCATGGTCACCGGCGGTGCTGGCGATGCGCCACGCCTGATCTGTCTCACCCATTCCGTTCGTGTTCCGGCCGCGGCCGGCTCTGACATTCGAGGAGCGTCCCATGAGCCTGCTCAACGCCTGGTTCAATGCCTTCCTGCGCAGCCGCCGCGCAGGCAACCTGTTCCGCCGCCGCGCAATGCCCGAAGCCGGGTTTGGTCCGGGCAGCGCCGAAGCAGCGCCGTTCGCGCTCACCACCGGCCTGGTCACCCTCGCCCAGCAGGACGAAGCCGAGCTGCTGGCCACGCTGGGCTCGCATGCCGATGGCCTCAGTCCGCATGAGGCCGAGGAGCGACTGGCCACGCTCGGCCCCAACGAGGTGGATCACGAGAAGCCGCTGCCGTGGTGGCGTCACCTGTGGCAGTGCTACCGCAATCCGTTCAACCTGCTGCTGACCGTGCTGGCCGCGGTGTCCTGGCTGACCGAGGACATCAAGGCGACGATCGTCATCGGTGCGATGGTGCTGCTGTCCACGCTGATCCGCTTCGTGCAGGAGGGCCGTTCGAACCGAGCGGCCGAGCGGCTGAAGGCACTGGTCGGCAACACTGCGCGCGTGCTGCGCCGCAATCCCGGCACCGAGGCTGCGGATGTGGCAGACCAGTACTTCGGCGCGCGCCTGCACAGCCGTCGCCCGGCACGCCTGCTGGACCTGCCGATCCGTGAACTGGTGCCCGGCGACCACATCGTGCTGTCGGCAGGCGACATGATTCCGGCCGATTGCCGCGTGCTGAACGCCAAGGACCTGTTCGTGGCGCAGGCGGCGATGACCGGCGAGTCGCTGCCGGTGGAGAAATTCGCGCACCCGGGCGATGGCCTGGCCGGCCTGCTGGAACAGCACAACCTGCTGTTCATGGGTACCAACGTGGTGTCCGGTACGGCCACCGCCATTGTGCTGGCCACCGGTAACCGCACCTACTTCGGCACCCTGGCCCAGCGCAGCACCGCCATCGACCGTGCGCCCACCGCATTCCAGGCCGGCGTCAACAGTGTCAGCTGGCTGCTGATCCGCTTCGCGCTGGTGATGGTGCCGTTCGTGCTGCTGATCAACGGCTGGACCAAGGGCGACTGGACCGAGGCGTTCCTGTTCGCGCTGTCGGTGGCGGTGGGCCTGACGCCGGAAATGCTGCCGATGATCGTCACTTCCACCCTGGCCAAGGGCGCGGTGCTGCTGTCGCGGCGCAAGGTGATCGTCAAGCGCCTGGATGCCATCCAGAACTTCGGCGCGATGGAAGTGCTGTGCACCGACAAGACCGGCACGCTCACCCAGGACAGGATCGCGCTGGAGCGCCACACCGATGTGTTCGGCCACGATTCGGAAGACGTACTGAAGTTCGCTTACCTCAACAGTCACTTCCAGACCGGGCTGATCAACCTGCTGGACCGTGCGGTACTGGAGCACGTGGAGCTGCAGAGTTCGCTGCGGCTGTCGCAGGACTACCACAAGGTGGATGAGATCCCGTTCGACTTCGAGCGCCGCCGCATGTCGGTGGTGGTCTCCGAGCGCGAGGACCACCACGAGCTGATCTGCAAGGGGGCGGTAGAAGAGATGCTGGCAGTCTGCAGCACCGTGCGTGAAAACGGCCAGGACATGCCGCTGGACGAGCGTCGCCTGGCGCGGGTGCGGCAGACCACCGAGGAACTGAACGAACAGGGCCTGCGCGTGGTGGCGGTAGCGATGAAGGAGACCGCGGCCAGCCGGACCACCTATTCGCAGGCCGACGAATGTAGCCTGACCCTGATCGGCTACGTGGCGTTCCTCGACCCGCCGAAGGAATCGGCCGCGCAGGCGCTGCAGGCGCTTGCCGCGCATGGCGTGGAGGTCAAGGTCTTCACCGGCGACAACGAACTGGTGACCGCGCGTGTCTGCGCACAGGTGGGGCTGGACGCCGACACCATCCTGACCGGGCCGCAGATCGAGCGCATGGATGACGGCGCGCTGTCGCGGGCGCTGCACCACCATCGCGTGTTCGCCCGGCTGACGCCGCTGCACAAGGAGCGCCTGGTGCGCGAACTGCGCGCACAGGGCAAGGTGGTCGGCTTCCTCGGCGACGGCATCAACGATGCACCGGCGCTGCGCGCAGCCGATATCGGCATCAGCGTGGACAGTGCGGTGGACATCGCCAAGGAGGCGGCCGACATCATCCTGCTGGAAAAGAACCTGATGGTGCTGGAGGAAGGCGTCATCCAGGGCCGGCGCACGTTCAACAACATGCTGAAGTACATCCGCATGACCGCCAGCTCCAACTTCGGCAATGTGTTCTCGGTGCTGGTGGCGTCGGCCTTCCTGCCGTTCCTGCCGATGCTGCCGCTGCAGCTGCTGGTGCAGAACCTGCTGTACGACATCTCGCAGATCGCCATTCCGTTCGACAACGTGGACGAGGAGCTGGTGCGAAAGCCGCTGAAGTGGAACCCGGCGGACATCGGCCGCTTCATGGTGTTCTTCGGGCCGATCAGCTCGATCTTCGACCTGACCTGCTTCGCGCTGATGTGGTACGTGTTCGATGCGCGCACGCCGGCCGACCAGGGCCTGTTCCAGTCCGGCTGGTTCGTGGTCGGCCTACTGACCCAGACGCTGATCGTGCACATGATCCGCACGCCGAAGCTGCCGTTCCTGCAGAGCATCGCGGCGCCGCCACTGCTGCTGATGACCGGCCTGATCATGGCCATTGGCGTGGCCCTGCCGATGAGCCCGCTGGCCGGCTACTTCAAGCTGCAGGCGCTGCCGGCTGGCTACTGGCCGTTCCTGGTGGCGATCCTGTTCGGCTACGCGGGGCTGACCACTGCGCTGAAGCGGTTCTACATCCGTCGTTACGGCTGGCAGTAAGCGCCCGCCGCTTTGTCCAGGGAGAAACACAATGGACATCAATCCGAACCTGCCGGCGTTCGACGCCGGTGCCACGCTCAGCTCGCTGATCAGCCTGTCAGTGGCGTTCGTGCTGGGCACGGTCATCGGCCTGGAACGCCAGCTGCGGCAACGCACCGCCGGCCTGCGTACCAACACGCTGGTGGCGGTGGGTGCGGCGGTGTTCGTCGATCTGGCCGTGCGCTTCCATGACCTGTACGGCGGCCCGCCGTCACCGCTGCATGTGGTTGCGTATGTGATCTCCGGCGTCGGCTTCCTTGGTGCCGGCGCGATCATGAAGGACGGCGCGCAGGTGTCCGGCCTGAACACCGCCGCCACCCTGTGGGGATCGGCGGCGGTGGGAGCATGTGCCGGTATCAAGCTGCTGCCCGAAGCAGTGCTCGCCGCGGTGTTCGTGCTGGCCGCCAACACCCTGCTGCGGCCGGTGGTGAACCGCATCCAGCGGCAGCCGCTGCCGGAAGCGTTCAGCGAGGCAACCTATGCGATCAACGTGGTCTGCCAGCGCGAGCAGCAGGCCGAGGTACTGGACCAGCTGTTGCTGCTGCTTGAGCAGGCGCAGTACCCGGTGCGCGCGGTGGACCAGCGCCCGTTCGGCGAGCGCGACGTGGAAATCGAAGCGGTGCTGTATGCCACCACGGTGGACGCCGGCGAACTGGACGCGGTACTGGCGACGCTGGCGACCACGCCCGGCGTGCTGCAGGGGTTCTGGAACGCCAGCCTGGAGGAGTAGTGCCGGCCGCTGGCCGGCAACCTCATGATCTCCGGACGCCCCGTGCATCGCCTCGGCATGCCCACCGCTGGGGGTAGTGCCGGCCGCTGGCCGGCAACCCAGTGATCTCCGGAAGCACCGTGCAGATGCCGGCCAGCGGCCGGCACTACCAGGCATCGCTTTGACCGGTGCCGACCAAGGCCGGCATCCACCGATGGCGGCTTTGCTATCCTTTCACCCCACGCCAGGGAGCCTCCCCGATGCCATCGCTGTCGCCCCGCCGCCCACTGGTGCTGCTGGTCCTGATCGTTGTGATGGCGGCGATCTTCCTGATCGACACCGTCACCGATTACGCGGTTGCCGCCGCCTGCTTCTACGCGGCGGTCATCCTGGCCGCATCGCGCGTGCTGGGCGCACGCGGGTTGATCACGCTTGCCCTGGCCTGCATCGCGCTGACCGGGCTGAGCTTCTTCCTGACCCGCTTCGGCACCTACCGCATCGGCCTGGTCAATTCGGTCATCGGCATGCTGGTGATCGGCATCACCACCTACCTCGCGCTGAATATGGAAGCGGCCAAGGCCGCCGTGCAGGAAGCACAGGGCCGCCTGCTGCGGGTAGCGCGCGCCTCCACCGTGGGCGAGCTCACCACCTCCATCGCGCATGAAGTGAACCAGCCGCTGGCGGCCATCGCCAGCAGCGCCGAAGCCTGCCAGCGCTGGCTCGCGCAGGACCCACCGAACGTGGACAAGGCACGGCAGACCGTGGCCCGCATCCTGGCCGATGCGCATCGCGCCGGCGACGTGATCGCCCGCATCCGCGGCCTGACCCAGGGCGCGGCACCGCAGCGACGCGCCTTCGATCTGAACCAGGCGGTGGAGGAAATGCTGGCGCTGTCGCGCAGCGAGCTGGACCGGCATGGCGTGGCCGTGGCGCTGCTGCTGGACGCCGAACTGCCACCGGTGCAGGCCGACCGCGTGCAGGTGCAGCAGGTGATCGGCAACCTGATCCTCAATGCGGTGGACGCGATGGAGACCGTGCCCACCGCCGACCGGCGCTTGTCCCTGCTGACCCGGCGCGACGGCCAGCGGGTCAGCCTCAGCGTCCGTGATCGCGGTGTCGGCCTGCCCGCCGACCATCCCGAACGCGTCTTCGATGCCTTCTGGACCACCAAGTCGCACGGTCTGGGGCTGGGTCTCAGCCTGAGCCGCTCGATGATCGAAGCCAACGACGGCCAGATCCGTGCCGAACGACCGGCAGGCGGCGGTGCCTGCTTTGTGTTCGACCTGCCCATTGCCACGGACGCCCACCATGCGTAAGCCCACTGCCGCCAACCCCGATCCGGCACCCATCGTCTATGTGGTCGACGACGATCCGTCGGTGCGCGCGGCACTGGAAGACCTGCTGGCCTCGATGGGCCTGCAGGTGCGGGCCTTCGCCTCCACCCAGGCCTTCCTCGAACACGCGCTGGAAGACGCACCGGCATGTCTCGTGCTGGACGTGCGCATGCCCGGCCAGAGCGGTCTTGAATTCCATCGCACGATGAGCAGCCACGGCCTGCAGCTGCCGGTGGTGTTCATCACCGGCCACGGCGACATCGCGATGGGCGTCAACGCGATCAAGGACGGCGCCATCGAATTCCTCACCAAGCCCTTCCGTGACCAGGAACTGCTTGATGCCATCCACAAGGGCATCGAGATCGACCGCCAGCGCCGCCGCGAGGGCGAGGCACTCGGCGCGCTGCAGCTGCGCTGGGACACCCTCAATGCCGGCGAGCGCGAGGTGGTCGATGGCGTGGTGCGCGGCCGCCTCAACAAGCAGATCGCCGGCGATCTGGGCGTCAGCGAGATCACGGTGAAGGTGCGCCGTGCGCAGGTGATGCGCAAGATGGGCGCACGCACCCTGGTTGACCTGGTGCGCATGTACGACCGCCTGCAGGCGGGTACGCCATGAACGTCCACGTCGCGCTGCTGCGTGCGGTCAACGTCGGCGGCACCGGCAAGCTGCCGATGCACGAACTGGTGGCGATGTGCGAGGACGCAGGCTTCGCCGATGTCCGCACCTACATCGCCAGCGGCAATGTGGTGTTCCGCAGCGGGCTTGATGAATCCACCGTACGGGAGGCCCTCGCCCAACGGCTGCAGGCGTACGCCGGCAAGCCGGTGGGCGTGCTGGTGCGCTCGGCCAACGAGATCGCCGGCGTGGTGGCACGCAACCCGTTTGCGCAGGCCGCCGGCAACCGTGTGGTCGCGCTGTTCCTCGACGGCAGCCTGCCTGCCGATCCGCTGGACGGCGTGACCGGCCGGCGCGACGAACAGCTCGCACTCGGCACGCGCGAGATCTTCATCCACTACGGTGCCGGCATGGCCGACTCGCGCTTGCGGGTGCCCTATGCCCAGCACGGCACCGCCCGCAATATGAACACAATCGGCAAGCTTGCAGTGATGGCCGCAGCGCTTACCTCGCCTGCCAGCAATCCGCGTGCTGGCCGGAGGCGGTAGCGTCGACCTTCAGGCACTGCGCCGCGCTCGCGCTCCGTGAAGGCTGAAGCAGTGGGCGGACCCAACGGATCACGCCCGCTGCAAGCGGCGCTTCAATCGCGTATCCAGCAGCCCCACGCCCAGCAGCACCAGGCTGGTCAGCCATCCGGCGGCCAGCAGATGCACGTGCGGTAGCATCAGCCCCAGCACAAGCAGCGCCACCGCGCCCAGCAGATGCGAGCGCGGCGCGTGCCCATAGACCACGCGCTTGTACAGGGCACTGCCCAGCAGATAGATCAGCGGGCCTGCCACCATCACGGTCACGTAAACCGGGGTGACGGCCACCCCCGGATGGTCCATGACCAGATCATTGCCCACCGCCGTGGCGATGATGCCGGCGATCAGCAATGCATGCACGTAGTGGAAGTTGGCGCCCATCCGCCCGGGGTCTTCGGCGTGGGTGATGGCCTCTGTGGCATCGCGGCTGGAGATGCCGAAGTACAGCCACCACATGGCAATCGTGCCGGCGAAGGTGGCCAACACCGCTGAAACCACTTCCAGGCTCCAATGCTCGACGTCGCTGAGCACGCCCCCGGTTGCCAGCAACGTCTCGCCCAGTGCGACGATGACGAACAGCTGGCAGCGTTCGGCCAGGTGTCCGCCCTCGATGGTCCAGTCGCGGGTGTGCGAACGGCCCATGCCCGGGAACGCGAAGCCGAACATCGGCGAGATGTATTCGCAGGCCACCGCCACCGCCCACAATGCCAGGCGGAGGTTGCCCTCGGCCGCCGCGCCGGCCAGCCAGAAGCAGGCCGACACGCTGACCCAGGCCAGCATGCGGCGGAAGTTCGGTGCCAACGGATGGCTCCGGCCGACCTCCAGCAGCACGAACGCGGTGCGTCCGACCTGCATCGTGGCGTACGCCCCGGCGAAGATCCACGCACGATCGGCAAACGCCTCGGGAATGGACGAGGACATCAACAACGCCAGCAGCATGGTGGCGAACAGCAGGCCGCGGATGCGCGGCACCTCCGGGTCGAACCAGTTGCTGACCCAGCACGCGTACTGCCAGCCGAGCCAGACCGCGAACCACAGCACCAGCGTCTGCAGTACACCGGCCAGGTCCAGGTGGTGCAGCAGATGGTGGCTGAGCTGGGTGACCGCGAATACGTAGACCAGATCGAAGAACAGTTCTTCGTAGGTCACGCGGGCATGGTGGCCGTCGCGGTGGCGCAGCGCGGGCAAGCGCAGTCGGGTACGCATGGAACTCCTTCAGCGCGCCAGGCGCCAGTACAGGAAACCGGCCAGCAACGCCGGCGCGGCAAACACCAGCAACAGGATCGGCAACTCCTCGCGTACCGCGTAACCGGCCTTGCTGACCCCCACCCACATGTTGGCCACGGCCACCAGCAGCCAGGTAGCGATGAAGGCGATCAGCGCCGTGGGCAGCTGCGAGGTGCCCACGCTCCAGAGACGGCCAAACAGCAGGAACACGCCCAGCAGGAGCACGCCCCCGAGCATCACCATGAGCACATGCATGGTCCACCTCCTTGAGCCTGGGAACAGGCTAGCCCCGGCCGATTGTGCGCAACAGCCCGTGGAGATGGATTCACAGTCCAGAGCAAGCGAACAATCCCGGCATCGGCTGCGGCGAACCTTATGGCAGCCATGAGTTATTCGCGAAACGGGCCGTCTAGGGTACGTGCTAGCTTCATCCGACCCTATCCAGACCCCTCTCCGCCATGCGCCGTTGCCTGACGACCCTTGCCCTGACTGCCACACTTGCCTTTGATGCCACTGCCGCCGACACACCGCTGCCACAGCTGCAGGCCTACACCGTAGACCCATCCTGGCTGCAGCCGATGGCGCCGCTGCAGATCGCCGACCATACCTGGCAGATCGGCACTGAGGACCTGACCGCGCTACTGGTGCAGACCGCCGACGGCGCGGTGCTGCTCGACGGCGGCATGCCGCAGATGGCCAGCCACCTCATCAGCAACATGAAGGTGCGCGACGTGGCGCCGCAGGACCTGCGCTTGATCCTGCTCAGCCATGCGCATGCCGACCATGCGGGCCCGGTGGCAGAACTGAAGCGCCGTACCGGTGCGATGGTGGCAGCCAACGCCGAATCAGCGGTGCTGCTGGCGCGCGGCGGCAGCAACGACCTGCACTTTGGCGACAGCATCACCTTTCCGCCGGCCAGCACCGACCGCATCATCATGGATGGCGAAGTGGTCACGGTGGGTGGCATCGCGTTCACCGCACACTTCATGCCGGGGCACACCCCGGGCAGCACCGCCTGGACCTGGACCGATACCCGCGATGGCAAGCCGGTGCGCATCGCCTACGCCGACAGCCTGAGTGCGCCGGGCTACCAGCTGCAGGGCAACGCCCGCTATCCCCACCTGGTCGAGGACTACCGGCGCAGCTTCGCTACGGTGCGCGGCCTGCCCTGCGACCTGTTGCTGACCCCGCATCCGGGCGCCAGCAACTGGAACTATGCCGCTGGCAGCAAGGCCAGCGACAAGGCACTGAACTGCAAGGCCTACGCGGATGCGGCCGAGAAGAAGTTCGACGCGCAGTTGGCCAAGGAAACGGCCGCAGCACGCTGATCCCGTAGAGCCGAGCCCATGCTCGGCTTGCCGGCCAAACACAGCCGAGCGTGGGCTCGGCTCTACACAGGATGCGTCGAAGAGTGCCGGTCAGAACGACCGGCACCCGCCGTCCATCAGCCACCCTGTCCGTGCTGGGCGAACGGCTCGGTGCTGCCGTCGGTGCGCACCAGCTCGACGGTGTACGGCTGCACGTAGCCATCCGGCATTTCCATGCCCGGCGAACCGGCCGGCATGCCGGGCAGCACCAGCCCGCGCGCGGCCGGGCGTTCGGCCAGCAGGCGCTTGATGTCCTCGGCCGGAACGTGGCCCTCGACCACATACCCGCCGATCTCGGCGGTATGGCAGGACGCCTTGCCGACCGGCACGCCCAGGCGAACCTTGATCGGGTTCATGTCGTCGGTGTCATGCACCTCCACCTGGAAGCCGGCGGCCTTCAGGTGGTCGACCCAGATGCCACAGCAGCCGCAGCTGGCGGTCTTGTGCACGATGGCCACCGGCAAGGCCGGATCGACCTTGGCCGGGCTGGCCTGGATCGGTGCCACCGGTGCTGCGCTGGCGATCGGTGCGGCGGCGGATTCTTCGGCGGCACGTGCACAGGCGGTCGTGGCCAACACGGTACCCAGCAGCAGGCCGAGGGAGAGAGTACGGTTCATTGCGTGATTCCTTTGCAGAGGCGGGCAACGCGGCCCGTCGCCCGCGCATCGAAGGCACAGGCAGAGTCGAGAAAAGTCGAGCAACTACGGCAGGCGCTTGAGGCCTGCAGGGAATCACGCGATAGGGGGCCGCAACGGGTCCGGCATCGGCGGCGGTGCGCGTTGCCGGGTACTGGCGGCTACAGGCGCCTCGCGCCACGGCGAGGCCGGCATTCCGCTCAACGTGGCCAGCATGCCAAGGCAGGCCGGCGGGCATTCACACTCACCACTCTGGCAGGCCGCCGGGGCCGCATCATCGCAGCAGCCGGCTGCCGCCATCGCGGCCGAGTGCGGTGCAGCGCAGTGATCCTGGTTGGCGGACCCGCTGTACGAAGATGAGGCAAGCGCGAGCGCCGGTGCATTCAGCACCAGGGCGACAAGCAGTATCCATCGCAGCAGCAGGCCAGGCAGGTTCACCCGCCGATGATAGCCGATGCGCGTGTCACGCAATCGCCGCCGCCATTGCACTCATCCGCACCGGAATCGACTTGGCAGCGGGCGTGCCGCTGATCCGGTCGTAGTAGTCCAGCGGCAACAACGGGTTCAGTTCCGGGTAGTAACCGGCCAGCGCGCCGCGCGGCATTGGGTAGTCCAGTACGGTCAGGCCCTCGATGCGCCGCTGCACGCCATCGCGGCTGATCGTCTCCAGGCTGACCAGCGCCTCCTTCTCCAGACCGCGCGCCAGCCGGTCCTCGATGTTCATGAACAGCACCATGCGATCGTTGTACACGCCGCGATAGCGATCGTTGTAGCTGTAGATGGTGGTGTTGTACTGGTCGTGCGAGCGCACGGTGGCCAACCGCAACATGTTCGGATCGTGCACCGGATCGTCCACGTCCAGACCGGGCATCACCAGGATGTTGGCCTTGCCATTGGGCGTGGGCCACACGCGGCGGCGCGGCGGAATGTCCAGATGGAAACCGTGCGGCTGCTGGATGCGCTCGTTGAAGCCGGTGTAGATCTCCGGGTACACGGCAGCGATCAGTTCGCGAATAGGTGCATAGTCGTGCATGCAGCGCGCCCAGTCGACCTTGCTGTGCGGCAGCGCAGCCATCGCCATGCGGCAGACGATCTCGACCTCGGGCAGCACCTCCGTGCTGACCGGTTCGAGCACGCCGCGCGAGGCGGTCACGTTCGACATCGCGTCTTCGATGGTGACGAACTGCTCGCCGGCCGGCGTGACGATGCGCTCCGAGCGCGCCACTACCGGCAGGATCAGCGCATCGCGGCCATGAACCAGATGACCTCGATTGAGCTTGGTGGCGATGCCCACGGTCAGGTCCAGCCCACGCATCGCTTCATACGCGCGAGGCGTATCGGGCACCGCATGGATGAAGTTGCCCCCCAGGCCGATGAACACCTTGGCGCTGCCGTCCAGCATCGCCTCGATGGACTCGACCACATGGTGGCCATGCTCACGCGGCGGATCGAAGCCGAACACCTGCTGCACGCGGTCCAGGTAGGCCGGCTTGGGCTTCTCGTCGATGCCGACGGTGCGGTCGCCCTGCACATTGGAATGACCACGGATCGGCCCTATGCCAGCACCGGGCTTGCCGAAGTTGCCACGCAGCATCAGCAGGTTGGCGACCTGCTGCAGCAGGCGCGAACCGTACTGATGCTGGGTCAGGCCCATGCCGTAGCAGATCACAGTGGCCTTGGAGCGGATGTAGATCTCCGCACAGCGGCGTATCTGCGCCTGCGAGATGCCGGACACCTGCACGATCTGGTCCCAGTCCTGCGCCAGCACATCCTCGCGCAGCGCCTCCAGGCCCACTGTGTGTTCTGACAGGAAATCATGGTCGAGCACGCGCTCGCCCTGCGCCTCGCGCTCGAACATCACCTTCATCATGCCCTTGATCAGGGCCAGGTCGCCGCCGATGCGGATGTGCACGAACTCGCTGGTGATCTCGGTCGAGCCGAACGTGGCCATCTGCACCACGTCCTGCGGCTCGGCAAAGCGGATCAGCGCGCGCTCGGGCATCGGATTGACCGCCACGATCGGGATGCCGCGTTTGCGCGCATCGACCAGGTTGCTCATCATCCGCGGTGAATTGGTGCCGGTGTTCTGGCCGATCACGAAGATCGCCTCGGCGTGCTCGAAATCCTGCAGCACGATGGTGCCCTTGCCCACCCCGATGGCCGGCGGCAGCCCGCGGCTGGTCGGCTCGTGGCACATGTTCGAGCAGTCCGGGAAATTGTTGGTACCAAACTCGCGCACGAAGATCGAATACAGGAACGCCGCTTCGTTGGGCGTGCGCCCGGAGGTGTAGAACTCGGCCTGGTGTGGGCTGTCCAGCGCCTGCAGGTGGCGACCGATCAGTGCAAAGGCATCGTCCCAGCTGCACGGCACGTAGTGGTCGGTGGCTGCGTCGTAGCGCATCGGCTCGGTCAGCCGGCCCTGCATCTCCAACCAGTAGTCGGTCTGCGCCATCAGCTCCGTGACGGTGTGCCGGGCGAACAACTCGCGGCCGGCCCGGAACTCCGTAGCCTCCCAGGCCAGTGCCTTCGCGCCGTTCTCGCAGAACTCCAGCTTCCTGCGTTCGTCGGCATCGGGGAACGCACAGCTGGGGCACTTGAAGCCACCGGGCTGGTTCATCGCCAGCAGCGCCTTCGACCCCTTGCCGATCACACTCTGCTGCAGCAGCACCTTGGCGGTGGCACCGGCGGCACCCCAGCCGCCGGCAGGCTGGTTGTAGGGCTTGTAACGCGGCGGTTTCTGCTCGGACATGTTCGGGAACCTTACGGAAGGAACGCAGCAACAATCGGCACAACGCGGTCCGGCGGCGCAGTCAATGGCACGACCAGCCGCACAGTCAAGCACGGCCTGCGCGGCTTCGCCAGAGGGTACAGGCGGTTTTCAGCACAACCTGCCATGGCAGCGGTTACAGCCGCGTCTGCGCGCGACCACTGCGCTATCCTCGAAACCGCAGGCGGTGGCCCGCCCGCGTTTCTCCCTTGTCCGGACGCGCTGCATGCCTGATTCGATCCCGCCGCACACCCCACCTGCCGGCACCGCCCAACGCCCGCTGCAGCGCTGGCGCAACGAGGGGCAACAGCAGCAGGTCGATGTGGTGGCCGAAGAAGTGCCGGTGGCGCTGCGCTACAACGGCGCCGCCTTTGCGGTGATGATGGCCACACCGTGCGACCTGGAAGACTTCGCGCTCGGCTTCTCGCTCAGCGAAGGCCTGATCGACACCCCCTCGCAGCTGCTGTCGATCGAGATCCGCCCGCAGCTGGAAGGCATCGAATTACAGATGACCGTGGCTGAGGAGGCACCCGGTGCCGACCTGGACCCGTCCAATGGACGCCTGCTGCCCGGTCGTGGTGGCTGTGGCCTGTGCGGCACGCGCCAGCTGGAAGAAGTGCTGCGCCCACTGCCGCAGATCCGCGAGCGACGCAGCTACTCGCCCGCCGCTCTGCAGCGCGCGCTGGCCACGCTGACGCAGCACCAGCCGATGAATGCGGCAAGCGGCTCCACCCACGCCGCGGCCTGGGCCGATGCCAGTGGACGCATCGGCTGGGTGCGGGAGGATGTCGGACGCCACAATGCACTGGACAAGCTGATCGGTGCGCTGCACCACAACGAACACGCCATCGAAGGCGGCCTGCTGGTGATTTCCAGCCGGGCCAGCTACGAAATGGTCAGCAAGGCGGTGCGCGCCGGTGCCAGCGTACTGGCTGCAGTGTCGGCACCGACCGCGCTGGCGATCGACCTGGCCCGCAGTGCCGGCCTGTGCCTGGTCGGGTTCGCGCGGGAGAGCGGGTTCAATGTGTATACCCATCCGGACCGGCTGCAGGCGGACGACGGCCACGCCTGCTGAAGATGGCCGGGAGCACAGCGCCCCCGGCCCGGTAGACCTCAGCGCAGCGCGACCTTCGGGAAGTCCACCGGCACGTCGAACGCTACGTTGACGTAGTTGGTGAACAGGTTGAGCGCCACATGGGCGAGGATCTCGACGATCTGCTCATCGTCAAAGCCGGCCGCACGCAGCGCCTGCACATCGCCCTCGGCGATCTGCGCACGCTGCTCGACCACTTTCAGCGCGAAATCCAGGGCGGCGGCAGTAGCCGGGTCACTGGACTGGCCGATCTGTGCGGCAGCCATCTGCTCGCTGCTGGCGCCGGCCCTGCGGCCCAGTGCCGTGTGCGCGGCCAGGCAGTACTCGCAGGCGTTGCGGTTGGCAATGGCTACGGCGATCTGCTCGCCCAGCAGCGGCGACAGGCGACCGCCACCCAGTGCGCCGAACGAGCCCCACATGCTCTGCAGGGCGGCTGGCGAGTTGGCCACGGCGCGGAACATGGCCGGGGTGGCGCCGAAGGCGGCGTGGACCTGGCCCAGCAGGGCCTGGCGGTCGGCGGTGGTGTTGGCGGCATCGATCAGGGGGACACGGGACACGGTGGATCTCCTTGGGAAAGCGCCCGGGATTGGACGACCCGCTCATCCTAGGTAGACTCGCCGGACGCATCAGTCGTAATTCGCCATACATGTTGTCCATACGTCCATGAGCATGCCCGCCGCCTCTGCGCCAGATCGACTCTCCTGCCTGCTGGAACGCTTCCGGGTGCAGGCGGCGCTGTTCCACAGTGGCCCGCTGTGCGGGCGCCATGTCTTCGAGCCGCAGCCCGGTCGTGCGTTCCTGCACATCCTGCGCCAGGGTGAAATGGAAGTCCGCCATCCCGACGGCGATAGCGCGCTGCCCCGGCTGAAGATCGACACACCCAGCCTGCTGCTGTACCCGCAGCCGCTGCACCATGTGTTCTTCAACGCGCCGCTGGATGGCCCGGATTTCACCTGCGCCACGCTGGATTTCGATGGCGGTGCGCGCAATCCGATCGTGCAGTCGCTGCCACCGGTGATGGTAGTGCCGCTGGCGGCCATCGGCGAACTGGATGACACCCTGCAGCTGCTGTTTGCCGAGGCCGATCGCCAGCGCTGCGGTTCACGGCTGCTGACCAATCGCCTGTTCGAGGTGGCGCTGATCCAGATCCTGCGCTGGGTGGTCGACCACCCGGATGCAGCGGGCGTCAGTCACGGACTGATGCGCGGGCTGTCCGACGCGAGGCTGGCACGCACGCTGGTGGCGATGCACCAGGCACCGCAGGACGAATGGACGCTGCCCCGGATGGCCGCGACCGCCGGCATGTCGCGCAGCGCATTCGCGGCAGTGTTCAAGGAGGTGATGCAGGCGACGCCGGCCGCTTATCTGCTGGACTGGCGGCTGAGCCTGGCCTGCGCGCAGCTGCGGGCCGGCGTGGCGGTCAAACAGGTAGCGGTCGAGGTGGGGTTTGCCGATACCGCGTCGTTGTCGAAGGCGTTCCGCAAGCGGTTGGGGGCGTCGCCCAGGGCCTGGTTGGCCGCGAGCGCCGCCCAGGCTGGGTAAAGGTGAGGGGGTAGAGTCGGCCGCTGGTCGACTATCGCGCGACGCGCGGGATGTTCGTTGTCCGACCGAAGGGCAGTCGACTAACGATCGACTCTACCGATGCGGCATTTTCGTGATCTGACCGAAGAGCAGCCGACCAGCGGTCGGCTCTACCACGGACGATGTCTGCGCGCCGACCGGCCGCTCAACTGGACGTGCCGTCAGACTTCGCCAGCAGCCCGGCGATGCGCTCGGCCACCTGGGCACGTACGCCTTCATCCAGCTGCCCTTCGTACATCGCCTCGTAGATCCACAGGCCGTCGGCCGCCAGGCGCGCCACGAAATTGTCGAGCGTCGTCGGATCCACATTCCCAGCCTCCGGCGCGGACGGTGCCCAGCGCTGAACCGCCGGGCCCCACGGGCGCTCATCGGCGTCCGGGTCGGCCGATTCGAGCATGAACATCAGCTCGGCACGGGTAGCGCTCTGCGCCGAGACGCGCACGAAGGTCTGGTAACGCTCCAGCGCCGAGGCTTCGTCCGCACGCTTGCCCAGCAGCGTTTCCATCGACGACTCCCAGGCCTGCACCAGGTGCTCGTCGATGCCGCGCAGCAGCGCCTCGCGCGACGGGAAGTGGTAGAGCAGGCCGCCACGGGTCAGCTTGGCCTCGGCCGCCACCGACTCGAAGGTCACCGCACGCACGCCGTCACGATTGATCACGTTGACGGCGGCGTCGAGGATGCGGTCGCGCTTGCTGGTTCTCATCGCGTCATTTTACGCGATCGGCCGCGCCCTCGCGGCTGCCGACGCGGCCGCGCAGCAGACGCGCCAGGATCGTCGCGCCCAGCGCCAACACCGCCGTGATCACCAGCAGCACGATCTGGTAGCCACGGTCATACGCCGCCGCAGCCAATGCGAACCACTCGCCCTGCCCGCTCGCGCGCGCGGCATGCAGCGCCTGGGTGAAACCCTCGCGGGCCAGCGCCGGCATATCGGCCGAGACCGGCAGGAACGCGCTGTACATCGCAGCGCTAAGACTGCCCAGCGTCGCCACCGCCAGCAGGCCACCGAACTCGTAGGACACCTCTTCCACCGACGAGGCCATGCCCGCACGATGCGCCGGCACGTTGTTGAGGATGGCCGTGGACGCCACCGAGATGGCCGAACCCATGCCAAAGCCCATGATCGCCATGCCCGCGACGACCCAACCAAGGCCGTGCGGGAAGCCGAACGCCACCACGCCGACGCCCAGCGCACCTGCGGCCAGGCCGCCGCAGATCAAAGGGCGCAGGCCCACTCGGTGCAGGATGCTGCCGCCCAGCAGCGCACTGGGCAGGCTGCCCAGCGCTGCCACTGACACCAGCAGGCCCGCCTGCAGCGGCGTAAAGCCCGCCACCAGCTGGAAGCGTTGGGTGGTGACCAGCTGCAGGCCGGCCATGGCGAACAGGGTGAACACTGCCGACAGCGTGCCGGCCAGGAACGCCGGGTTGCGGAAGATCGCGAAGTCCAGCAGCGGGTACGGCAACTGCTGCTGGCGGCGTGCGAACGCTGCGCCGCTGATGACGGCCAACAGCAGCGCGCCCGCGCCCAGGGCGTACGACGGCGGCGTCGCGATCAGCGACTTGATCGCCAGCACCAGGCCGGACAGTGCTGCCAATGCCAGCAGCGACGAAACCAGGTCCCACGGCCGCGAGGTGTCGCGCTGGCCTTCCGGTGCCAGCAGCAGCGTGGCCACGAAGGCGACCACCACCACCGGCACGTTGATCAGGAACACCGAGCCCCACCAGAAGTGCTGCAGCAGCCAGCCGCCAATGATCGGGCCGAGCGCCGCACCGACGATGGCCACCGAACCCCAGATCGCGATGGCGATGTTGCGTTCGCGCTCTTCGTGGAAGCTCAGGCCGATCAGCGCCAGCGTGGCCGGCATCATCGCGGCCGCGCCGACCGCCAGGAACGCGCGTGCGGCAATCAGCTGCGCTGCAGTGTCGGCGAACGCCGCCGCCAGCGAGGCCACGCCGAACACCACCAGGCCGATCAGGAACATGCGGCGGTGGCCGATGCGGTCGCCCAGCGTACCCGCACCCAGCAGCAGGCCGGCCATCACCAGCGGATAGGCGTTGATGATCCACAGCGCCTGGCCGGCACTGGCCGAGAGTTCTTCAGTCAGGGTGGGCAGTGCGGTGTAGAGCACGGAGTTGTCGAGCGTAACCAGCAACAGGCCAGCGGCGACGGTGAACAGCAGTGCCCAGCGACGGGCACGCGACAGGGCCGGCGCACCGGCCAGGGGCTGGGACAAAGCCATGGGAGAACCTGGTGAGGTGGAGTATGATCATAACTATACAGGATGTCCTGTATAGTTATGGCCTTCAAAGCCCACCGATTCAGCTTTTGTAGAGGCGGGCTTGCTCGACTGCGCCGCCAGCCAGGCATGGCCTGGCTCTACTGAAGCGGGCCAGGGGTGGCCTGGCACTGCGGGTAGACGCTCACCGGCAGTCTTCGGGCAGCGCGGCAACCGCCGACACCACCGCGCTCTGCATGCCCTGCCCCACGGCGGCGTCCAGCTCGCCGCCGATGCCACCGTGCTGGCGCCGCAGTTCGACCTCGCACAGGCCGCGCACCCCTGCACGGGCATTCGCGCGCAGGCTGCTGCACCGCCAATCGGTACCGCCCAATGGCAACACCGAATACACCACGCTGTTGCAGGCGTTGCCGGCACGCTGCTGCAGCGACAGTCCACCAAAATCCCGCGGTTCGCTGCTGCGTTGCGGGTCGAAGTAGCTGTCCGGAAACGTGCGCGCATACTGTTCGATGTCCACGGCCATGCTGCGCCCACCGGCCAACGGCATCTGCAGCGGCTGCCCGCACGGCGTCGCATCGGCGCGATGCTGGATGTACTGGTAGATCGGCCGGTCCAGCGATGGGTCCTGCTGGGTCACCGCACTGACCGCCGCCAGCACCGGCAGCGAGGCACGATTGGCCATGCGTGCCAGCAGCCCGGCCTGCGCTGGCTGGCAGCGGTCGCGCAGGGTTGCAGCGAGCAGGAACAGTATGTCGTTGCGAAACGCGTGGTCATCGCCCAGGCGCTGTTCGATGCGTTGGCTGGCGTCGGAAGAAGGCGCCGGAAACGCGACCGCCGGTGGCGCGATGGGGGCGCGCTGCCGCTGCCACCACACCAGCAGCACGACTGCGCCCAGCAGCACCCCGGCAGCCATGATCCAGCGCCGCGGCATCAGTTGTGGATCGCCGTCAGCGTGGCCGCCGCAGCATCGTAGGACGCGCTGGCGATATCCGCGTCGAAACGCTTCACCTGCAGGCGGCCGGCAAGCCGGTACGGATCCCACAGATCGCCCAGCGCGATCGGCGTGGCCAGGGTCACGTGGATGATCTGGTTCGGTGGTGGTGGCGGCACGTGGATGCACGCGCCATAGAACGGTACGAACAGCAGTTCATCCACCAATCCAGCATCGTTGGTGCCGAGCGGCACCACGTAGCCATCCAGATCGACCGCGCGACCGTCGACGGCGTCGACCACGCGCGAGGAGCCGAACTGCTTCGCGCGGTCCGGGCTGGAATGGTCGATCTCCTGCCCCGGCGGCGTGCCGGAGCCGGTGTCGTCGATCAGTCCGCCCACGCCATCCATGCCACCGCGTGACAGGCCGATCTGCGGCGGCGGGCGCTGGTAGGTGACTTCATCGGGCCGCAACGCATCCCAACGGTTGATCGCGGCAGCGTCCGTAGCGACTGCAGCCGGTGTGTCCTTCGGCGTGACCGCCACGGCATCGCCGCCCGGCGACGTACAGCCCGCCAGCCACAGGCATCCCAGCACCAGCAACAAGGGGCTACGGTTCATAAGGCCTCAGCTGTGCATCGCGCATGGTGTAGGCGGAGCCGGCCAGATCGTCATCCAGCCGTTCGGCACGCAGGGTGCCGGCCAGGAAGAATGGTGAGTACATGTCCGGCATCGCGATCGGGCGCGGCAGCACCACGTGCACGATCTGGTTCGGTGGTGGTGGTGGCACGTGGATGCAGGCGCCGTAGTACGGCACGAACAGGAATTCAGTCAGCCGCCCGTCCTGCGCGTTGGCCAGCGGTACCACGTAACCCGGCAGGCGAACCGGTCGCTGCAGCACCGTATCCACCGTACGGAACGTACCGAACTGCGGCATGCGCCGGTTGCCGTTGTGCTCGACCTCCGGGCCCTCGCCCCGCTCCAGCGCGGCCAGCTCGTCCTTCGGCATCATCTGCAACCAGTCCAGTTCCTGCTCTGCCGCATCCGCAGCGTCAGCGCGGTCGACAACCGGCGAGGGTGGCAAGGCCTGCACACCGGTATCCACCGGCCGCTCGCAGGCGGCCAGGGCCAACACCATCGGCAGCGACAGCATCCAGCGCATGCTCAGCCTCCCGGCGACAGGCCATCGGCCAGCGTGCGCCGGTAGGCCAGCAACGCCGGCACCAGCCCGGCCACAGCGCTGATCGCCAGCACGCCTGCCACCCAGGCCAGCTCGCGGCCGTCCGGCCAGACATGGGTAATCGACAGGCCAAAGTTGGCCAGCGCCCAGCCGCGCCCGGCCATGCTGGCGGCAACCAGAAGCACCAGCGCCAGCGAGCAGGCCACCGCGCTGGTCGCCACCGTCTCCACCACCAGCAGGGCAGCGATGTAACCCGGCCGTGCCCCGGTGGCACGCAGGATCGCCATCTCGCGCCGCCGCTCCTGCAGGGTCGAGACCAGCAGCGCCACCAGCGAGACCATGCCGAGTGCCACCACCATCGCGCTGATCAGCTGCAGCGCCCGTTCGGCCATGCCCAGCGACTGCCACAACTGCTGCAGCGTGACGCCGGGCAGGATCGCCAGCATCGCCTCGTCCGGATACTCGTTGATCCTGCGCTGCACCGAAAACGTGGCAATGCGCGAGTTCAGGCCGAGCATGAAGGCGGTGATGCTGGTCGGGGTCAGATCCAGATGACGCGCCCGCTCGGCGCTGACGCTCTGGCTGCGCAGCTGCACGCCCGAACGCCAGTCGACATGGATCGCTTCGATCGCCGCCAGCGAGACCAGCAGCGACGAGTCCACCGGCGTGCCGGTGCGCTGCAGGATGCCGGCAACACGGAACGGCTTGTCGGCATGCGTGGCCAGGGTCACCGCACCGGTACCGTGCGCCAGCACGATCTCATCGCCGAGGACGACCTTCTGTGCCTGCGCCACCTCGGCACCGATCACCACGTCATACAGGTCATCGAACGGCCGTCCATTGGCGAACGCAAGCGCATGCCCGGCGCCATAGCGGTAATGCTCGAAATAGCCATCGCTGGTACCGACCACGCGGTAGCCGCGCCAGGAATCGCCCAGCGACAACGGCACCGCCCACTTCACCTGCGGTAGCGCGGACAGCTCCTGATACGACTGCCAGGACACGTTGTTGGTCGGGTCGCCGATATGGAACACCGAGTACAGCAGCAGGTTCACCGGCCCCGAACGCGCACCGACGATCAGGTCGGTGCCCGACACCGTGCTGGCGAAGCCTTCGTGTGCCTGCATGCGCACGCGTTCGACACCCAGCAGCAGCACCATGCTGAGAGTGATGACCAGCACGGTCAGGCCCACGCTCAACGCACGGCTGCGCAGACTGGCCCAGGCAAGCTCAAGCATGGCCGGCACCTGCCTGGTTGATCTGCGACAGAGCAATCGTGCGGTCGAACAACCGCTCCAGGCTGTCGTCATGGCTGACCACCAGCACTGTGGTGCCGGCCGCCTGGCACTGCGCCGACATCAGCTGCAGGAACGCGGTGGCCGCGTCGCGGTCAAGCGCCGAGGTGGGCTCATCTGCCAGCAGCAACGCCGGGCGGCCGATCAGGGCGCGTGCCGCCGCCACGCGCTGCTGCTGGCCGACGCTGAGCGTGCCTGCGCGCCGCTGCATCAGCGCCGGGTCCAGCTGCAGGGCCTGCAGCAGGCGGGCGATCTCGGCATCCAACGCGCCACTGATGCGTGCGCTGCGCAGGCGCGAGAAGCGCAGGCCCAGCGCGATGTTGTCGCGCACGGTGAGGAACGGCAGCAGGTTGAACTGCTGGAAGATCACACCCAGGTGGTCGGCGCGGAAGCGGTCCCGCGCGGCACCACGCATCGCCTGCAGCGCGTGACCGGCGACCTCGATGCGGCCCTTGCAGGGCTGCAGCACGCCCGCGAGCAGGCCCAGCAGCGTGCTCTTGCCACCGCCACTGATCCCGCGCAGCAGCACGCTGCTGCCCTGCTCGATCCACAGCCGCGGCACGTCCAGCACCAGCTGCCGGCCATAGCCGAACTGCACGCCATCCAGCGCGATCACCGGTCGCATGCTCACGGAGCCAGCACCACGCGCAGGTTGTCCGGGGTCAGCACGCTGCGGTTCTGGCCATGGGCGGTGGCGCTGTTGACGATTACTTCGTGCAGGCCCGGGAACAATGCGGGCAGGCGCACGACAATGGCCCGCAGCTCGGCAGGCTTGGCGCAGTGGTACTGCAGCGTTGCGCTGAACCCCGCGTGCCGATGCTGACCTGATGGCGGTGCGGCAGCCGTCGCATCGAATCCCTCGGCCTTGGCATCGTTGCCTGAAAGGCGGCAGCCCGCGGCGGTAGGCAAGGTGACCCAGCTGCCGCCCTGCAGCAGCGCAGTCGCACGCGCCAGCGCGGACTGCTCGGCCGCATTGGCCGGCGGCCGCTCGAAATCAAGGATGCCGATACCGGGGGCCTGCAGGGCGAATTCCAGCGTCTGCTGGTCAAGCGCAACATCGACGCTGGCCTGGCCGTGCACGTGCGGTGCGTGCTGGCGGATATCGTGGGCCTGCGCGGCGCTGGCGGCCAGCAGCAGGAAAAGAGCAGCAGAAAGCTTCATGGGGGACGCTCCAATTGTTACTATGTAACATTATGGACCACATCCCCACGACGCCCGCAAGGGCCCTGGCCCAGCCGCTAACTTCGGCACGCTGGCACCCCCGCTTCGATCTTGCCGGTGCCTGGCTGTCCCTGGCCTGCGCCGCCCATTGCATCGCCCTGCCCCTGCTGCTGGCCTTCGTGCCGGCAGCGATGATGGCGCTGCGTTCGTTCCAGCACCCCGGCCATGGCGCGATGACCGTGCTGCTGATGATGTCGCGCTGGGAATGGCTGTTCGCGCTGCTGGCCTCGTCGCTGGCCTTGGCGAGCACCTCGGCCGGGCTGCACCGGCACGGGCGCGGGCGGCCCCTGCGGCTGGCGTGCGTCGGCGCGATCCTTCTACTGTCAGCCTCGCTGTACCTGCCGCTGAAGGAATCACTGCTCTGGCATGGCGTCACCACCGCGTGCGGCGGCATGATGCTGGCGGCAGCACACATCGGCAATCGGCGGGCGCTGCACAACCGCTAACACCGGCTGCAGGTCGGTTGGAACACGCCATCCACGCATGGCGTGGATCTACTGAAACATGCAACACAGCCAACGGTAGTGTCGGCCGCTGGCCGGCAGCTGCGGTGATCCGTCAGGTGGGAAAAGCCGGCCAGCGGCCGGCTCTACCCCACCTTATTCGTCAAACGGACGCTGCCCCAGCGTCTGCGTCACATGGTCGACGAAGCAGGTGATGCGCGCAGCCAGCGCGGTGTTGCGGTAGTACACCGCGTTGATTGGCTGCCGCACCTCCTGCGTCTGCCTGGCCAACAGCTGCACCAGGCGGCCATCACGCCGATCCTGGCGGGTCAGGAAGTCGGACAGGCAGGCGATGCCCAGCCCGGCCACCGCCATCTGCCGCAGCGTCTCGCCGCTGGATGAAGCGATCGCCGGCTCGATCACGAAAGGGCCGCCATCGGCATCGTGTAGTGGCCATTCGTTCAACGAACTGGGCTGGGTAAAACCCAGCAGGTCGTGCTCGCGCAACTGCTCCACGCGCGTCGGCGTGCCGTGCCGTCGCAGGTACTCGGGGCTGGCCACCACGCGGATGCGGCTGTGACCGATCGGTCGCGCATGCAGGGTGGAATCGCGCAGCACGCCGATGCGGAACGCCACATCGGTGCGCTTTTCGATCAGGTCGGTGATGCCCTCGTTGGAATTCAACTCCAGCTCCACCTGCGGGTAGCGATCACGGAAGCCCTCCAGCAGCGGCACGATCACGTGCAGCATGAACGGCGTGGCCGCGTCCACGCGCAGGCGCCCGACCGGCTGCAGCCGCCGCGCCGCCATCTGTTCCTCTGCCTCGTCCACCGTGGCCAGGATCGTGCGCGCGTACTCCAGGAACGCCGCGCCCTCTTCGGTCAGTTCCAGCCGCCGCGTGGTCCGCCGCAGCAGCGTGGTCTGCAGCTTGTCCTCCAGCCGCGCCAAGGTGCGGCTGGTGGCGGAGATGGTCAGCTCCAGCTCTTCGGCCGCGGCCGTGATCGAACCGCTGTCGACCACGGCCACGAAGGCCTTCAGCTCATCCAGGGTGGTTTTCATTTTTTACCTCGGCGCAAAAGCATTTCCCGTATACACGGCTTAATCAACAAATGTAAAGCGCCCACACTTCGCCCTGTCCCGAGCCCACCGGCTCTCAACGAAGTCCCTGGAGTCCATCATGAGCGTTCCTTCCTTTGGCGTCGGCACCTTCCGCCTGACCGGCCAGACCGTCATCGATTCGGTGCGCAACGCCCTCGACGTCGGCTACCGTGCGGTCGATACCGCGCAGATATACGGCAACGAAGCCGAGGTCGGCCAGGCCATCGCCGAATCCGGCGTGCCACGCGACCAGCTGTTTCTGACCACCAAGATCTGGGTGGACAACTACGCCGCCGACAAGCTGATCCCGAGCCTGCGCGACAGCCTGGCCAAGCTGCGCACCGGGTACGTCGACCTGCTGCTGATCCACTGGCCGGCGCCGGGCAATGGCGTTGAACTGCGCGAGTACATGACCGCGCTGGCCGAAGCCAAATCGCTGGGCCTGACCCGTCAGATCGGTGTGTCCAACTTCAACATCGAACTGACCCGGCAGGCCATCGAGGTGGTCGGCGCCGGCGAGATCGCCACCAACCAGATCGAACTGAGCCCCTACCTGCAGAACCCGGCACTGACTGCCTTCCTGCAGGAACAAGGCATCACCGTCACCTCCTACATGACCCTGGCCTACGGCAAGGTGCTGAAGGACCCGGTGCTGGCCGCCATCGCCGACAAGCACCAGGCCACCGTGGCCCAGGTCGCGCTGGCGTGGGCCCTGCAGCGGGGTTACTCGGTCATCCCGTCCTCGACCAAGCGCGAGAACCTGGCCAGCAACCTGCTCGCCCAGGACCTGCACCTGGATGCCGATGACATGGCCGCGATCGCCGCGCTTGACCGCAACGGCCGCGAAGTCGATCCGCCGGGCCTGGCCCCGGCCTGGGACTGAGGCGCCTCGCCATGGGTAGTGCGTTGACGCGGCTGCAGGCCGGTGGCTTCAGCATCGGCGTCGAAGCACCGCTGGACAATGACTGGACGCCGCTGGGCGAACAGGCACGAC
Organism: Stenotrophomonas maltophilia complex sp. Om-AH-Sm3; assembly: GCF_059337855.1. Lineage (NCBI taxonomy): Bacteria > Pseudomonadati > Pseudomonadota > Gammaproteobacteria > Lysobacterales > Lysobacteraceae > Stenotrophomonas > Stenotrophomonas maltophilia complex sp. Om-AH-Sm3. The sequence goes on along the minus strand of NZ_JBYBLQ010000003.1, from coordinate 65,312 downwards.
GCGCCGCGCGACGCCTGCCCGGCGAACCGGACCTGCAGCGCCATGCGGAGCTGGCACGGTTGGCCGACCGCCTTGGCTTCCGTGCGCTGTGGGTACGCGACGTGCCCGTGTACGACCCGGCCTTCGGCGATGCGGCGCAGGTATTCGAGGTGTTCAGTTACCTCGGCTACCTGGCCGGCATCACCGAGCACATCCTGCTGGGCACCGGTGCGGTGGTGTTGCCGATCCGCGAGCCGTTGCTGACCCTGAAGTCAGCGTGCAGCGTGCAGCGGCTGAGCGGTGACCGCCTGCTGCTGGGCGTAGCCAGTGGCGACCGCCCGGTGGAGTACCCGCTGTTCGGCCGCGACTTCGACAGCCGTGGCCGCCGCTTCCGCGAGCACATCGCACTGCTGCGCGAAGGCGCCGCCGCGCACCTGCCGCAGGGCCTGGACGTGCTGCCCGCGGATGGCCCGGCCCTGCCGCTGTTCGTGGCCGGCCTGGCCCAGCAGCAACCGGCATGGATCGGCCAGCACATGGATGGCTGCCTGGCCTACCCGGGCACGCCGCAGGACCATGCGCAGCGCGTGGCGGCCTGGCGCGCCGTGGCCGGCAACAAGCCGTATGCCAGCTTCATCCACCTGGACCTGGTGGCCGATGCTGATGCCCCCTTGCAGCGCTGGCGCTTCGGCCTGCGCGGCGGCCGCAACGCCCTGCTGGCCGAGCTGCACGCCATGCAGGCGGCCGGTGTCGACCACATCGGCCTGCAGTTCCGCCGCAACGAACGGCCGTTGGCCGAAACCTTCCACGAAATCGCCGAGTACGTGCTGCCGCACTTCCCGGCCCATGCCGGCGCCGCTGCGCCGCATGCCCCGCTTACCGCCCCCGCGACGGCCTGACAGTTACCGGAGCTTTGCCATGAAGATGAAGACCCTGGCCGCGCTTGCGCTGGCCACCCTGCCGCTGTCCTTCCAGGCCACCGCCGAGGACTGGTATCCCTCCGCCTACGGCGCCGACGACGAGATCGGCGCGGCCAACCTGCTGACCGCGGACGTGGTCAAGCACGCGGTATCGCTGGTCAGGACCGGCAAGACCTATCCGCTGGCGGTGCCGGTGGACAAGAACCTGCCCGCGTTCCGCCACCGCAGCTTCCGCCTGTACAACGTTCAGGTCGGCCAGCAGGCCGGCAAATCGCTGGGCCCCAACAGGTTCACCTTCAACGATGAACTGGTGAACGCCTGGACCGGCGTTGGCACCCAGCTCAACGGTATCGGCCATATCGGCATCGACAACGTCTACTACAACGGCAACAAGGCCGCCGACTTCGTCACCGTGGACGGTGTGCGCAAGCTCGGCGTCGAGAAGGTGCCGCCAATGGTCACCCGCGGCGTCGTGCTGGACATGACCGCGTACTACGGCAAGGCGATCGTGCCCGGTGGCACCGAGTTCACCGTGGCCGACATCCAGGCCGTGCTGAAGAAGCAGGGCCTGAGCCTGCGCAAGGGCGACGTGGTGCTGTTCAACACCGGCTGGCTGGAACTGATCGGCAAGGACGACAAACAGTTCCTGGAAGTGGAACCGGGCATCGGCATGGAGGCGGCGAAGTGGCTGGCCGACCAGGGCATCGTCGCCTTCGGTGGCGACACCTGGGCCTCGGAGGTCTACCCGAACCCGGACGGTGCCGAGGAGTTTCCGATCAACCAGTACATGCTGGCCAAGCGCGGCATCTACAACCTGGAGCTGATCGACAGCCGGGCGCTGGTGCGCGACAAGGCCTGGGAATTCCTGTTCGTGCTCGGCCAGCCGCTGTACGTCGGCTCGACCCAGGTGAACATCAACCCGGTGGCGATCCGATGAACACCGCCGCTGACCTTCCCGTGTTCGCCGGCCGCCGCTTCCGCGTCAGCTATGACGGCCTGGCCGCCGACAATGTCTACAGCGCCGATGGCCGCCACGTGCAGTACGCCATCGTCTCCGGCGCCTACGCCGGTGCGCAGGGCGAAGCCGCCTGCGAGTGGCAGCGGATCAGCGACGGGGTCTATGCCATTTCGTGGCAGGAAGCCGATGGCGCTACGGTCGTGCATGTCGACGATTTCGTGGGCGGGCGTTCGCTGGCCTGGTTCACCGCCACCGATGGCAGCTTCCATCGCATGCAGGGGCCGCTGGCAGCGCTGTGATGCCGGCCAGCGGCCGGCACTACCCCCTGCGGTCGGACAGCTTCGCGTGCTGCGTCGGTAGTGCCGGCCGCTGGCCGGCATCCTCGAACGAGTCGAACACTCCGGCCACCCAGTCGACGAACACCCGCAACCGGGGCGACGGCGTGCGATTGCGCGGGTAGACCAGGCTCAACGGACTCGGCGTCGGCGGCGCCTCCGGCAGCAGCTCCACCAGCTGCCGGCGCGCGATGTACGGGTCCATCCGGTAGCGAGGTGCCTGGATGATGCCCAGGCCTGCCAGCGCGGCACCGAGGAACGCATCCGCGCCGGACACACGCACCCGCGCCGGCAACGGCAGGTAGCGCACCTGCCCGCCCTGCTGGAACTCCAGCGGAATCAGCTGGCCGCTGGCGCTGGAGCGGTAGCCGACCATCTGGTGGCCGTCCTGCAGGGCATCGATGCTGCCCGGCACGCCCCTGGCCTGCACGTAGCCAGGCGAGGCGACCGTCACCTCGCGCAGCATCGTCAACCGCCGCGCCGCCAGATCGCTGTCGGCCAGCGTCCCGACCCGCAACGCCGCATCCACGCCTTCGCCCAGCAGGTCAACATAGCGGTCGCCTTCGCTGACCTCCAGTTCGATCTCGGGGTAGCGCTGCAGGAATTGCGGCAGGTGCGGGAACAGCAGGTGCCGGCCCAGCGTGCCATGCACTTCAATGCGCAACGGGCCGCGCGGCGGCGCGTCACGGAACGCGGCCTCCGCATCATCCATGTCGGCGATCAGGCGCAGGCAACGGCCATAGAAGGCCTCGCCTTCCAGCGTTGGCACCACCCGCCGCGTGGTCCGGTGCAGCAGGCGCACGCCCAGCCGCTGTTCCAGTGCCTTGATCGCGTCGGTCACCGTGGCCCGTGGCAGGCCGAGGTCTTCGGAGGCCCGGGTGAAGCTGCGGCGCTCGACGATACGGACGAAGGCGCGCATGGCCGTGAAGCGATCCATTGTTCGGTGATCCGGATGATGTTGGCGGATTATGCAGGATTATCCGAACGGGCAATGTCGCGAAGATAGTCCTGCGCCACTCCGGCGTGCCCCACTGGAAGCCACCATGACCCTCTCCCCCACCCGCCCTGTCGCTCTGGTCACCGGCGGCTCCCGTGGCATCGGCGCCGCCATTTCCCGCCGGCTCGCCGCCGATGGCCACGCTGTCGCCATCAACTATGCAGGGCGCCGCGACGACGCCGAAGCGCTGGCGGCCGAACTCAACGCAGCCGGTGCGCAGGCCATCGCGCTGCAGGCCGATGTCGCCGATCCGCAGGCAGTGCGGCAGCTGTTCGATGCCATCGAAGACCGCTTCGGCGGCATCGACGTGGTGGTCAACAGCGCGGGCGTACTGCAGCTGGCGCCGCTGGCCGACACAGACGACGCCCTGTTCGATCGGGTGATCGGCATCAACCTCAAGGGCGCCTTCAATGTGCTGCGCGAAAGTGCACGACGGGTGCGCGACGGCGGGCGCATCGTCACGCTGTCCACCAGCGTGGTCGGCATCCGGCTGGAGAACTACAGCGTGTACGCCGCCAGCAAGGCGGCGGTGGAGACCATGGGCGCGATCCTCAGCAAGGAGCTTCGCGGGCGCAACATCACCGTGAATGCAGTGGCCCCCGGCCCGACCGCCACCGACTTGTTCCTGGAGGGAAAATCGCCGGAACTGATCGAGCGGCTGGCGAGGATGAACCCGCTGGAGCGGCTGGGTACGCCGGAAGACATCGCCGGCGCGGTGGGGTTCCTGGCTGGCACGGATGGCGGGTGGATCAATGGCCAGGTGCTGCGCGCCAACGGCGGGATGGTCTAGGTCGCGCGGACGGCATCCACGCATGGCGTGGATCTGCTTGGGAACCCGTGGCGGTTGATCGAATCCACGCAGGACGCAAAGCCGGTGTAGAGCCGAGCCTGCGCTCGGCTGCTCTTCGCGCGAAGGCCAGAAGCAGCCGAGCGTGGGGTCGGCGCTACAGGCAGGTCAGGCGCCATGGGCCTCGCGACGCTGGTGTACCCAGTAGTACAGCGTAGGCAGCACCAGCAGGGTCAGCAGCATCGCCGACAGCAGGCCGCCGATCACCACCACCGCCAGCGGCTTCTGGGTCTCGGCACCGATCGCATGCGAGGTGGCCATCGGCAGCAGGCCGAACATCGCCAGTAGTGCGGTCATCAGCACCGTGCGCAGGCGCTGCAGCGAACCTTGCACCACCGCCTGCAGCAGGTCCATGCCCTGCTCGCGCAGCTGGGCGAAGCGACTGAGCATCACCACGCCGTTCAGAACTGCTTGCCCGAACAACGCGATGAAACCGATCGCCGCCGACACTGACAGCGGGATGCCAGTGAGCCATAGGGCGAGGATGCCGCCGATCATCGCCAGTGGCACGTTGGCCAGGATCAGCGCAGCGCTGCTGATGTCCTTGAAGGCATCGAACAGCAGCACGAAGATGATCAGCACCGACAGCGGAATCACCCAGCCCAGCCGCTTCATCGCACGCTGCTGGTTCTCGAACTCGCCGGACCACTCCAGCCGGTAGCCGTCCGGCAGCTGCACGCTGGCGTCCACGCGCTTGCGCATGTCGGCCACCACGCTGCCCATGTCGCGGCCGGCGATGAAGATGCTCACCGCCTTCACCCGCCGTGCGTTCTCACGCGAGATGTTGATCGCGCCACTGGCCATGCGGAAATCGGCGACGTCGGACAGCGTCACGGTGTGGCCATCGCCAATGCCCACCGGGACCGTGCGCAACCGTTGCAGGTCACGGTCGGCGTCGTCCAGGCGCAGCGTGATCGGGAACCTACGGTCACCTTCCCACAGTTCACCAACCTGGCGCCCGCCCAGTGCGGTCTCGATCACCTCGTCGATGTCGCGCACATTCAGTCCATAGCGTGCCGCACGATCGCGGTCGATCTCGATCTGCAGCTGCGGCAATGAGCCGTCACGATCAATGAAGCACTCTCTACGCCCTCCACGCCACGCACCTGCCCCAGGATCGCCTGCGCCTGCTGGTTGAGCACGTCCAGATCCGAGCCGCTGACCTTGATCACCACCTGGCCCTTGATCTGCGAGATGCTCTCCAGGATGTTGTCGCGCACCGGCTGCGAGATCGAGAACTCCGGTCCCGGAATGCGCTGCTCCAGCGTGCGCTGCAGATCGCTCACCAGCTGGCGCTTGTCCACGCCCTTCGGCCATTCCTTCTCAGGCTTCAACGCCACCAGCGCCTCGATCTGGTTGGCGCCCTTGGCATCGGAGCCGTCTTCCGGGCGTCCCAGCTTGGCCACCACCGTTGATACCTGCGGGAACGTGCCGACCAGCTCACGGATGCGCCGCGACTGCTGCTGCGCCTCGGCTAGGCTGGTGCTCGGGTCGAGCGTGGCGGTCAGCCAGATCGAGCCTTCGTCCAGCTCGGGCAGGAACTCCGATCCCAGCCGCGTGCCCAGTGCCAGCGTACCGACCAGCAGCACAACCGCAGTCAGCACCACCGCGCGCGGACGGGCAAGTGCGCGTTCCAGGATCGGCTTGTACCAGCCGGTCAGGTGGTCCATCAGCGGATTGCCATCGCGCATGCGGTCGCGGCGCAGCCACCAGTAGCAGAACAGTGGCACCACGGTCAGTGCGAGGATCAACGCACCGATCAACGCCGAGGTCACCGAGTACGCCATCGGTGCGAACATGCGGCCTTCCTGGCGCTGCAGGGTGAAGATCGGGATGTGTGCGGCGATGATGATCAGCATCGAGAAGAACGTCGGGCGCCCCACTTCGGAGGCTGCCGAGAGTACGGTAGAGAAGCGCGTCTTCCTGTCAGCGTTCGGCGGCAGCTTCGACAGTCGCGAGACGATGTGTTCGGTGACGATCACCGCGCCATCGATGATGATGCCGAAGTCCATCGCACCCAGCGACAGCAGGTTGGCCGGCACGCCCCACAGATGCAGGCCGAGGAAGGTCGACAGCAGGGCCAGCGGCATCATCGCCGCCACGATCAGCGCGGCCCGGGCGTTGTACAGGAACAGCCACAGCACCAGGAACACCAGCACTGCGCCTTCCAGCAGGTTGCGGAAGACCGTCTTCAGCGTAGTCGTGACCAGCCACGAGCGGTCGTAGAACGGCTCGATGCTGACCCCGGCCGGCAGCTGGTTGGCTTCGATCTCGGTGATGCGCGCATGCAGGGCGTCGAGCACGTCGGACGGGTTCTCGCCCTTGCGCATCAGCACCATGCCGAACACCGCATCGTCATTGTCATCCTGGCCGACCAGGCCCTGCCGCGGCAGGCCGGTATCGGCGATACCGGCAAGGTCGCGCACCAGGATTGGCGTGCCACCGCGCTGCGCCACCACCACGTTGCCAATGTCGGCCGGCGAACGCATCAGGCCCACACCACGGATCAGGAACTGCTGCTGGCCGCGTTCCACATAGCCGCCGCCCGCGTTCGAACTCCCCTTCTCCAGCGCCTCGGCGAACTCACCCAGGCTGATGCCGCGGTCACGCAGCTTGTCCAAATCCGGTTTGACCTGGAAGGTGCGCGCAAAGCCACCGAAGCTGATCACATCGGCCACTCCAGGAACGGTGCGCAGGCTACGCTCCATCGTCCATTCCTGCACGGTGCGCAGCTGGGTCGGGGTCAGGTGCGGGCCTTTCAGCACATAGCGGTAGATCTCGCCCACCGCCGAGCTCATCGCCTCCAGCTCCGGGGTCACCCCTTCCGGCAGCTCCACGCCCTGCAGGCGCTCCAGCACCTGCTGGCGTGCGAAGTAGTCATCGGCCTTGTCGTCGAAGGTCAGGATGATCATCGACAGGCCGAACTGCGTATGCGAGAACACCCGCACCGAATGCGGAATGCCGGACAGCGCCACTTCCAGCGGCATCGTCACCTCACGCTCCACCTCTTCGGCGGCACGGCCCGGGTGCAGCGACACCACCGTCACCTGGGTGTCGGACACATCCGGGAAGGCTTCCACCGGCAGCACGCGGAACGCGGCGATGCCAGCGCCGATGAACAGCAGCAGCGCCAGCATCACCATCAGCGGCTGGCGCAGGCAATAGGCAATCAGGCGATCGATCATGGGGCGGCGCGCCCCGTGCCGGTGCTGACGGCTGCCGGCGCGCTGTCCATCAGCTGTTGCAGCAGCAGGCCACCCTCGACGACCACTCTGCTGCCCGGCGCCAGGCCTTTACGCACCCACAGGCGGCCGTCACCCAGCTCCTCGGCGTGCACCGCGTGGCGCACGAAGCGGCCCTTGCCTTCCTCCACGAACACCACCTGCTTTCCGTCGATCAGCAACACCGCGGCGTCGGGCAGCGAGACACCGCCCTCGGACGGCAACGCCACCTGGGCGCGCACGTACTGCCCGGCCTTGAAGCCACGTGCGCGGTTGTCCAGCTCGGCACGCGCCTGCACCACCCGGCGTTCGCTGTCGATGAAGTCATCCACGTGCTGCAGGGTCGCCTGCAGCGGCTGTCCATCGGCGCCGGGCACGCTCACCTGCATGCCGGCCTTCAACCGCCCTGCCAGGCTTTCAGGAACATCCAGCAGCAGCCACAGGCGGTCCGGATCGCCGATCACTGCCAATGGCTGCTCGCTGTCGGGACTGACCGACATGCCCGGGTTCATCCGCCGCTCCACCAGCACGCCATCAATGGGCGCGCGCAGCGGCAAGCGCTGGTCCACGCGCTGGCCATTGCCGTAGGCCCTGGCGAAGGCAGTCGCACGTGCATGATCAGCCTGGCTGCCAGCGAGGTTCGCTTCGGCTTCATCCAGTTCACGGCCCGACGCCACTCCCGCGGCGTGCAGCTCGCGGGTGCGCTCCAGCTCCTTGCGTGCCTGCTGCAGTTCGGCACGGCCACGCGCGCCCTCTGCCTGGGCCTGGCCGAACTCCGGCGAGGTGATCCAGGCGATGACCTGCCCTGCCTTCACTCTCTGCCCCGGCTGCGCCTCGATGCGCGCCACCTGACCCGGCAACGGCGTGCGCAGTGCACTGGAGCGTGTCTCGTCCCAGGCCACCCGGCCCGGCAGCTGCAGGCTGGCGCTGGCGCCGGCGGTCACCGCCTCGCTGCGCAGCACGTCCAGCTGGGGGCTGCCGGCTGGAAACTGGATCTGGCCGGCACTGACCTGCGGCGCGTCCTCGGTATACGACGCCGGTTCGCGGCCGCAGCCGCCCAGCAGGGCCAGCGCCAGCAGGGCCGGCAGCACGGCATGTCGCGCACGCAGGCGACGGGCGACGGTGGACTTCATCGGGACTCTCCTTCAACAACGGATGTGGCCGCTTCCCAGCGCGCCAGGGCAATGGCGTGGTCGGCACGCGCTTCGATCAACGCGGCCTCGAATTCGCGCCAACTGCGGCGCGCATCCAGCAGATCGGTCAGGCTGGCGGCACCACGGCGGTAGGCCAGTTCGATGCCCTGTACCGCCTTGCGCGCGGCGTCGGACTGCAGTCCTTCGTAGTCGCTGCGGCGCTGCGCGGCGGATTGCGCGCCGGCCTGCAGCTGGTCCAGCTCGGCGCGCGCTTCGCGCTGCAGCACCTGCAGTTCCAGCGCCGCACTATCACGGTCGGCCTCGGCACGCTGCATCGCGCCGCGTGCACGCGATGGGCCACCGAGTGGAATGGTCAACGACATGCCCCAGGTCACACCGCTGATGTCGGTCGGCTCGCGTTCGGCTTCCACACCCAGCTGGACATCGCGATGGCGCTCGCTGCGCGCCAGTGCTACACCGGCATCGGCCGCGGCCAGGCGCGAACGCGCTGCGCGCAGATCGGCACGCTGCTGCGGATCGAACGCGCGCGTTGCGGCAACGCCTGCGAGGTCCGGCCAGGGGTCATCGGCGCTGAGGTCACCGCTGTCGTCACGCCCGAGCAGAAGGCCCAGCGCGTGCCGCGCATCGCGCAGATCCAGGGCCGCCTCGCGCGCCGCGTCGGCCACCGCCAGGTCGTCCACCGCCAGCCGCGCGCGGTCGACCGGCGCCATCGCCCCGGTGGCAACCTGCTTGTCGGCTGCCGCCATCTGTTCGGCCGAACTCTGGCGGTTGGCCTCGGCAATCTGCACCCGCTCCTGCGCGCGCTTCAGGCCGAAGTAGGCCTCATGCAGCGCCACCTGCTGGCGACGCCGCGCATCGAGCATCTCCAGCCCGGCCACCTCCAGCAGCGCATCGGCCTGGCGGATACGCAACGCGCGCTTGCCACCGCGTTCCCAGGTCCAGCCCAGGCCCACGGTGCTGTCCATCCGCTTGTCCTGCCAGCGGCCCGGGCCGACGCCGTGCCTGGGGCTGAGCTTGCTGGTGCCGATCGACAGCTCGGTCGCTGGACGCAGCGCCGCCGTCTGCGCGTCGCCCTGCACGCCACGCAGCGCCAGTGCCGCCACACGCAGGTCCGGGTTGTGTGCTTCCATGGCGCGCTGCGCCTCCTGCAGGGACAGTGCCGACGCCGCAGGTGCGCACAGGAGGGCGGCCAACACAGCCGCAAGGCAAGGGAAGAAATTCATGCGCGTCACGGTAAGGTGACGCACTTGCGCCAATCTTGCCCCAACCTTGCACGAAGCTTGCAATGCGAATCCTGCTGATCGAAGACGACGCCGCCCTGGCCGATGGACTGATCCGTGCCCTGCAGGGCGCGGGTCATCTGTGCGACCACCTCTCGCGCGGGCTGCATGCACCCGCTGCACTGGCCAGCGCGCCATATGACGTGATGGTGCTCGACCTTTCATTGCCCGACGTCGATGGCCTCGACCTGCTCTCGCGCCTGCGCAACGACGGTGTGATCCTGCCGGTGCTGATCCTGACGGCGCGCGACGGCGTGGAGGACCGCATCCTCGGCCTCGACCGGGGTGGCGACGACTATCTCGCCAAACCGTTCGCACTGGGCGAGCTGGAAGCGCGCCTGCGTGCGCTGTCGCGCCGCCGCAGTGACGCACCGGCGCAGAAGCGATTGGGCCGCCTGTGCTTCGACAGCATCCGCTATGAGGCGCAGGTGGACGGCCAGCGCATCGAACTGACCGCCCGCGAGCTGTCGCTGGTCGAGGCACTGATGCAGCATCCCGGCCGCACCGTGACCAAGCAGCGCCTGTTCGACGCTTTGTACAGCTGGGACCACGACGCCAACCTGTCGGTGATCGAAGTGCATGTCAGTCGCCTGCGCCGCAAGCTGGAACAGGCGCGTGCCGGCGTCGGCATCCGCATGCTGCGTGGCCTGGGTTATCGCCTGGAGGCCAGCGGTGACTGAGCGCGTGCACAGCCTGCGGAGCCTGCTGCTGCGCCGCCTGTGGCTGCCACTGCTGGTGCTGCTGATGTGTAGCGCGGTGGGTTCCTTCGCGCTGGCGCGCTTCTATGCCGGCCAGGTCTATGACCGCTGGCTGCTGGACTCGGCGATGTCCCTGTCCGAGCTGGTGACGGTGCAGGAGGGTCATGCCTCGATCGAGATCACGCCCGCGGTGTCACGTATGTTCAGCTGGGACACCGCCGACGAAGTGCATGGCGAAGTGGTCGATGCTGCGGGTGGACGCTTGTATGGCGACCTGGCCGAAGCGCTGCCGCGCCCGGCCACCGCCGCATCAAGCGACGACGCGGTTTATTACGATGCGCGCCTACGCGGGCAGCCGGTGCGCATGGTCGAAGTCCTCGTCAGTGCCGGACCGGGCCACGATATCCGGCTGCGCGTAGCCGAGACGCTGCGCAAGCGCCACCGGCTGGAGCGCAAGCTGTTGCTGACCAGCATCCCGTTCCAGGCTGCGATCCTCACGCTGGCCGCGTGGCTGGCCTGGTCCGGGACCGGCGCGGCCGCACGCCATGCCAACCAGGTGGCGCGGCGCTTGGCCAGCCCCCGCCCGGACCCACTGGCGCCCCTGGAACCCGCGCAGGAGGCGCCACGCGAGCTGTGGCCGGCGGTGGAGGCCTACAACGCGCTGTTGCAACGACTGGACGCCATGCAGGCCGCGCAACGGCGTTTCGTCAGCAATGCCGCGCACCAGCTGCGCACGCCGCTGGCGGCAATGCAGGTGGAGCTGGAGAGCTCACTCCGCCACCAGGATCCGCAGGCCCAGCAGCTGGCGTTGTCCGGCACGCTGGCCGGGCTGGCACGGCTGCAGCACCTGGTCAACCAGCTGCTGATGCTCAGCCGCTCGGAAGATCCACAGGGCAGCGCACTGCCGCTGCAGCCTCTGGATCTGGCCGCGCTGGCGCGTGGCGTGGTCGAGCGATATGCCGACCGCGCATTGGTGGCGGGCGTGGACCTGGGTTACGACGGACCCGACGACGGCGTGCAGCTACAGGGCGATGCGCAGTTGCTGCGCGAGGCGCTGGGCAACCTGCTGGACAACGCGCTGCGCTACGGCGCCACGCCCGGAGTCATCACCCTCGGCGTTCGGCAGGGAACCTACGGCGTGCAGGTATGGGTGGACGATGACGGCGCCGGCATCGCCGAAGCCGAACGCGCGCGCGTCACAGAACGCTTCTACCGGGCCAGCAGCGAGGGCGACGGCTGCGGGCTGGGGCTGGCGATCGTGGCCGAGATCGCGCAACGGCATGGTGCGATGTTGAAGATCGGTACCGCCCCCATCGGCGGCGCGCGGGTCAGCCTGCGGTTCTCCTGACGACTACCGAACACCCCCTGTAGAGCCGAGCCCACGCTCGGCTGCCATTGGCGGCATGCCTTGGTAGGCGCGAACCTTGATTGGCGCCGTTGATCTCCCGAGTGCCAACCAAGGTTGGCACGCACCAAAGCGGGGTTGCTCGACAGGCATGCCCTGGTAGCGGTCAACCTTGGTGGGTGCCCTTGACCTCCCGCGTGCCAACCGAGGTTGGCACCTACCAAGTGCAGGGCAATGACGGCGGCAATGCCGCGCCGCCCATCGTCACTGGCTCATCGAATACGGCGCCTGCGCGCCCTGCCCCGGCCAGTCCTTGTTCGGCTCGGCCTGCATGCTGAAGCGCAGTTCGCCACCGGCCAGGATCTCGTCGTGGCGCAGGAAGGTACGCTGCAGCGGCTTGCCGTTCAACGTCACGCTGCCCACATACGTGTGCGCGTCATCCAGCCCTTCGGCCACGATGGTGAACGTCTTGCCGTTCGGCAGACGCATCGCGGTCCTGGGCAGGAACGGACGGCCCAGGATGTACTCGCCCGAGCCCGGTGCCACCGGGTAGAAGCCCAGCGCGGTGAACACATACCAGGCCGACATCTGGCCGACGTCATCGTTGCCGGCCAGGCCATCGGGACGGTCGGCATACTGGGTATCCATGATCTGCTTCAGCCGCGCCTGGGTGCGCCACGGCTGGCCCGCGTACGAATACAGGTAGGCCACGTGGTGGCTCGGCTCGTTGCCATGCGCATACCAGCCGATCAGGCCGGTGATGTCTTCCATGTGCTCGAAGATCGATGGATCCACCTTGGCGTTGAACACCTCGTCCAGGCGCGCGAGCAGCTTGTCGCTGCCCCCGTGCGCGGCGGCCAGGCCGGCGACGTCCTGCGGCACGTACCACGAGTACTGCCAGGCGTTGCCTTCGGTGTAGTCGGTGCCGTAGCCGCTGGCGCTCGGGTCGAACGGCGTGCGGAAGCTGCCATCGCGCTTGCGTGCGCGCATGAAGCCGGTGTCCTTGTCGAAGGCATTGCGCCAGTTGCCTGCGCGCTTGTCGAAGGTCGCCGCGATATCGGCCTTGCCCATGGCCTGCGCCATGCGTGCGATGGTCCAGTCATCAAAGGCGTACTCCAGCGTCTTGCTGGCCGCTTCGCCTTCCTCGTCGATCGGCACATAGCCCAGCTCACGGTACTGCGCGATGCCGTCGTAAGGGCCGTAATTGGCGGTCTCGACCATTGCCTTCAGCGCCTTGTCGGCGTCGAAGCCACGAATGCCCTTCACGTAGGCATCGGCGATCACCGGCACGGCGTGGTAGCCGATCATGCACCAGTCCTCCAGGCCGTGGAACGACCACACCGGCAGCATGCCGTAGGGGCTGTGCTCGTGGTGGGCCAGCATGGAGTTGATGAAGTCGCTGTTGCGCTTTCCCGGCTGCACCAAGGTCAGCAGCGGGTGCAGCGCGCGGTAGGTGTCCCACAGCGAGAACGTCGAATAGTGCGTGAAGCCATCGGCCTTGTGCACGGCATTGCCCGCGCCGCGGTACTGGCCATCGGCATCCATGAACAGCGTCGGCCCCAGCATCGTGTGGTACAGCGCGGTATAGGCACTGCGCCGCGCATGTTCCGGCGCGTCAATGTCCAGCACGGACAGTGCCTGCGTCCACTCCTGCTTCGCCTGTGCACGCACGCGGTCGAAATCGAAGTCGGCCACTTCCGCGTCGAGGTTGGCGATGGCACCGGCTTCACTGACCGGCGAGATCGCCACCTTCACCACCAGCGGTGCATCGAGCTTGCCGAAAGCGAACGTACCAACCAGCTGACGACCCTCGATCTGGGCGCGCTGTGCCGGGTCCTTTTCGCCCGGCGGCGGAAAGCCCTTGTAGACGATGTCCTGCTCGGTGTTGTGCAGCTCATGCCCGGCCAGCGGGCGCGAGAAACGCATCGCGAAATACAGCTGGCGGCCCGGCGCCCAGCCGCGCGTCTCGCGGAAGCCGGTCACCGTACCGTCGGCGCGCACCCGTACCCGCGACCACAGCACCTTGCCCGGGTAGTCGTACATGCTGGTACGCATGTCCAGCAGCACCTTGGCGTCGGTGCCCCTGGGGAAGGCGTAGCGATGCACGCCCACGCGCGCACTGGTGGTCAGCTCGGCACGCACCTTGTAGTCATCGAGGGTGACTGCGTAGTAGCCCGGCTCGGCCTTCTCGTCAGCGTGGCGGAACCGTGAGGCGTAACCGCTGCGCGGCTTCTCCGGATCGCCGCGCTCCAGCCCGGGATTGCCGGTGAAGGGCATCAGCAGGACGTCACCCAGGTCCGAATGACCGGTGCCGGAAAAATGCGTATGCGAGAAGCCGACGATGCTGCTGTCGTCATAGCGGTAGCCCGCCGCCCAGCCATAGGCCTTTTCACGCGGCTGGATACGCGTGTCCGGGCTGAGCTGGACCATGCCGAACGGCACTGTGGCCCCCGGGTAGGTATGGCCCTCGCCACCGGTGCCGATGAACGGGTCGACCGAGGCGTATGCCTTGTCGGCGGCGGTTCTGGCTGGGGCCGCACTGGCCAGGCCGGAAGCGAACATCGCCGTGGCGGCGACAGCGATCAGGAGACGACGGTCCAGCGTGGGCATCGGCATTTGGATCGATTCAGGTAGTGGTCCGATCCTAGCACCAGCCCTGCCCTGTCGCATGCTGCAGTGCGGCCGCCGGAACCGGCACGATGATTTGCACGTAATTGCATGGCCGGACGACGAATCGCCTCATAGCCTTCCGGTTTCCCGCTTCCAGATCGGTGCCAATACGGCAATGGATGTCCACACATGCACTTCTGAAAGACCGCGCCTTCGGAGCGGGACAAAGCGAGACGAACCATCAATTGGCGCGCAGCGCCTCGATCTGCCCAGGATGGCGCCGCAGCGGACATCCCGCTGCCGGGATTGGAACCCCCGAAAAGAAGGACAGAGATAGCTCGTCGTAACTGCGGCGGGCGCTGCGTGTGGCCGTCAGGCCCTCCGGTTTTCTCTGTTCCTTCCGGGAGTTCCAAGCACGCATCGCCCGCCACCCTTGCGGTGGCCCTCGCACCCAAGGAGTTTCCGCATGAAACACACGCGTCCGCTCAGCCCGGCCATGGAATCGCTGTTCCAGCGTATCGAACATGCCCTCAACAGTGCCGAAGGCATGGCCATCCTCATCGGCGAGCAGTACGGCCCCGAGCCGAAGCCACCCGCACCGATGGACTACAACGCCAAAGAGATCGCCAACGCGATGGTCATGCTGAGCCAGCATGGTCGGTCGTTGCTGCAGAAGCTGTGTGCGGAAGCGGAAAAGGTGACCTATCACTAGACCGCGATGCAGCCGAACCTGCTCGGCGCCGTGCGCACCGCACGCAGCGATTGCTGCCCTCAGCCCGGCAATGCGCCCTGCAAGGTGGCGAGGTCTGCGCTGTCGATCGGCCTCACCACCCGCGCCACCTCCTGGCCGTCATGCAACAGCACCACGGTGGGCCACAGTTTTACCTTGAATGCACGCCCCAGTGGCTTTCCCTTGCCATCCTCGATCTTCCAGTGCACCAGATCGTAGGCGTCCACAAACGCCTGGAGTGCGGGCTGCGCGGCCTGGCAGTGACCACACCAGGGTGCACCGAACTCGAGCAGCAGCCAGCCCGCCTGCGCGTCCACGTCCGCGCCAGCGGGCTCCGCCGCCGGGTAGTCACGCATGAACGGCATGCCGGTTACGCCGCCAACGCTTTCTGGATATCCGCCAGCGGGGCGTTTGTCAGGTCCTTGGCAATGTCGCCCAGCAGGCGGGCCTGGACCTCCTTGTGCAGCAGCGGGCGGATACGGCCCAGCGTGGTGGGGTCTGCCACCAGCACCAGGTGTGCAAAGCGGTTGTTGAGCGCATCTTCGTTCAACTGCTCCGCCACCTGCTTGGCGAACGTCGCCTCGTTGAGCTGCGAAATGGACATGTCTTTCGGCACCGCGCCGGCCGGCCCCTGCCCGGAGACACCCTGCTCGCTGATGTCCTGCAGGCGCAGTTCGCCTTCCTGCTTCAACGCCAGTTGATGTTCGTTGCCGACGTTGGTGAACACGCGGGCCGAACCACCATCGGCGACGATGATCAGCGTACCTTCTGGAATGCGAGGGGTCATGCGGTGCTCCTTCTCGATTGCGTTCAGCGCTACCGTAGACAGCGTTGCGTGAGCGCTGCGGCCAGAGTTCGTTCAACGCATGTCATTGCACGCTGCGCGGATGAACAGGCGTGATGGAACACAGCGTGCAGATCAGCCCGCTTCTCTGCATGCTCACGCCGATGCCGTTATGATGAACGGATGATCGACACGACCCACTACGTGACGGGCGCACCTGTTACGTGGGAAGCACTGCCGACCGGCGCTTCGCTTGCCACGATGGCTCCCGCCCTGCCCTTCCACCGCCTCGCGCTGGATCCTGGCGGATGACGCCCGCAGGCCCTCGGCCTGCACTCCCCACGCTGCTGTGACCGCCGGCCGCTGATTGCGCGACCGCTGTGATCCCGTTGCTGCGTTTCCCCCGTTGCGGCGGTGCGTTGCCGTGCGCGTGGCGTCGTGCCTGCACACATTCCCCGGCCCCCACGCCACTCACCGATGCCCCTGCGCCAACTGCGCCTGCATCGCCGTTTCCGATTTCCGGGACCTACCTCACCGCTCATTTCCCCTCTTCTGCCTACAAGGGAGCCCCCATGCAGGACACCCCCGATGCATACGCCCATTTCGGCTGGTTCAAGCGCCGCCGCCACCTGAAGGTCGATGAGATCACGGTGGTCGACAAACCCATGCTCAAGCGCGCCGTTGGCGCCGCTGCACTGGGCAACGCGATGGAATGGTTCGATTTCGGTGTGTACGGCTATCTTGCCGTCACCATCGGCCAAGTCTTCTTCCCCTCCAGCAATCCCACCGCGCAGGTGATCGCCGCCTTCGCCACTTTCACCGTAGCGTTCCTGGTGCGGCCGCTGGGCGGCCTGGTGTTCGGGCCGCTGGGTGATCGCTACGGCCGCCAGAAAGTGCTGGCGTTCACCATGATCCTGATGGCGCTGGGCACGTTCGCCATTGGCCTGATTCCCGCCTACGAGCGCATCGGCATCTGGGCGCCGGTGCTGTTGTTGCTGGCGCGCGTGGTGCAGGGCTTTTCCACGGGTGGCGAGTATGGGGGCGCGGCCACCTTCATCGCCGAGTATTCCACTGACCGCAACCGCGGCCTGATGGGCAGCTGGCTGGAGTTCGGCACGCTGGGCGGCTACATCGCCGGCGCCGGTACGGTCACCGCGCTGCACATGCTGCTGAGTAGCGAGCAGATGCTGGACTGGGGCTGGCGCATTCCGTTCCTGGTGGCCGGCCCGCTGGGCCTGCTCGGCCTGTACATGCGCATGAAGCTGGAGGAAACCCCGGCGTTCCGCGCCTTCGCCGAGGAGGCCGAGAAGCGCGAACACGACCGGCCCGGGCTGGGCGCCCTGTTCCAGGTGCATGGCCGCCAGCTGCTGGTATGCATGGGCCTGGTGCTGGTGTTCAACGTGACCGATTACATGCTGCTGACCTACATGCCCAGCTACCTCAGCGTCACCATGGGCTATGCCGAGAGCAAGGGCCTGCTGCTGATCATCATCGTGATGCTGGTGATGATGCCGTTGAACATCGTCGGCGGCCTGTTCAGTGACCGGCTGGGCCGGCGCCCGATGATCATCGGTGCGTGCATCGCGTTGCTGGTGCTGGCCGTTCCGTGCCTGCTGCTGGTCGGCAGCGGCAGCGACGGGCTGATCTTCCTCGGCCTGATGCTGCTGGGGCTGGCACTGGTGTGCTTCACCAGCTCGATGCCGTCCACGCTGCCGGCGCTGTTCTACACCCCGGTGCGCTACAGCGCGCTGTCGATCGCCTTCAACGTGTCGGTGTCGCTGTTCGGTGGCACCACGCCGCTGGTGACTGCGTGGCTGGTGGAACGTACCGGCGACCCGCTGGTGCCGGCCTATTACCTGATGGGCGCGGCGGTGATCGGGCTGGTGACCATGCTGTTCGTGAAGGAGACCGCCGGCCTGCCGCTGCGCGGTTCACCGCCGGCGGTCGGCAGCGAACGGGAAGCGGCTGCGCTGTTGAAGAGCGATGCGCCGGTGACGGTGGACCCGACCTTGCCGCCGCTGCCGGAGGCTTCAGAGCCCGAGCAGGTGAAGCCGGCGTTGTAGAGCTGGGCCCGCGCGCGGCTGCTCTTCGGGGATCAGCCGGGCATGGGCTCGGCGCTACAACGCACGCGCCCTCAATCGCGCGGGCTGTTCAATTCCATCGCACGCATCACGATGGGCTTGGCCCAGCCGGGCGTGTGCAGCAGGTCGGCTACCGCAATCGGGTATTGCAGTTCGCCTGCAGCCATGGCCAGTACCGGCAGCGGCACCACGCAGCCCTGCGCGTCGGCCGGCGCGCTGTTGTCGTAGACGTGCAGTTCGGCCAGGTGCGGCAGCAGCTCCAGCAGGTTCGCGCGCGCGGAATCGAAACGCGCGTGGATCTTCTCCTCCGGGATATCGTGGCCACCGGCCGCCACACGTGCAGCCACACGGGCGATGTGCAGTTCGACATCGGCCAGCCCACAGAACCAGATCGCCACCTGATGCCGTTCGCAGGCCTCACGCAGCAGGCGCGGAATGGTGTTGCCGCCGAGCGTCGTCTCGAAGGCGAAGTCGGTGCCATCGGCCATGGCCTGGCGCAGGCGGCGGGTGCCTTCCTGCCAGGCCTCGGCGTTGGCCTCCGGCAGCGGCCAGCCGGCGTCGACCAGGCGACGGGTGAACGAGTCCGGGTTGAACCAGCTCAGCCCATCGGCGTCCAGCCAGGTGCCCAGCAGCGAACTCTTGCCGGCGCCATTGACGCCGGCCAGCACCAGGATCCGCCCCATCGGTCAGAGTGGACGGCCGAGAGTGACCTTGCGGCCGCGGCGGATCGGCTGGCCCACCACCTTGCCCAGCCCCTCCCCGCGCTGCAGCCCGGCCAGCTTCTGGTCGAATTCGCTGCGCAGGCGCAGCAGCTCTTCGTTGCGCTCACCGGCATCGCCACCCGCAGCCTTGGCCAGCAGTTCCTGGTAGGTGCGGATGTCCACGATCACCGCTTCCGGGTGGTTGTGGTTGGTGATGACCAGCGCCTGCTTCTCTCGCACGGTGCGCATCAGGCTCGGCCAGCCCCGGGTCTTCACCGACGAGGCCGGGGCTTTTTCAAGGCCAGGCAGATCCAGCGGCAGGGTCATGGCACGGCTCCAGACAGGGTGGATGACAGCCACTATACCCAATTTGGCCAAATTGGGGATAAATCCCTTTTCACCCCGGCGCCCCAGCGTCGGGGGCGTCGGTCTGCAGCAGGCTGTCGCGCTCGCGCAGCGGGAAGCGGATCCAGGCATCCAGCCCTTGCGGGGTAAAGCTCAGCTCGCCGCTGCCGGCCAGTTCATAGGGCACCCGCTGCTCGATCAGGACCCGGCCCAGGCCTCGCTGGCGTGGCATCTCCCACCCCTCCACCTCGGCATGGCGCTCGCACCAGTGCAGGCCCAGCCACGGCTGCCCGTCCTGCACCTGCAGGTGCCAGCAGACATCGACCCGCCCGTCCCCGTGGGCCAGCGCGCCGTGCCGGAGCGCATTGGTGGCCAGCTCATGGATGGCCAGCGACAGTACTTCGGCCGCCTTCGGTGGCAACAGCACATCCTCACCCTGCAGATGATAGGCGGCGGCCGCCGGTGTCTGCGCCGCGATCTCCTCCTCGAGCATGCCGCGCAGGCAGACCCCTACATTGGCGCCACGGGTCAACAGGCTCTGCGTGCGCGCCAGTGACATCAGCCGCGCGCACAGGCGCTCGGCATACTCGTCCACGCTGCCGACCGATACGCGGGTCCGCCAGGCAATGGCATGGATGGTCGACATGATGTTGCGCACGCGATGCTGCAGTTCGGCCAGCAGCACCGACTGGCGCTCGGTGGCACGCTTGAGGTCGTCGATGTCCACGGCGATCGCGAACACGCCACTCACCCCGCCATCGGCATCACGCAGCGGTGCGGCGGCGACGCGTGTCCAGCGCGCGCGCCCGTCGTCATGGACGAACTGGAACTCCAGGCCCGGGACCATCGTCTCCCCCCGCAGGGCGCGGGCGATGGCGAAATCGTGGGGTTCGATGCGCGAGCCATCGGGATGCACTCCCTGCCACCGATAGTGGTTGGGGCGATCCGTGGAGGGCACCTTGCCGGTGGGAAGATAGGTCCGCATCTGGTCGTTGGACAGCTGCAGGTTGCCGTCGGCGTCGACAATGCAGACACCCACCGGCAGCACCTTGAAGGCCAGCGCCAACCGGCGGTCGCTCTCACGGCGCCTCTGTTCCTCGCGTTCGCGGGCCGCCTGCGCGACGTGCGCAGCCGTCGTTTCGAACATGGTCACCAGCACGCCGCTGATGCACCCGTCCTCTCCGCGTATGGGACTGTAGGTGATGGTGAACCAGACATCCTCCAAGCGCCCCCGTCGCGCCAGCGGATAGAGCTTGTCCTCATAGGTGATGGTCTCGCCCTGCCACACACGCTGGTAGATCGGGCCGTTGATGTGCCAGACCTCGGGCCAGCACTCGCGCGTCGGCTGGCCCAGTCCGCCAGGATGCTTGTCAGCCAGGATCTCGGCATAGCCATCGTTGTAGAGCTGTACCAGCTGCTCGCCCCACAGCACGATCATCGGGAAGCCATGCGCCAGCATCAGGTCGATCGTGGCGCGCAGGTGCGGTGGCCATCGTTCGATCGCGCCCAGTGGCGTGGATGACCAATCGTGATGGGCAATCCGGGCGGCCATGCCGTCATGGCGCGCATGCGCCTGCAGCGACGGCGGCATGCCCGCCGGGCGCTCAGCGGCCTGGAGGCCTTCGGTGCGACGCGACATACCGCGCAATCAGGCGATGCCCGCAGGGGCCTGCGGCGTCGCCACCAGTCCCGCCAGCTGCTGGACCAGGGCCTCGATGTGATAGGGCTTGGTGCAGCGGGGCGCATCCGCAAAGCGGCTGGGCAGGTTGTCATCGTAGCCAGAAGTCAGCATGAACGGCGTACCCGCTTCGGCCAGCCGGTCGGCCAGCGGGTACACCTGTTCACCACCGAGGTTGATGTCCAGCAGGGCCACATCGATGGGGTTGTCATCCAGCAGCCGGCCGAGTGCCTGCAGGTCCCCGGCCGGCCCCACCACCTGCGCACCCTTCAGCTCCAGGTAGTCCACCAGGAACATCGCGATGGCGAATTCATCTTCCGCCACCAGTACTCTCAACCCTTTCAGGCCTTCTGGCTTGTTGCCCGCGTCCAGCACGACCGGCGCTCCTCGATACACGCGGCCCACCTCCGCCGCAACGGCCGTAGGATGCGCGAACCGGGCTACAAGGGCGCGTGATGATCGATGAAGATCGCAGCAGCGGCGCATTCACTCCGGCATTGCAGCGGTGCGTTCAGAACGCACGCTCCCATTTCAGGCTGAGCAGGCTGCGCTCATGGCTGTACAGCCAACCAACGTTGCTGTCGATGCGGGCGTAGCGCAGGCTCAGGCTGGGCACCAGCCCGCCCACCGCCAGCTGCTCGCTGCGCACGATGGCGATCAGGTTCTGTTCATCGTCCTGCCTGCGCGCCTGCAGCAACGGACTCCAGGCATCATAGTCACGGTGACGCAACGACACGAACACCGTGGCCGTGGTGCCACTCCACTGCCGTGCCGCGCCCAGCCGCAGGCCGTGCTGGCGGTAGCCGTTGGCCGGGTCGGCTGCGCTGCTGTCGGTCAGGTCCACGCCCGCGAACAGGGTCCAGCGCGGGTTGAGCGCGCGGAACCAGGTGGCATACAGCGCGGCCAGTTCGCCATCGTAGTTGTCGGCCAGGCCCGGCTGCCGGTAGCGCTGGCGTTTCCAGTCGGCCTCCAGCTTGAGCAGGCTGCGCGCGTCCAGGGCGTACTGCCATTCGCCGTGCACACCACTGCCGCCCTGCAGGGCGTGGTTGCCCAGCGCCTGGAAGTCATAGCTCGGCGCCAGCTGCAGGGTGTGCCGTGCACCGCGCCAGCTGTAACCGGCCTGCACGCTGGCGTTGAGCTCGTTGTATGCACTGTACCCGCGCCATGCCTGACCGAAAGCGAGACCGCGCACGTAAAGTCCATGATGGCCGGCCCACGCCCAGCGCCGTTCCAGGTTGGCGTCGTAGTCCAGGCCGGTGGCGCGCTGCGCTTCGGGTAGCGTGCGTTCGATCAGGCAGGTGTCGCCGACGACGAACAGGCAGGTGCGGCTGGCCGAACTGCGGTTGATGTTGTCGCTCCATGCAGGCCCGGCGGCGACCGCACCCTTCCAGCGCCTGCGTGCCTGCAACGCGTCCAGATAGCTGTCCACGCGTGCGCGCACACCCGCGGTGGCCAGATCGTTGCTGTCGATACCGGCCTTGATTGCACCGAACAATGCCACCGCCTCGCGGTCGCGCTGGTCTTCGGCATGGACGCGCGCCAGTTCAAGGCGGGCGGGCAGGAAATCCGGCTGCGCTGCCAGCAGTGCTTCGTACTCCTGTGCGGCGCGCGAATGGTCACCGGCCACGCGGGCCAACGCACCCTGCGCGTAGTGGCGCAGCAGCGGATCGTGCCCCGGAAGCTCGATGTATTCGGCCAGGAACGCCGCAGCGGCCGGCCACTGCTGATGCTGCAATGACAGGTAGAGGGCCTGGCCGAGATCATCGACGGTGCGCTCCACCCGCACGGTCTGGCCATCGATGGTGAGCGTCGGCCGTTGCGATTCGGCCTGCTGCAGGCGCTGCTGGTCCTGCTGCTGGTGGCGCAGTTCACTGCCCTGTTCGAGCACGCGGCGCAGATCGTCCTGCTGGGCGCGCACGTCGGCGGCAACAAGCAGCAGGAACACAAGGGAAATGGGGTGGCGCATTGGTCGATCCGTGGCGGTGCATGCAGCGGGCCGAAGCAGGGACTGGCGGATCGCGGCTTGTCCCTGCCCTGCCCCGTCAGGGGCGTGGCAATCAGTTCTTGCTGCCGCCGAAGGCGGTGTCGTACTGGCTGTTGCCGGCGAACGTAGCGATACCGGCCAGGGTGGCGGCGTTGGCGCCGAAGAACTGGCCCTGGCTGTTGCCGGTGACCGAACCGTTGGCGACGGCGGTGCCGGCGAAGGATGCATCGGCGCTGTTGATGTTGGCGCTGATCGCCAGGGTCTGGCCACCACCGGTCAGGCCGCCGGTCAGCTTGCCGGTACCGAAGTTCGCGGCGAAGGTTCCGCTGAGCAGGTTGCTGCCGTTGAACTTGTTCAGGCCGGCCACCGCGTACGTGGCGGTGCCGCTGGGCAACGTGGTGCCCGCACGGTCGCCAGCGAAGTACACCTGGCGATTGTTGAAGCCGCCTGCGGCGCCATCCTTGGACCATTCACCGAACCAGACATCGCCACTGCCCACCTTGACGAAGTTGAAGTGACCCATGCCGGCATGATTGCCCGGGGTGCCGGTGATCGGCATGGCCAGCGTACGTACGGTCACGTTGCCCACGGTGGTGGGGGCCGAGTATGCGGCCAGGCCCTGGAAATCGACCGGCTTGGCGTTGGAGACGGTGCCGACACCGATGCCGGCCTTGCCTGCGCTGTGCGGGCCGCCATTGACTTCGGAGGCACCGACCTTGACGTACAGCTGCGAATCGGTGGCCGGGCTGGCCGCACCGACGATGTCGGCGGCCTGGGCGGCACCGGCCAGGGCGAAGGTGGCGGCCATGGCCAGTACGGAACGGGAGATCATCTTCATGGAACTACTCCTTGGGTTGAGGGAACTACAGGTACAACAACAGAACAGGTCATCAGAAGCGCGCGGTGACACCGAGCTTCAGCGTGCGCCCTGGCGCCGGCAGCGTGGAGCGCGTGGCCGGGTCGACGTAGTAGCGGTTGCCGAGGTTGGTGCCGACCAGCTCGACGCTGGCATGGTCGTTGATGCGCCAGCGCGCGTAGGCATCGACGGTGGTGATGTGTCCCCAGGTGAACGGCACGTTCTGCCAGATCAGGCCACCACTGCCGGCGTACAGGCGGTCACGGTAGGCCTGCAGGTCCGGGTTCTGGTGGCGCCGGTAATGCACGATGCGGCTGCCCAGCTCCAGGCGCTCATCGAACAGCCGGGTGCCCAGCGACGCGTTCACCGACAAGCGGGGAATGGCCTGGGTCAGCAGGTAGCCACTGACGAAGCCGTCCTGCACGCAGTTGGGCACCTTGCCGGCGAGTGCGTCGAGCTGCACCGCCATGCTTTCATCACAGACCTTGTTTTCCAGCGTGCGGGTGATGCCCAGGTCGGTGAAGAAGCGGCGGTTGTCGAAGCGCGCCTGCAGCTCCACGCCGCGGATGCGCTGCTTGTCCAGGTTGTCGAACAGGAAATTGCCGTCGCGCTCGATCACGTTGCGGGTCTTGTGCACGTAGTAGGCCAGCTTCACGTCGGCATCAGCGGTGTTGCCGAACAGCGCCGACAGGTTGCGCACATAGCCCACTTCGTAGTTGTAGGCGTGCTCGGGCTTGAGCGGGTACAGCGGGTTCAGGCTGCTGGAGAACGCAATGGTGCTCTCGAACATGCTGGGGAAACGCACCGCCTCGCTATAACGGACGTAGGCGCGCGCATTGGGCGAGAAATGCGCGGTAGCCGAGAAGGTCGGCAGCCAGGCATGGTCGCGCCTGCGCTCATTGCGCCCGGACACCGTCTGCGGCCGCCCGCTCTGGATACTGCACAGGATCTGCGACCCCTGCACCGGCAACAGCCCGGGAATGGCCGCCACCTCGCCATTCAGGCAGGGGTTGCTGGCACGGCTGTAATTGCCGTCCGCATCCGGCAGCCACGGAATGGCGTGGTCCACCGCAACCGGCGTCTCATACCTGCTCAGCAGGCCCTTCAGCAGATCATCAACAATGAAGCCCATGCCGATGCTGTCCCAGAACTCGCGCTGCGACTCGATGGCGTCGATCTCGCCCTGCAGGCTGGCCGGGCGTTCGGGCAGTTCGTTGACGCGGTAGCGGGCCTCCTTGGGGAACACCGAGGTGGTCATCAGCTCCGGGTGTTCCTGCAGGAAATCATCAAAGGCCCAATAGCGCGCGTAGCGCACGCCGGCACTCAGGGAGAGGAAATCCATCGGCCGCCAGTCCAGCACCAGGTAGCCCTCGCCTTCCTGGCGGCGCCCCGCGCGCGGGTACATGCGCCAGCCATCGCTGACGCCGAAGTACGGGTCCGCCGAGCGCAGTTTCTCGAACTGCCAGTTGCCGCCCACGGTCAGGTCCAGGGTGGAATGCAACGCGAAGCGGTTGCTCAGGGTCAGGCCGGTGCGGTCGTTGCGGGCATTGGCCAGCGCGGTATTGCGCAGGATCGGGCTGCTGCCGGGGTTCCAGTCGGGGTTGCTGGCAAAATTGGGGAAGCCGCCAGCGGTGTACGTATCGCTTGTGGTTTCGGTGCGCCACAGGTTGGCACGCAGGTCCAGCCAGCGGCTGCCGGCGGGCTGCCAGTGGTATTCCAGGTTCCAGGCATCGGCATCGACGCGGCTGAGCGGCCACTGGATGCGACCGTAGTCGGGCGCTGACAGGATGCGCGAGGGCATGACCTCGCCGTAGTGGGAGAGCGTACGCCGCCAGGTCGCGCGCAGCTGCTGGTCGTCGCTGATCTGCCAGGTTCCCTTTACCAGCCACGATTCCTGCTCGCTGGAGGTGTTGGGTACTTCATCGCCCGGCTTGAAGTAGCGCGCCAGCGTGGTGATGTAGTCCAAGCCCTTGTACTCGAACTGCTCGCGCGGATCCCGGTCGTAGTACGCCGCGCCCCGGGTGCCGGAAAAGTAGTTGCCCCGCTTGCGCCAGGCATAGGCCGCCATCAGGTCCACGTGTTCGCCACGCAGGCCCAACGCCAGCCGCCAGGCCTGGTCTTCCCCGGCGAACACATTGGCTTCAGAACCGCGCGACTTCACCGGCACCAGCAGCGTGCTGTCGGCATACGGTGCCGAGGGCGAGCCCTGCGGGAACCCCGGCACCGTGCGGTAATCCTCGCCGGTATGCAGCCGCGGCAGGCGTGGCGCCACCGCATTGCTGCTGCCCTCGATCTTCAGCTCCCCGCCGAAGCGCTCACCCGCTTCCACGATGTCATCGACGTCGATGGTCTTGATCACCAGCGCGCCACCGATCCCGCTGTGCACATCGCGCACCAGCCCTGGCCCCTTGATGACCTGGATGCCACCAATCAGGTTGGGATCGATGTAGTTGCGGTTGCTGACGCCGTTGTAGCCGCGCCAGACCGTGAGCGCCTGTTCGCCACCGTCGATGCTGACCGGCACCCGCCCCGGCCCCTGGATGCCGCGGATGTTGATGTCCAGCGCGCCGCTGTTGCGCGCATCGCCGCTGAACACGCCGACCAGATCCTTGACCACGTCGGCCGGATTGGAGCCGCGGTAGCGCTCCACCCGGTCGCGCCCCGAGTACGCGGTGGTCATGTCCAGCGCGAACACATCGTCGTAGCCGCGCCGATCGCGGGCCTCGCCCCCTTCCGACTGCAGGCGACCGGCCACATCCAGCGTTTCGGTCACCCGCACCCCTCCCCCCTTACCCGCCTCCGCTGCGGCACGCAGGCTCCAGGTGCCGTCCAGGCCGCGCTGGGCGCGCACGCCACTGCCGCGCAGCAGCTGCTGCAGGGCCTGCATCTGGCTGTACTCGCCGTTCACCGCACTGGATCGACGGCCCTCCACCAGGTCACTGCGGAAGACCACCTGCACATCGGCCTGGCGGCCAAAGCTGCGCACGGCATCGGCCAACGGTTGTTCCGGAATGGCGTAAGTGCGCAGCGGTGCGGCCACTGTGGCTTGCGCCTGCACCACCGGCACCCAGGCCAGCGGCAGCAATGCGGTGGAGATGGCCAGGGCCAGGACGGTAGCGCGACGATGACAGGCGGATGCCGTGGACGGCATGGACAGGAACTCCTCAAGCGGGGCGGGACCACGGGCACGTCCGGTGCCCGGTGGTGTGTCTGGCTTGAGAAGAAACGCGGTTTCGCTCTGGCTATACCTCTATAGACAGCGGGGTACGACGACTGCCCACGGTTTTTTCATGTTTTTTCATGCAGCCGGTTCATGCGTGCTCCGCGGGCGCTTCACCACACCAGCAACGCACCACCGGGCAAGCGCTGCACCCGCAGTCCCGCCTGCGCGGCCACGGCGTCGATGGCCGTGTCCGGCTGCTGCAGATGGAACAGGCCACTGACCCGCACGCGTGTGCCCTGCCCGCCCACCACCCAGACCGGGGCACGCCGGTAGCGGCCGAGATCGGCGATGGCCTGCGCGGCAGGCAGACCGTCGATCACCACCTCACCACGGCGCCACGGCGCCATCGCCTCCGGCGCGGCCTGCCGAAGCGGCTGCAACCAGCGCCCGTCACGGAACGCGCGCACCTGCCCGGCGCGCAGGCGCTGCACGCTGCCATCGCCCGGGCGCACATCGACCACGCCCTCGCTGACTTCGGTGGTGATGGTGGCGCCCTGCATCGACACGCTGAACGCCGTACCGATATCGCGGATCTGGCCACCGCCGGCCTCGACCTGGAACGGTCGCTGCTCATGCGCCACCTGGAACCAGGCCTGCCCGCGCAGCAGCTGCACGCGCCGCTGCTGGCCATCGAACGCGAGTGCCAGCGCGGTGCCGGCATCGAGTACCGCCGTGCTGCCGTCGTCCAGCTGCACCACGCGCGGCGCATCGCTGCTGCGCACACCGCTGCGCGCCAGCAGCAACGCGTGCGGTGCGGCCGCGACCATCAGCACTGCGGCCGCAGCACTGGCGAGCAGCCAGGGCAGACGGCGGCGCGGTGCGATCGGGCGCAGCCCCTGCCGATCCGAGGTCAGCTCCGGCAGCGCGGCCAGCACCTCCGGCCCGGCAGCGTCCAACCGCTGCCAGAAGGCCTGCTGCTGGCGCCAGGCCAGCGCATGGCGAGGGTCGGCCTGCAGCCAGCGCTGCAGGGCTCGTTGCTGGCGTTCCGGCAGCGGGCCTGCACTGCACCGGATCACCCAGCGCAACGCCTGCCTGGCCTGACGCGGCGAGGGTTCGGACGTGGTCATGGTTGTGGCCTGCCGCACCACGAACGGGTGCGCTTTCCAGTTGTGACAACGGCGGGCGCGATCTGCCCACGGTAATCGCCGCTCATCGCCGCGCCCCCTGCTGATGCTGTTGGATCAGCAACGCTGCACGCAGCACATGCTTGCCGACCAGACTCTTGGAAATGCCGAGGCGCGCAGCGATCTCACGCTCGCTCAGGCCCAGGTAGCGGTTGAGCACGAAGCACTCGCGCACCTGGGCCGGCAGGGCCAGGATGGTCTGGGTGATCTCGCGTAGCTGCGCCTGGTCCAGCGCCTGTGCCTCGCCATCGCGACTGGCCTCGGCCATGTCGACGGCGTACTCGGCCATGGCACGGCGTTCGCGGGCGTCAGCCTGGCTGCGATTGAGCGCGTGGTGATAGGCCATCCGGTACAGATAGCCGCGTGGCTCCAGGATGGGCGGATCGCCGGGCACGCTGCTGGCCTTCAGGTACAGGTTCTGCAGGGTGTCCTCGGTACTGGCCGCGTCGAGATAGCGCGCGATGAAGCGAGACAACGCACGGCGCTCGCGGATCAGCAGCTCGACCAGCGCCAGGGCATTGGGAGACATAGGTGCCAAGGCCGGACCGGGGAATGATGGGCGTGATGGCGACGGTCCGGACGTGGATTGTGGGCTGCGCGGCCGTGGGCGGCAAGCCACGGGCTCGTTCATCCACGCATGGCAGGTGCTCTGCGAACTACAGCGCGACTGGGCCCGCTCGGAAACGGTGCCGGCCTTCATGAACCTCTTCATTGAAACCGGTGGTACGGCGGGCATCCAGTTCTCGTACGATCGTACCGAGTGATTGGGCGGCGGCGCCGGTCCTGGCTGGCGCCGCCTTCTGGAGCAGTCGAGCATGGCTCGACTCTACAGTGGGGCTGGCCGAGCATGGCTCGGCGCTACAGACGGATGGAGAACCTGATGGCCTACGCACGCATTGTTTCGACAGCCGACAACTACCTGCACCACATCAGCAACGGCAGCTTCGATGTGGATGCGGACGAGCCTGCTTCGCTGGGTGGCCAGGGCAAGGGCTTTGCGCCGTTCGACCTGTACCTGGCCTCGCTGGCGGCGTGTACCGCCATCACCCTGCGCATGTATGCGCAGCGCAAGGGCTGGGACCTGGGCGAGTTCCATGCCGAGCTGCGCTCGGAACGTGACGAGGACGGACGCTTCCACGTGCACCGCGTGCTGCATGCCAGCGCCGAGCTGAGTGATGCGCAGTGGCAGCGGTTGCTGGAGGTGGTGGAGAAGACCCCGGTGACCCTGGTGATGCGCGAGGGTGCACGCATCACCAGTGAGCGCGGGGGGGGCAGCGTAGCCCCATCCACGCATGGCGTGGATCTACTGTAGAGCCAAGCCCATGCCCGGCTCTGCAAAAGGCTCAACGCCGTGAATGCAGCACGGTGCGCTGGCGCATCGCGTTGAATTCCTGCTCTACCTGTTGGATATCCTCGGCTTGGAACCCGGCCGCGTCCAGCAGCTCGTCGGCGGCGGCGGCGGCCAGCGGATCATCGTCACGCTGGCGCCAGCAGCGCGCTGGCAGGAAATACCCCACTTCGCTGCGCCCGCGCATGATCACCACCGGCCGGCCTGCATACAGCAGGAACTCCGCCAGGTGCTGGCGCAGCCCCTCCACCGAGACATAGGCCGGGCCGATGCCCAGCGATCGGCTGGACGGTTCGGAACTCTCGAACAGCTTGCGACGGCTCATCCACTCCTCCTTATGTGCAGCGCGTGGTCTCCTTTCCTTAGACGGGCGCATCGCTGCGCCCCCGCCACGCACTACGTGATCCACATCACGCCGTCACTCAGAACCCGGTATTGAACTCCAGCTGGAACACATCGATCGACAGTGGAGCACCGGACACTTCCTTGGCCGCCATCCACTTGCCGCTGATCCAGCTGCGCGCGTCCAGCGCGTAGGCGCCGCCCACGTAGTAGCCGCGGGCGTTGGTGCCACCGAGGTGGAAGTTCGGGTCGTTGTAGGCGTCCGGCAGCGCATCGGCCTCGATGCGCTTGTAGCCCAGCAGCGCCTGCCACTGGCCCTTCTCCTTCAGGTCGGTGGCACCGAAGGTGGCCTGCACCATCCAGGCGGTGTCGCCGCTGCGGAAGGTGTCGATGCTGGCGGTACCACCGGCGCCGTAGTTGTTGACGATGCCGTTGTTGGCGCGGCTGAACATCGCCTGCTTGTCGTAGGCCAGGTTGCGGATGTAGTCGCCGTCCAGGCGCAGGCCGATGCCCTGGGCCAGCTGCGTATCCCAGCGCAGGTTCAGCGTGGCCAGGCGGAATGCCGAGGCCAGGCCGACGTACTGCGGGGTGGGCGTGTTGGCTGGATCCAGCGGGTTGCGTGCGATGTCGCGGATCAGCATCAGGGTGTTGCCCTTCTGCATGAACGCCGGGCGCGACCAGTCGGTGTCGCAGCCCACCGCGCCCGCATACAGCGCGCACGGCGAGGACAGGCGGCCGCTGATGTTCTTGAAGTCGTAGTAACCCAGCGCCGCGCGCAGCGCGTTGTCATCGTTGAAACGCCAGTTCACGCCGACCTGTGCACCGGACAGCCACTTGTTCTCGTTCGGGGTCTTGACCCGACTCTGGCTGGGCGCGCTGTCGGAGGTGTACTCCAGCGGTACCACCGCCAGATTACCGAACAGGCCAAGGTCACCGCCGTCGAAGTCGTACTGCAGGTTGGCGGCCAGGCCATCGAAGTTCAGGTCGTTGGAGAACAGCGTATCGCTGGTCCAGAACGGATTGCCGAAGCGGCCGCCGCGCACCGTCACCCAGTCGGCCGGGCTGTAGGCCAGCCAGGCCTGGTCCAGCCACACATCCTTCTTGCTCAGGCCACCACCCAGCTGCTCGGTGGTTGACACCGGGCCATTGCTGCTGCCGCTGGCCAGGCGCACGCCAGCCGTGGTGTGCTGGCCGATGGTCGCCTCGATGCCGAGGCGGGCGCGGATGCGCCACAGGTTGCGGCGGTCCTGGCGGGTGTTCAGCAGCGGTGGCAGCTGCAGGTTGGTGTTGGTATTGGTGTCGAAGCCGTTGCCGGAATTGATCGACGACCAGTTGCTGACGATGTCGCTGTTGCGTTCGGAGAAGAAGCGCGACTCGCTGCGCACGCGCATGTCACCGGTGACCTTGATGCGCTTGGTCCACTCAGCCACTTCGTTCGGCGCCGCCCAACCCTCGGACCTGGCCTGCGTCATCACTTCCTGGCGCACTTCGTCACGAATGCCGTCGCGCACGCTCTGCGGTACGTACGGCACGCGCACGTCACCGGCCTCCAGGGCCACGCCACCACTGGCGGCCGGTGTCCCGGCGGCCGCGGTGCGCTGCAACGCCGCTGCTTCGGCCTGCGCCTGCACCAGCAATGCCTGGCCGTCTTCGGGTTTCAGTGCACCGCTGGCGATCAGCCCCTTGATCAGCTTGACCATGGTGGTTTCGGCGGCCATCGCGCCGGCCGGGGCGGCCAGGCTGAGCAGCACGGCGCAGCACAGCAGCGCCCGTCGGGCCGGCCGCGGGTGGCGGGAGTCGGTTCGTGCACGGACGTGGTCGTTCATCACGGTTCTCATCGGAAGAAGGGAAATCACGGAGGTCGGGAATCAGGCCCCGGGCCGGCGGCCCTGGATCAGGACGCGGGCGGGGAAATCAAGCGACGGCGGCGGTGCCTGGTCGACCTTGCCGATGCGACGCAGTGCATCGAGCACGGCCGCGTCGGCCTCCTCGTTGCCACTGCCACGCACCAGCTCGACCTTCTCCAGGCGACCATCGCTGGCCAGCCACAGATTCACCTGCAACTGGAACGCCAGGCGCTTGACCTTGTCGTCGCGCGAGATCGCCTGCTGCATCAGGTAGCCGAGGTAGCGCCCATAGGTGGCATTGCCGGCACCGCCACGACCGACGCCGGACGAACCGCCGCC
The DNA here is from genome assembly GCF_059337855.1 of Stenotrophomonas maltophilia complex sp. Om-AH-Sm3. Taxonomy (NCBI): domain Bacteria; kingdom Pseudomonadati; phylum Pseudomonadota; class Gammaproteobacteria; order Lysobacterales; family Lysobacteraceae; genus Stenotrophomonas; species Stenotrophomonas maltophilia complex sp. Om-AH-Sm3. The sequence goes on along the minus strand of NZ_JBYBLQ010000003.1, from coordinate 33,589 downwards.
GCTGCCGGACTGGATGCCGAAGTTGTCGCCACCGGCCTGCGCGTCGGCATTCATCGTCACCGGATCGCTGTTGTCCGGGGTCGGCGTCGGCTCTTCGGCCGGCGTCGGCTGATCCAGCGGCTCCGGTTCGGGCATCGTCTCTTCCGGCGGCGTTTCCGGTTCCGGCGGTTTTTCCGGTGGCGGCGGGGGTGGCGGAGGCGGTGGCGGCAACGCCAGCATCGGCGGCTGCACCACCGGCCGGCGGGTGCTGGCGGTGTCCTTGAACAACAGCCACCACAGCGCGACGCCGAGCACCAGCAACGCGACCAGCACCAGCGCGACGGTCACCAGCAACGGGCGACCACGCATGCCGGGCTCCGGCCGGGGGGGTTGATGGGCGGTCATGCCTCAGCCCTGCGCCTTGCCGGTGACCAGGCCCACCTGGGCCAGCTCCAAGCGCCGCAAGAGGTCCAGCACCTCGACCACCCGGGCATACTGCACCTGTGCGTCTCCGCGCACGATCACCGGGAAATCCGGCGTGGTCGCGCGCTCGGTACGCAACCGGTCTTCCAGCTCGGCCATCGTCACCGGGTAGGCATCCAGGAACACCTGGCCGCTGGGGTCGATGGTGATCGCCTTGGTCTTCGGCTTCTCCAGCGCGATGCTGTTGCTGGCCTTCGGCAGGTTGACCTCGATGCCGGGGATGGAGGCGTTGCTGGTCAGGATGAAGATCACCAGCACCACCAGCAGCACGTCGACGAAGGGCGTCACGTTGATGCCCTTCTCGCGCTTCTTGATGCCGAACTTCGCCTTCTGGCCCATGGCGCGCTCCTCAGCCCTGGACCGCGGCCGGGCCGCGCCCGTCCTGCTCTTCGGCCAGGCGCGCGGCGAACTCGTCGATGAACACCGCCATGTCCGCACCGATCGCTTCGGCACGCGCGCCAAGGTAGTTGTAGCCGAACAGTGCAGGGATCGCGACGCCGAGGCCAGCCGCCGTACACAGCAACGCTGCGGCCATGCCGGGTGCCACCGAGTTGATGTCGACCGCGCCAGCCATCGCCGCCACCACGAACACCAGCATGATGCCGATCACGGTGCCGAACAGGCCCACATACGGGGCCCCCTCGATGGTGGTCGACAGCCAGTTCATGCGTCGTGCCATCGCCTCCTGCTCACGCACCATCACCGCATCCATCGACGCGCGGATCGCCGCGATGGTGGCACCACTGAGGTAGCCACTGTTGCCGTCGCGCTGATGGCGCTGCTGCATTTCATCAATGGCCACCTGGTAGATGCGCCACAACGAACCGTCGTGCATCGCGGTGGGTGCCTTGCCCTGGCGGTCCATGTCGGACAGGGTGCGCAGCGGTACGCCGGACAGCTTGCCGAAGCTCTCGGTGAACACCGCATTGGCCTTGCTGGTACGGCCGAAGTGGCGGCTCTTGGCGATCATGATCGCCCACGACAGCAGCATCATCAGGCCGAGGATCGCGACCACCACCCAGGCATCGAACGGCATCGCCTTGAGGATGAAGGCGAAGTGGCTCTGCCCGGCTGACTGCTCGTCGGCGCCGTAGCTGATCAGCCGCGAATCGGCACCCTGTGCGGTGGCATCGGCCAGCAGCAGCGCGGCCGGCCGTGCCACGCGCGAGATGCGCAGTTCATCCAGCGCACCTTCGAAGTTGGCCAGTGGCTGCACCGCGCCCGGCGCATCGGCACCCACCACCGGAGCCGTGCCCAGCGCCGGCAGCGCACCGCTCAGCTGGGCAACGACGCGCCCGTTGAGGTACAGCTGCAACGCGCCCTTCTCTGCCGTCAGTGCAACGTGTGCCCACTGTCCTTCCGGAACCGGCTGCGCGGGCGTGCTGCGCTGGCCATTGAGCTGCACGAACGGCACGCGGTTCTCGATGCCCAGCACCAGCTCGGATGCGCCGTCGCGACGCGCATAGATCGCCTGCGCCGCAGTGTTGCCGCCCGGCTTGATCCAGGCTGAAACGGTGAGCGGCGCGCCCGCTTCCTGTGCCAGCGAGGCGCTGGCCGGCAGCGGCAGCGGCGCGGTGCCCAGCTGCACGCCACGGCCGATCACCGTGCCTTCCGACGGCGGCACCACCGCGCCGGCATTGTTGCCATAGGCGGTGGTGTCGCGTGCCGGCGCATTGGCCTCGGCAAAGTGGTAGACCAGCGTGTAATCCGGATCGAACACCTGCTGGCCGCTGCCGCTGGCCGGTGCCTTCTCATTGCCGTAGTACATCCAGATCGTCTGCGGCGCGGTAGCGCTGACTGCCGGTACGTCGACCCAGACCAGGGCCAGGCCCATCCTGGGATCGAACTGTTCGATCTGGTGGGCCAGCACGGTACGGCCATCACCCGAGACGAAGCGCAGGTCGTTGCCCGCGTCCTGGGTTCCGTCGAAGCCGAAGTTGCCGGTATGCAGGCGCAGCAGCAGCGGCGTGCGGCCCGGGTCACCGGCCAGGCCCGCGCCCTGCGGGCCGGCGTCGATGGTGATCGGCTTGCGGTACTTCCATTCGGCCTGCCACCAATTGGCATCGGCCGCAGCCACCGGCAGCGCAACGAGCGCGGCCAGCAGCAACAACACTCGGGAAAGCAAACGGTCCATGCGAAGGGTCTCCGGAGAACGCATGTTCAAGGGAAGGGTCAGTAACTGGTGCTGATGTTGAAATGCAGGCGCGGGTCGTCCTTGCGCGTGACCGGGCCACCGGCATACGGCCAGGCGTAGTCCAGGCGCAGTTGCAGGTGTTGACCCAGGCGCAGCTGCGCGCCCAGGCCGACCGAGGCCAGGTTGTACTTGTCGCGCTGTTCGGGCAGCGGCTGGCGCAGGCGCAGGTAGGCCGCGTCGGCAAAGCTGTAGACACGCAGGTCGGTGCCGCGCCACGGTGACCACGCAGGCGTGCGCCATTCCAGGTTGGCCAGGCCGCCGTAGTCGCCGATCGCCTCGGCCGAGAGATACCCACGCACGGTGTACATGCCGCCGGCGGCGAACTGCTCTGCCGACACCAGCGGCGCGTCGGTCACCTGCAGCGATCCACGCGCATACCACTGCCAGTCGTTGCCGAAAGTGTGGGTGTTGGCCACATCGGCCTTGAACGCCACGAAGCTCGGATCGGCCCAGTAGCGCTTCTGCCCGAACGCGGTGGCGTCACTACCGTAGCCGAACAAGCGACGCGTACCGGCCACCAGCTGGGTGTTGATGCTCAACTGATCCTGCTCGCCCTGGCGTACACCGACAAACGCCAGAGTGATCGGCGCGTACCTCAGCGGCGTCTTCAGGCTCTCCTTGCCCATCTGCGTGTCTTCCTCGGTGTCCTTGAAATCCACGCCGAGGCTGAGCTGGCGCCACCACTGGCTGCTGCCCGGCAGGCGGTAGTTGAGCTTGAGGCCGATCGAATGGCCGTTGCCGATCACATTGGTGCCGGTGCCGGTACCGACCTGCCCACCTGCATTCAACACGCGGCTGTCGGATCTGTAGCCGGAGGCTTCCAGGCTCCACGGCGTACCTTCGAACGGCATCGTGTACGAGGCCGAGAACACCTTGGCCTGCTTCGTGTCTTCCGGCGCCAGATACACGCCGAGGTTGGCGCTGTGCCCACGCTTCCACAGGTTGTCGTAGGCCAGCGATGCACTCAGGCGCAGCTTCTCGGTGTCGGCGCTATGGTCGTTGTTGAGTGACGCACTGGCACGCCACGGCGACTTCTCCTCGACCTGCAGGTCCACATCCATCGTGCCCGGCACCTGGCCTTCGCGCACCAGTGGCATCACCTGGCGACGTCCGCCTTCGTTCAGTGCGGTCAGTTCCTTCTGGGCCTGGTCAAAGTCCGGAACCTTGCCTTCCGCCAGTGCCGGCACGCGTTCACGAATGCGTTCGGGCGATTCGTGGCGGGTGCCGACCACGCGCAGCTGGCCGATCGGCGTCTGCTGCACCTTCAGCAGCACCACGCCCCCACTGACCTGCTGCTCGGGTAGCTCGACGTAGACCGACTGGTAGCCGGCCTGCTGATAGAGCGCGTGGACCGCATCGCGCGCCTTCTCGACATCGGCCAGGGTCTTGCCCGGGCCGAGGAACGGTTCCACCGCACGTTCAATCTGCCGCGGATCGAGCACCGTGTTGCCGCGCACGATGTATTCGTTGATGTTCACGCTGGGCGCGGGTGCTGCCTCCTGCGCGAACAATGACAGCGGCATCGCGGCCAGGGCCAGCACCAGCGGATGCAGGCGCAGCGGAAGGCGAACGGCTCGGCACGGAACAGGATTCATCGAAGGCATCGCGTCGTATCGAAGGGAGGGGCCAGGGAGCGGCGCGTGGATCTACCAACAGGACGTGTACATCGCGTCAAAGCCGCCAACAGTTTTGTGACAGCACTGTCATCTTTTGAAAGCGCCGCAACGCACGCAGGCGGACCCTGCCTTGGCCACCCGTCTTCATTGCAGGACATCGATTGCTGCGGGAGATTCGAGATGTGTGAATCGTTGATGCCGGACCTGCGCGCTGCCCTCGCCCTCGCCCTGCTGCTGGCGCTGCCATCGGGTCGCGCCGACGAGGCGAAGAAGCAGGAAGAAGCTGCGCCCTGCATCGAAGTACTGGTCAACGGCGAGCGGATTCCGGCCTGGGACTGTCTGCAGCGCAAGCTGGCGCCTGCGACAAAGCCGGCGAAGTCGGCGGCGCTCCCCGAAGCCGAACGCCTGATGCAGCAGCCCGGCAACCAGCTGATGCAGTACAACCTGGAAGGCACGCGGCAGCGCATGGGCGATGCGTTCGGTCGCTCGGTGGTGCCGCAGCGACCTGCGCGCTGAGTCTGCGCCTCTGTAGCGCCGAGCCCATGCTCGGCTGTCTTTGTATCCGTCGGCGAGGCCAAGCTGAAGCAGCCGAGCGCAGGCTCGGCCCTACAGGGCGGCCGGCACGATGCCATCGCTCGGCACCGGTGGCAGCGTGGGCACCGCCAGGCTGCGCGACTGCCCTGTCTGGTTCAGCTCCACCGTAGTGGCACTGATGCTGGCCAGCACCGTGCAGGGCCCCAACCGCTGGCCCGGCGCGTAGGCCTCGGCAGGACGCCCATCCACCGAGAGCAGCGCAAGCGGTGCGTGGTCGCCGGCCATCACGCCCAGCACCACCACCTCGGTCTGCACCGCGCCCGGGGACAGCAGCCGCACCAACGGCAGGCTGGCCACTGCATCGAACATCGGCCGCACCGGCGCCTCGGCTTTCGCCTCGCTGTCTGCGGCCGCTGGCGCCACCGCAGACAGGGTGACGCTCCAGTAGGCCACCACCGCCAGCAGCAGGGTTGCCGCCAGCAGCGTCAGTATGCGATTGCGATCCCAGCGCCTGCCGTCCATGTTCCGCACCATCGCCACGTTCGTGTCTGCCCACGCTAGCAGGTGCGGCTGACGCTTTTGTTTCATCATGCGGGCCTACGCTGGCAGGCATCGACCCGGACAGGAGGCAACGTCGATGCAGCGCGTGCCGCGTGGTTTCACCCTGCTGGAACTGATGGTGGTGCTGGTGATCATCGGTATCTGCACGGCGGGAATCGGGCTGGGCCTGGGCAGCCTGCTCGACCCGGGCCGGCAGCTGCGACAGGAAGCCGAACAGTTGGCGCAGCGCCTGCAGGTGGCGCGCGACGAGGCCCGGATCGATGGCCGCCCCCTGCGCTGGCAGGCCGACGCCGCCGGCTACCGCTTCAGCCGCCGCGAAGGCACCCGTTGGGTGGATGTGCAGCGCGACGACCTGCTGCGCCCACAACCATGGCAGCTGGCGGGCATCGCGGTGCAGCCGACCACGCCGATTGAACTGAGCCCCGAATGGATTGGCGTGGCGTGGGAAGTGACGCTGTCGTTGCAGGGCCGCCAGCTGCGTCTTCGTGATGATGGCAGCGGACAGTTGCAGGTCGTGCAGTGAAGCGGAACAGGCACGGGTTCACCCTGATCGAAGTGCTGATCGCATTGGCGATCGTTTCAATCGCACTGGCGGCGGTGATGCGTTCGGTGGCGGTGGCTACCGACGATCAATCGCGCCTGCGCGACCGTCGGCTGGCACTGATGTGCGCGCAGGACCGCTGGCAGGAGCTGCGCCTGGCCGGGCAGCCGCCGCAGGATGCACGGCAGCGCTGCGTGCAGGGGCGCAGCACGTTCCTGGTGCTGCAACATCTCGGCACCGGCAGCGACAGCCAGCCGCAACTGGAACTCAGCGTGGTGGCCGAAGAGGCACCGCAGCAGTCCCTGGCGCGGATGCAGCTGCCATGGACCACCATGCAATGAAGCGGGTCGCGCGTGGCTTCACCCTGATCGAGGTGATGATCGCGATCACCGTCATGGGTGTGCTGGCGCTGATCTGCTGGCGTGCGCTGGACAGCGTGGCCAGCAGCGACCAGCGCCTGCGCCGGGCCGATGCCGAAACCACGACGGCGTTGCGCATCCTGCAGCAGTTCCAGCGCGATATCGAGATGCGTGCCGACGACGCGCTGATGAATGGTGCAGTGCGTCCGGCCGATCAACCGCAGCGGCTGCTGCCTCCGTCCCTGGTAAGCGAACGGCACCCGGACGGCAGCTTTGCGCTGGAGATCACCCGCAGTGTCGGCAGTGATGGACTACGCTGGCAGCGGGTGCGCTGGTGGCGGCAGGGCAATACGCTGTGGCGGGCCAGTGGCGCGGCGACGGATCGATACCCCCTGCCCGCGCCTGAGCCGTCGAAAGCCATTGCGGTGGCCAGGGATGTGCAGCGGTTCGAGGTACGCGCCTGGCAGCCGGGCGCGGGGTGGGCGCTGTTGCCGAGCGAAGGCGAGGTGCTGCCGGCCACCGGGCTGGAACTGCGCTTGGGCCTGCGCGATGGGCGCGGGCCGTTGAGTTACCGGCGGGTGCTGGAGCTTTAGGATTCGTTCGTGTCACCGCATCCACGCATGGCGTGGATCTACTGCCGAGCGGCTTCTACTGCCCGGCCTGCTTTGGTGGGTGCCGACCTTGGTCGGCACGGATGCTGGCCCAGCCATCCACGCATGGCGTGGATCTACTGCCGAGTGGCTTCTACTGCCCGGCCTGCTTTGGTGGGTGCCGACCTTGGTCGGCACTGATGCTGGCCCAGCCATCCACGCATGGCGTGGATCTACTGCCGAGCGGCTTCTACTGCCCGGCCTGCCCTGGTGGGTGCCGACCGTTGGTCGGCACTGATGCTGGCCCAGCCATCCACGCATGGCGTGGACCTACTGCCGAGCCTGCCGCCGGGTGCTTTCCTGCGCCCGGCGGCGCCGTGTCGGTGGTCCTCACCGCCGATGGCCGCTCCCTGCCCTCCGTGCCGTCCTGGCTGGGGCCGCCACCGTTCCCTGGCGGCTGGCCCGATGCTGTCCGTTCTTCCTGGTCAGTCCCATCCACGCACGGCGTGGATCTACTGCCGGCCGCGATCGTGCCGATCAGGGTCGGCACCTACCTGCGCTGCGTGCCGTCGTCGCGGCTGGCCTGCGGGAACTGGAATGCGCTGTCGGCGTCGTAGCCGCTGTTGGCGGTAGTGCCGCGCGCCGGCGGCGCTACGCTGCTGGTACCGCTGCCGAAGCCCAGGATCTGCACGCTGATCACCGACGGCTGGTTGCGCCGTGCGTCGTCCTGGCTCTTGCGCATCACGTCCTGTGCCGCCTGGCTGGCGCTGTTGGCTGCCGCACTGGCCGCGGCCAGCGCATTGACGTTGACCGATGCCAGCACCGGCAGGCCCTTGCTCTCGCCCTGTACCTGGATGTTGGCCGCGTTGAGCACCTGCAGCGCGGCCAGATTGATGTTGCCGGAGACGCGTATACCGGCCTCGCCCGCATCGATGGTGCCCAGCGGTGCGATCAGATCGACGTCGCCCGGCGGCACTTCGGCGATGGGGTTCAAGGTCGCGATGCCAGCACCGCTGGCCGGGGCCTGCGGCGACAGGATCACATTGCCCCACCCGTCATAGACGCGGCGCGGTGGCGTGTACAGCAGGGTCGTGCGCGAGCCACGACCGGCATTGATGTCACCCTGCTCCGACCACGCCAGGATGTCGCCGCCGAACGTGGTCATCACCCGCGACAGGCCCAGCAGCACGCTGTCCTGGCTGAACAGCCGGATGTCGCCCTGCCCTTGGGTCACCAGTCCGGCACTGGCCGGGGGCACCACGCCCTGCACACCGATCACGATCTGCCCACCCGGTGCCATCAGCTCGATGTTGCCGCCCGCCTCGGTGCGCACGCCGGAGCCGCCGTACATCACGATATCGCCGGTACGGTCGATCGTCGCGCCGGTCGCAGCCTTGTCTGGCATCAGCGTAGCGATGGCCTCTCGCCCACGCAGGTAGGAGCCGAAGCGGGGTCCTTCTGCATCGGTATATTCCCGTCCACCTTCGCGCAGCTCGGCGTAATAGATCTGGCGCAGGAAGATGTGCTGCTGTTCCTGCGGCAGCGCATCGAAGGCAGCCAGCGCCCCGTCGCCGTCGGCAGCCACGCCGAAGCGCTGCTGCAGCCACTGCTTCAGTTCCTGGTCGTAGACCTTGACTGCCTTGCCCGGCTGCGACGCAAGCGATTGCGCGGGATCGGCAAGGTTGACGGGGTCCAGATAGCGGGCACGCAGCGCCGCGAAATCGATCTGCTGGTTGCCGGCCGTCAACGCGATGCTGGCGCCGGGACGGGTGTCGCCCTGCACGATGCCACCGAGGCTGACGATGCTGCCCGCATCCTCCTGGCGCAGCTGGCGGCCGGCACTGATCTCGGTGTTGCCGGGGCCGGCGATGGTCGCGTTCAGATGCACGATGTCTCGGCCCGCCGCCGCCACCGTGATATCGGTGGGCGCGGTGTTCAACGCGGTCATCGACACCCCGAGGATGTCCCGGCCTGCCCGCAGTTGCACGGCGCCGGCGGCCTCGAACCAGTTCAACTGCGTGCGCTGCCCCGCGTTGGGATCCAGCGTGCGCCGGGCGCCGGTGGCCAGACCGATGATGTCGCCCTGCACCGCGTAGAAACGGCTCGGCGCCAGGGCCGCAGACACGGAGGACAGCGGAGTATTCGGACCGAACGCAAACAGCGGAAGCGACGCGTCCGGCGATGCAATGTTGCCGTCGACCGACAGGTTGTGCCGCGAGCGGGTCACATTGCCGCCGGAATCCCCCTGCTGAGCCAGGAACGCGGGGTCGAAGGGTCCCGGCAGGCGCGCATCCGCGCCCGAGCGCGCGATCTGGGTCGCGCCACGCTGGGCGAAGATGCTGCCACCGGCCAGGACGTCCAGCCGTCCCGTTGCCGAGGGTGCCAGCAGGATCACATCCTGCGTCCCCGGCGTGGCGCTGATCCGGTCCAGCTTGATGTCGCCCTGCGCAGCAATGGCGCTGAAGCGCGAAGGATAGAGCCAGTAATTCAGCAGATCATCACCACCACGTACAACAAGCTGGACCTGCTCGCGCCACAGATTGCTGCCGGTCACGTTATCCGGCCCGGCGAGGCCTGGCGCGAGGTCACCACCGGCACTGAACAGATCCACGGCCGTGCTGGCGGTCCACAGGGAAAACCACGTGCTGCCTGCAGCGCGCGCGCCATCATCCTGCAGCACCGCGCTGTAGTTGGCCAGCGGCACCCGGCCTGCATCGGCGACCCCGCCGAGCACCACATCGCCCCGTGCCTGCAGCTGCGCGACCGCATCGCCCAGCACCAGCACCGGTCCGCCCATCGCGCGGGCGGCGTCGGGCGCAAACAGGTCTGCGGCGCGCTGCTGACGCAGCGTCGCGTAGTTTTCCAGGGTGACGCCCATTGCACCGATGCGCCCGGCATCGAGCTGCAGGCTGCCACGCAGATTGCTGAAGGTACCGTTGAGGTCGAGATTCTGTCCCGCCCTGGAGGGATTGAGGCTGGAGATCGTCGCCTGCAGATTCGGATTCAGTGCGCCACCGATGCGCAACCGCAGGTCGCCGCCACCGGTCAGGTGCAGCTGGCCATTGCTGACGCGGCCGGTCGATCCCACCGCCGCGATGATCGCGCCCGAGCGCGGTGCGCTCAGCGAGCCCAGCGCGTCGCCCATCGGATCGCGGACGCCGGCATTGCGCCCGGCCTCAAGCGTCAGGTCGCCGCCACCCAAGGTGCCGAAGCCGGTGAAGCCGACCATCCGCGGAGAGGCGCCAGCGGCAGCGGACACGTTGGTGTAGGTACCAAAGTTCACCCACCAGCTGGTCGGCACCGGCTCCACGCCGGTGGTGCTGCCGGTTCCCTGCCGCCACAGCCAATTGCCGACCGCGGCACTGGAGTACAGCGCCCAGTCGCGCTCGCTGGTGCCCGACTCCGCGCGCGCGGTCCAGGCGTCGCCGACGATATCGCGCCCGGCTTCGACCCGCAGGTTGCCACCATGATCGGGATACCAGGCCTGGTAGCCTGCGATCGCTGCGTCATAGCTGCCCGGCACCAGGTTCGACCCCAGCAGTGCGGTGTTCCAGGGAGCCGCTGCACGGGGCGAATTGAAGGCAGCGTCGTGGCCCCCACCCAGCGCGGTGGGAGTGCCGGCGGTGTAGACACCGAAGCCTGACTTCATCACGACGTCACCGGCAGCGAGCAGTTCCATGTCCCCCTTGCCGGTGCGCAGCACGCTCCACGCCGGCGTGCCCGCGCGCTTGCCGTAGGTGGTCACTTCGGTCTGCGTGCCGCCGCCGGCGCAGTAGGTGGGCGCGGTACTGCAGAACTCGTCTTCGGTCATGCCGAACATCGCGGCGAAGTCCTTCGCAGGGGTGCCCACGTAGGACTCGTCCCCCCAGTAATCCAGCGAGCCCTGCGCGGCCACCTGGCGGGGTGCCGGGCCGCAGTAGTCGGCCGACATCGCGCAGAACTCATCTTCGGTGAAGCCGAACATGTCGGCCAGCTCTGCGATCGGGCGGCCCGCATAGGACGTGTCGCCGATCCAGTCCAACGATGCCCGCTCGGTCAACGCACGATCACCCACCCAGATGATCTCGGTCTTGACCGTGCCGATCGAGCCCTGGTGGGTATCGGCCAGCACCACGCTGCCTTCGCTACCCCAGCGCCGGCTGCGTGGATCGGCCGCCCCGGCATCGGCACCGGCAACCACGGTCAGGTCCCAGGAGGTGGTGCCCTCGGCCAGCATCGGCGCCAGCGCCCAGTTGCGCCCCTGGTTGCCGTTGGCATCGGCCGGCCTCAGATTCACCGGCGCGTCGCCGGGTAGCTCCACCTTGGTCAACGAGGGAATGTACGCGCCCACCTTGAGCGCGACTTCCCGTGCCAGGCGCAGCGCAACCGGCAACACCGCGCCGGCGGGCCACTCCTGTGCCGCCACCTGTACCGCACTGCGCAGGCGGAAGCCGGCTCCCAGCCGCGCACCTGCCGCCAGCACCAGCGGCTCCTGCAGCACGGTGCCCGCGGCCAGCGTCTGCCCGGAGTCGGTGGTCACTGCCGCACCCAGTACGGTACCCGCGGGCAGGCGTAGATTCTGCGAGATCACCATCGGCGCGGGCAGCACGGTACCAGCCGGAAGCGTTACCGATTCGACCGGCACGTCGTAGTTCAGGCGGGTGCCGGCCTGGAACTCGGTGCCGGGCTGCAGCTTCACTCCGTCCACCGGCACCACCAGGCCGCTGCCGAAGGGGGTGTGCCCCGCGCTGCCATTGCGGCCCTCATACAGCTGCCAGCCCCCCTCATCCGGCGTGGGCGGTGGCGGTGCGAAGCCATCGTTGATGCTGCCGTAGACGTTGATGTTGCCTTCGGCCCGCAGCACCAGCGAGGCCGATTCGCCGAAGCCACGCCGCGATGGATCGGCGCGGTTGGCTTCGGGTCCGTAGCGGTAGCCGGACAGATCGATGTCGCCGGCAATGGTCAGGTCGCCGTCCGGGTTGGCGTCGCTGCGCCGCGCCACCACCTGCACGCCGGGACGAAGGCGGACGTCACCCAGCGCGCGCGTGCGCTGCTGCAGGTCCGGGTTGCCCAGCGCACCATCGATCCACGCCAAGCTGTGCGGATCGACCACCTGGTCCAGCCACTGCTGGGTAACCAGCTGCGCGCGGTTGCCGCGCACATCAGCGGTGCTGGCCAGGGGCGCATCGTCGTAACGGCGGACACCATTGAGCTGGATGTCAGCCGCGCCATCGATGCGCAGGCCATTGGCCGCGGCAATCGCCGCGTCGTTGCTGCCCACCCGCGGCACATCGATCTTCAGCGATCCCCGCGCCATGCCGTCGTTCTGTCCAGCGCCGTCGCCGACGGCCACGCCGCTGCCGGCACGCAGGTCCAGGTGCGCCGCGCTGCCCAGACCCACGGCGCCTTCGGCGCTGCCCAGGGTGATGGTGGCTCGGTTCGGACTGTCGATGATCTTGCCATGGCTGTCCACGCGCAGGCCGGTACCGTGCGCGTCCAGCGTGCCGTCCACCTGCAACTGGTCGCGGGCGTACAGGCGGATGCTGCCGACCTGCTCGCCGCTGGCATCGATGCGGCCGGCCACGGTCAGGCTGCCCGCGTCGACACTGATGTCGACCCGGCGCGCCTTCACTTCGTCGCCGATCCGCAGATCGCCTTCACCGATCTGGAAGCTGCGGCCGCCAACGACACCGCCGGCGGTCAATCGCTGGTTGAGGCCGCCGAAGTCCTGCAGCTGACGTGCCCGCACCACAAGTTCACCACCGTCGTAGGGCACCAGCGTGCCGCCGGCATCGTAGCGGCCACTGGCGGCACCCTGCAGAAAACCGGCCAGGTCGGCTTGGCCGGCCATTGCGGTGACCGTCATGCGCCCGGCGCGGTTGTTGCGGGCAGAAACATCGATGCGGGAGGCCGCATCGGTGCGGATGTCACCCGTGTCGCTGGACAGCAGGACATCACCGCCCCAGCTGAACTTGTCCACGTCGTACAGCGGGACCTTGCGCCCGGCCAGGTCCAGCGCCGCCCGGCCGCCAAGCGTGATGCCCTCGCGCGCGCTCGCCGACAGCCGTCCTGACGCCAGCGCGATCGTGCTGTCCAGCGTGATCCGGTTGGCGTCGATGCTCAGCTCACTGCCCAGTGCATCGCCACCCACCTTGCCGGTGCCTCCGTGCAGGCGGAACTCGCCGCCGGAGCGCACGCGCAGCTGCGCGGCAGGATCGGCGGTCAACAGCGGGGTATCGATGCCGAGGCTGCCTCCGCTGTACTGCCAGCCCTTGTCGGCCAGATAGTCGCCGCGCTGCTGGAACACGTCCAGCGTGCCCTGCGCGGAGAACGACAGCTGCTCCGAAGCACTCAGGTTCAGCGCACTGAATCCGAGCACCTGCCGGTTCGCAGGTACTTCAGAGCTGGGACGGCTGAATGGCGCCCGCCCCAACTGCAGCTGGCGGGTGACGATGTCCAGCTGCCCGGCGCCGAGCCGGTCCACCATCGGATCGGCCGGCGGCACCGACGCGTCGCTGCCCGGCGCCTGGCTCGCCGCCAATGCGCCGTCCCAGACCAGCGTGTCCACCAGGATGCGCGCGCGGTCGGTCGCCGCACCGTAGCCGCGGATGGCCTGTGCACCCAGCACGAGCGTCTGCAGGCCACTGCGGCCGGTGGCACTGTCGCGTGCGTCCAGGTCGACGCTGCCGAAGACGTTGACAGACTCCCGCGCGACCAGGCTCAGCGTGTCCAGCGCCGGCGCGCCGGTGGCATCATTGCCGCGCAGCAGTTGCTGCAGCACGGACTGGTTCATGGTCATGCCACTGGGCAGCGCCCCTGCCGCAGCGGCCTGCGCGATCGCTTCGGCACTGCCGAGGTTCAGCGCCGCCATGCTCAGGCCGAGCTGACGGGTGCCATAGCTGACCGAGTCGCGCATCTGCAGCGTGCCATCGGTCGCTACCGCGATGCTGCCATCGGAAACCAGCCGGGCCTGGCCGTCGCACGCCGCCTGGCACCCCCCGATGTCGATCGCCACCGGACCGGCCTCCACGCCCGTGGTGCCGGTGATCAGGTTCAGGCGCTGGTTGGACACTGCAAGCAGACCGCCGGAGACCTGGTAAGGCAGCGTCGCGCTGGCGCCTGCGTTGGCGGTTGCGAACGGCAGTGTATCGAGGGTCGCACCGGCCTCGACCAGCACGCCGCTGCCACCGGAGGCCGCTGCCACCAGCACCTCCGGTGCGTTCAGGGTGACACCGGAACGCACCGCCACACTGCGCGCCTGGCCGGTCACCGCCACCTGCGAGGCCTCCTGGCTGAACTGCCCGCCGATGATCATCCGCGCAGGCAGGAAGGCATTGAGCGCGTCGTCGCTGAAGGTGGCGCCGCGATCACGCGCCTGCGATTGCGCGCTGCCGTCAACGATCTCCAGTGAACCGACCGCCGGGCTCGCCAACGTGGCTGCCAGCGTGCCGCCGCGCCCCTTGTCGGTGGCGGCGCCGAACCGCGCGGTGCCGGCGAAGCGGATGGCAGGCGTGTCTGCGCGACCGGCGCCTTCGCCCAGCGCAAGCGTCAACCCGAGCGCATCGATGGTCTGCCAGCCACGCGACTCGCCTCGACGGTCGGCCACCGATTGCGCGAAGCTGTTGTAGGAGGTTTCGTTGTAGCCCGAGTGCCGGCGCACCACTGCGGCGGGCGTCAGCAGGATGTCGGTGAGCAACGGCGAAATTGCCGCACCCAGTGCCGTGCGCTGCTGCCCGGACACGCGCCAGGTGCCGGTGCCGGTCGCGATCGGTTGCACGATGCCCGAGGTGCCGGAAGCGCCCAGCTCCACCCGGAATGCGCCGGGCTGCAGCGCATAGCTTGCCGGCATCAGCGTGTAGGTGCCGGCCGCCAGGCCGGGCACGCCAGCCGGCACGGTGATCTGCTGGCCCACCGCCGGAGCTGCGAATCCTTCTTCGCCGCTGGGGGCGAACGCCCCGGCGCGCCCCGGTACGATCGCGTACACCGGGTTGCCCGACGCACTGAACGCGTAGCGCGGATTGGCGTCGGCCAACGCCGTGCGCAGCACGTCGACAGAGCCGCCGCGCCCGGACACGAAGGCCGCACCGGTCAACTCACCACCGCCGGACATGTCCAGCAGTGCCCCCGACGCCACCTCGATCTCGTTGGCCTTCAGGGTCACCCCCATCGAGGAGACGCCGGCCGGCGTCAGCGAACTCAGGCTGCGCGTGCCTACCCGCCAGTCGACACCATCGACGGTGCCACCATAGGGCAGCGACAAGCCGGCACCGCTGGTGGAGGTAACGCTGCCTGGCAGCAGTTCCACCCTGCTGCCGATGGTTCCGTTCTGGATCAGGCCGCCCAGCTGCAGCGTGCCCATCGGCGCCTGTACGTTGCCGCCCTGCTGCACCGTGGCGGCCACCAGGCGAAGCGTGCCCAGCGCCGATTCCGGCGCCGGCTGCGTGGCCGCACCTGTGCCGTGGATTCGCAGCACGGCAGCTGGATCGGCCCAGTAATCAGCGGTCTGCACGGTCTGCGCCGAAGCGCCGGCCACCAGCGTGCCGACCGCGCCTGCGGTGGGGTACAGGCGCGCAGCGGTGACGTCCATCGAACCGGCCGTCATCAACGCGCTGGTGTTGCCACTGCTGGCAATGCCGTTGGTCAGGCGCACGTCGCTGCGGCTTTCCAGCGCCACGTGGTCGAACCCGGGCAGCCAGGTGACGTCGCGGATGTCGATCAGCGCGGCCTGCACCGCCAGCGCGTGATCGTCCGGCCCGGCCGAAGCGACCGCCACGGTACCCTGCAGGTTCTCGCCCGCCAGCTGGCCCCAGCGCGCCTGCGCCAGGCGGACGTAGGGCGCACTCAGCCGCAACGCCGACGACGGCCCGGCATCCACGGCCATGCCCAGGCTCGAAGTGCCCTGGCCATGAATGCGCAGGCTCTGGGCCAGGCGCAGGTCGACATCGCCAACGGCGCGGATATCACCGAACACGGACAGGTTGTCGAAGCCGCCCGCCTGCAGCTGCTCGACCGACAACGCGGCGTGGCCATACTCCAATGCGGCCGGCAGTGGCTGCACCGGTGCGCTGTGCTGGCCGAGGGTGATCGCACGTGCCCGCAGTACCTCCTCGCTGGCGCCACGTGCATGGATGCTGCCGCCGAAGGCCAGCCCAAGCGTGCCACCGCGTGCGCCGGCACCACCGGCGGCCGCGTCCATTCCGCCCTCCAGATACAGCGCATTGGCCGAGCGCAGCACGATCTGCCCGCCGTCGCTGTCCACGCGTACACGGCCTTGGCCGTCGATATCCAGCTCGGCCGACGCACCCCGCGCCTGCAGGCGCGCGCCGCGTTCGACCACTACGAACGCTTCCGGTGGTCGGTTGTCGACGAATGCTGCGGTCTCCCAGTCCAGCGCCCCGCCAATCTCAATGCGTCCACCCGCGCGCACCTGCCCGCGCAGGCGGCCGCTGGGATCGGGCAGCGAGATCGCGTCCGCATCGGCATCCAGCAGCGCGCCTTCGGCGAAACGCCAGGTGCGTTCGGTGCGCTGCCCCGCGTACAGCGCATTCTGCGGACGCACATCGTCGATCACGATGCGGCCGCCCTTCGCACGCAGTGTGCCTTCAACATCGATGTTGCCTGCACCCAGCAGCGAGATCGTCTGCCCTGGATCGACCGCCACCAGTGCATCCTTGCCGACCCGCAGGTCACCGCCCACGCCGTTGCGGTCCGAACGCAGGCTGATGCTCGCACCGGCGCGCTGGCTGACGCGCCCGTTCGACGGATCGGCGCTGTACAGCGGCGCATCCCATGCCGCCAGTGCGGACGCCCGATCGGTTGCCGTCTGCGCGTCCTGGGTCATGCGCAGGCCTGGCAGGGCAGCGACCAGCCGCGCGCCGTCGGCCACCTCCACGCCTTGGTGGCCATTGATGTCGTATTGCGCGAAGCCACTGCCGAACAAGCCGGTGTCCAGTTGTAGCGATGCGCCCGCCGGGTCCGCATCGCCCACTCGAACGCGGCCACCGGTTCCCAGCGAGAAGGCACCTCTGCCCTGTCCTCGACCACTGAACCGGCTCCCCTCACCCAGCTGCACCCGACCACTGCCGTCGGTCGTAACCGTGCTGCTGTTGGCCTGCAGGCTGACGCTGCCCCCTTTGCCGATGCGGGCCTTGCCGCGCAGGTCCAGCGCGGCGCCGGCCTCGACGTCCACCGTTGCCTCGGCGCCCACGACCACGTCATGACTGTTGCTCAGGCTCAGGCGGCCGCCATCCGTCCAGGCACCGCTGGCGTCGAGCGGCATCGGCATTGACGCGTTGCTCCATTCGCCGGAGAGATCGATCCGCGTGCCACCGGCAATGGCGGTGCGGGCGCGGCCATCGTGCAGCAGCGCCGTCGGCCGGCCCTGGACATCCAGCAGGTTGCCCGCCGACAGCTGGCCGCCAGCAATGCCGATGTCGCCTGCCAGTTCCACCTCGCTGCCGGTCAGGTTGAGCTGTCCACCTGCCTGAAGCCGAAGGCTGCCGTCGATGCGGATGCGATCGGCGGTCGCCAGGTCGATCCGTCCCCACTGCTGGGCACTCAGCGCTGCGATATCCAACCACACCGTGTCACGCCGCTCCTCGTTGATCGGAGCCAGCAGCGACCACGCCGCCTTCGCCGGAGCCTTGTCATCCAGGCGCACATCCGAGCCGAACACACCACTGCGGCCCTGGCCGTCGTAGCGCCCCAGGTACAGCTGCGCATTGCGCGCCACTGCCGTCTGCGCCTGCGCATAGCCATCCAGCGCGGCCTCCGGCCTGCGGTTCTGCTGCGCGCCCTGGAAGGTGGTCGTCTCAACCTTCCCATCCAGCACTGCGGTCGGTGCGGAGACGATCAGCCGACCTGCATCGCGGCCGACGGTGTATCCGTTATCGACACGCTGCGCCGCGAATACGATCGGATCACGGAAGGTCTCAGTGATGCCCCAGCGCTCCTGCTTTACTTCATGGCCGCTGTACAGGCCATCGAACAGCATCTCCGCCGGCGCCTCATCAAGGCGGTAGACCTGGCCGTCGACGCCGCGCACCCAGCTCTGCCGGATCACGCCGCTCTGCACATCCAGGCTGCCGCCGGCAAGGTTGATGCGTGAGCCACCGTTCGTGATCACTTCCCTGCCACCCAGCAGGACGGTGCCTCCCTGCGCAGCCCATTCGCCGATCGAGTGCCCCTGGTTGTCGAGGTAGCCACCCACCTCCAGCAGGCCGCCTGCAGCGTACCAGCGCTCCCCCTCGTAGCCCCCGGTACCGGCCGGAACGTGGACCAGCCTGCGGCGATCGACCCAGACTTCACTGCTGGTCAGCTTGCCGCTGTCGCGGTTGTCCAGGGCATCGCGCAGTTCGTTGCCCTGCACCTTGACCTGGACATTGTTGCTTTCCATCGACACCTGCACGCCCACTGCGCCGGACACGTCCACGCGCGCGGCGTCGTCTACGTAGCTGCGGGCCGCCGCATCGGCGATGATCTGGCCGCCCGTGGCAACCGTCAGCGAATCCCTGCTGAAATGGATGTTGCCACCCGAGACGATCTCCACCCGCGACTGGTCCCGGCGATCATTGTGCTGGGACAGATTGTCGAAGGTTGCCGAGCGCGCGCCAGCGCGGATCGCGTCCTGCTCTGCCGACTCCTTGATGAGGCTGTCGCGCTGCGTATCCAGCACCGTGGCCTTGCCATCGTCCTCGATCAGCACCGCCGTAGTGGCGCCATCGGCGAGCGTGACGCTGCTGCCGGCATCACTGGCCGAGGCCAGAAGATGCACGGTGCCGCGCTGTGCGAGCGTGGTGCTGGCCACGGCCACACCGGCCTGCTCGACGCTGCGCCCGGCCAGAGTCACGTCACCCTCAAGCGCGCGCAGCAGGCCGGTGTTGCGCACGCTGCCAGCCGTGCTGCCGGCGATGAAGCGCGGCGCGATTTCATTGCCCCGGGTGGTGGAGCTGGAGTTGGTGGCCGTACCCACGCCGCGCCGGATCACGAAACTGTCTCCCGCAGCGAGCTGCACCTGGCCCTTGCGCGCCTCGATATGGCCAGCATTCTCCACGCTGTGCCCGGCCAGCAGCACGTAGCCACCGCCGCGCGTCGCACTGGTCGGCTCATGGGTCGCGATGCGGGCACCCTGCTCCACCATCACCTTGCCGAATGCATCGCTGAGCGTGCTGCTGCTGGCGTCGGGGCTGTACAGGCCATTGTCGCGGAACTGCGCATCGCTGATCCGTGCTGCAGCCGCCAGCAGATTGCGTACATTGACCTGGCTGTTGTTGCCGAACACCACTCCGTTGCGGTTGGCCACGAACACCGTGCCATTGGCCTTCAGCTGGCCCAGGATCTGGCTGGGCCGCGCCTGAGGATCGTTGACGCGGTTCAGTACTGCCCAGTCAGGGTGCTGCAGGAAGTTCAGCGTTGTGTTGCCGCCGATGTTGAAGGTCTCCCAGTTCAGGATCGCCTTGTCCGCGGTCTGCTCGACCGTGACCTGCACCCGCCCGTCGCTGCCCTGCGACTGGATCGCCTCGCGCGCGTTGAGCCAGCCACGGGTCAGCGGATTCTGGTCGACGCTCAGGCCGTCCTTGCCGAGGCCGTCGGCAACGATGAAGCCAGCTTCGCGGCGCGCCTGCCGCGCCTGTTCTTGCAGGCGCTGCTGCAGGGCAATCGCCTGCGCCGCCGTGCCAAGATTGTCGATCGACTGCTGCAGCTTCTGCCGTGCTGCGTCCTGCTGCTGGGCCGGCAACTGGAACTGGATCGGCACGCCGTTGGGCATCCGGCCACTCTGTGCCGCGCTGCCCTGGGCCGCGCCCCGTTCGGCGAACCAGCCCGGACTGAACGCCTGCTGCGCCTGGCTGGCCGGGGCCACCATGCTCCCCAGTGCGACTGCGATGGCCCACGCCATCGGATGATTGCGGCGCATCGACGCGGCCGGACGAACAACGGACGGGAGCGGGTGCGACATCGGAACCTCATCAACCTGGTGGGCCGCGGCTGCGGCGACGATCGGGGAGGCACGCGCAACGCATGCCCTGCCACTGATAGACGGTTCACGTGGCACGAAGCCGACAGCGAAACACTGCGGCGGCGGCACCGTCGCGGAAATGGCGACGCCGGCCCAGAGGCCGGCGTCGCGTCAGGCAGGATTCAACCGGTGCTGCGGATTACAGCGGACGACCGATGCCGGCGCAGGTGCTGGGGTTGTTCAGGCCGGCAGTGCTGCTGGCCAGCACGAAGCGGTTGCGGATCGCATCGCGCCAGGCCTTGGTCAGCGGAATGAAGCCGTGGTCGGTGATCGACTTCTCATACGTGACGGTGTAGGTGGCCGGATAGTGGCGGGCCAGGAAGCCGCGCAGGCTGGTGGCAACGCTCGAATCCTTGTAGCACTGGCCGATCACCAGGTTGGTGTAGCCGGCGATCGGATAGCCAGCCGACGGGTTGCCGAACACCGGCACCCAGTTGGCGGGGTTCTCAGCATCGGTGCCGGTCGGCGGAGCGACGGTGTCCAGGGTGGCCTGCACGCTCACCTGGTCCGGCGAGAAGCCCTTGACCTTGGCGACCTTGGTCGCATCGGTCAGGCTCGGGATCACGTCCGGGCCGACGTAGCCGATACGGCCTTCAGCAGCGTAGACCGTGTTGTACAGCGAGGTGCCACCGGTGGCCGGGGCGGCCACCAGGAACGCCGGCAGGTTGCCGTTGGCATCGCGCTTGTACAGGTCGGCGAAGGTCGACTTGATGGCGAACTTGCCGCCCACCAGCTTCGAGGTTTCAGCGTTCTCAGCGGCACAGGCCGCGGTCAGGAAGCGGCTGAACATTTCGCTGGTACCGCTGCTTTCCGGACGGTACACCACCTGGATCGGGCCACTGCGGTTGGCATCGATGGTCGACCAGTCGCTGATCGCGCCCGAGAACACGCCGCAGATCTGCGCCACGCTCAGGTCCACCGCCGAACCGGCTTTGTTGAACGGGATGGTGACCGAGGTGGCCACCGACGGCACCTGGATCAGCGCGCCGTAGCGGTTGGCGTTGGTCGGCTGGTTGAAGTTGGTGGTGTAGTTGCTCAGCTCAGTGCTGCTCAGCACCGAATCGCTGCCGGCGAAATGCACGGTGCCGGTGGTCGAGAACAGCGCCGAGTTGTTTTCCAGGAAGGCCTTCTTGCCGGTACCCGAACCGGTCACGGTGTAGGTGAAGTTCGCCGGCAGGATGCTGTCGGCCGAACCCTTGTAGAGGTCGGCCGGCAGCGAGGCACCGCCGCCGGTAACGGTCTGCGCCGAGGCGGCGCCCACGGTAGCGAGCAGCGCGGTGGCAACCAGCGCGGCCAGGGTCTTGTACTTGGTCATGATCTTCTCCTGAAGGGTTTACTGCGAAGGGAAACGCCAAGGGAGGAACGGTCACTACACGCCTGCTGCCGCCGAGGGCCTCCCAGCCCACTCTGCGGCGACGGGTCCATGCTGGTCCGCGCCGATGACAGGCCGCTTAAGAAACCTGTGGAAGATCGGAAAAAGGTGTGGAGGATTGTGTGGAGAATCGAAGGCGCCGACCGGGTAGAGGCGACCGTGGGTCGACTGGCGCGCGAAGTGCTGGTCCTGTCGAAGTGCGCTTGAGAAGCAGTCGACTGACAGTCGACTCTACCCGTGATGCGCGTTGCGCATCACTGCACCAGCTGGTTCATTTCCATGATCGGCATCAGCACGGCCAGCACGATCGTCAGCACCACGCCGCCCATCACCAGGATCATGGTCGGTTCCAGAAGCGCGGTCAGTGCCATCGCGCGACGCTCGATGTCGCGCGAGATCGTCTGTGCGGCGCGGTCCAGCAGTGGCGCCAGCGAACCAGTCTTCTCGCCGCTGGCCACCAGGTGCACCAGGATCGGCGGATACACCTTCTGCACCTTCAGCGCAAAACCAAGCGCGGCACCTTCGCGCACACGCGCGGACACGTCATCGGCACAGCGCGCCAGCAACGCATTGCCCAGGGTCTGCCGGGCAGCTTCAAGCGCACGCAGCAGCGGCACACCCGCATCCAGCAGGATTGCCAGCGTCGAGGCGAAGCGCGCACTGTTCACGCCCAGCACGAAACGCCCGACCATCGGCAGCCGCAGCAGCATCGCGTCCCAGCGCAGGCGCAGTTCCGGCCGCCGCAACGCCAACCGCCATGCCACCACCAGCGCAGCGATGCCGAGCCCCACCCACATGCCCCAGCTGCGCACGAACGCGCTGGCGGCCAGCATCACCTGGGTCAGCATCGGCAGCGTCTGCCGCGCCTGCACGAATGCGGTCACCACCTGCGGCACCACGTAGCTGAGCAGGAAGATCACGATCGCCACCGATACCAGGCTGATCGCCGCCGGGTAGATGAAGGCGGTCAGTACCTTGGCCTGCAGCGCATTGCGTTCCTCGATGTAGTCGGCCAGACGCTCCATCACCCGCGCCAGATCGCCGGAATCCTCACCTGCACCCACCAGCGCCCGATAGATCGGCGGGAAATCGCGAGGCCGCGCGGCCAGTGCCACGGTCAGGCGCTGGCCGGCGCGCACGTCGGCGCGCACAGCGGTGAGTGCCTGGGCCACGTGCGGGCGCTCGGCCTGTTCGATCACCGCACTCAATGCAGCTTCCAACGGCAGGCTGGCCGCCAGCAGGCTGGCCAGCTGGCGCGTGGCCCAGGCCAGCTCGCTGGCCGACAGGCGGCGAGCGCCCCAGCCAGTGCCTGCACTTCGCGCCGCGCTGACCTGCACGGGTGTCAGCCCGCGCCCACGCAGCAGCTGGCGAGCACCGCGCGGGCTGTCGGCATCCAATTGACCTTTCTCGATGCGGCCCTGCGCGTTGGCAGCCTGGTAATCGAACAGTGCCATGCAGGCCTCAGTCGTCGCCGGTGACGCGCAGGATCTCTTCCAGCGTGGTCACCCCGCTGTCGACCCAGCGCTGGCCGTCCTGCCGAAGGGTCCGCATGCCGGCCCGCCGCGCCGCCTCGCGTAGCGCAGGCTCACCCTGCCCTTCATGGATCAGTGCGCGTACCCGGTCGTCCACCACGAACAGCTCATGGATGCCCGTGCGTCCGCGATAGCCACTGTTGGCACAGGCCGTGCAGCCCACTGCGCGCCATACGGTTCGGCCTTCGCCATCCAGCTCGGCACGCCGGCACTGCGTGCACAGCCGCCGCACCAGCCGCTGCGCCAGCACACCGCGCAGCGACGAGGCCAGCAGGAACGGTTCCACGCCCATGTCGGCCAGGCGGGTCACCGCCGAGACCGCATCGTTGGTGTGCAGCGAAGCCAGCACACCGTGCCCGGTCAGCGACGACTGCACCGCGATCTGTGCGGTCTCCAGGTCACGGATCTCGCCGATCATGATGGTGTCCGGATCCTGGCGCAGGATCGCGCGCAGCGCGGTGCCGAAGCTCATGCCGATGCGCGCATTGACCTGGATCTGGCCGATGCCGGCAAAGTCGTACTCCACCGGATCTTCCACGGTGAGGATATTGCTGGTGCTGCTGTCGAGCTGGCCCAGTGCGGCGTACAGCGACGTGGTCTTGCCGCTGCCGGTCGGCCCGGTCACCAGCACGATCCCATGCGGCTGGCGGATCAATCCGGTGAACGTGGCCAAGGTGTCATCGGCCATGCCCAGGCGCTGCAGCTGCAGGCGGCCGGCATCCTTTTCCAGCAATCGCAGCACGGCGCGCTCGCCATGCGCGGTCGGTACAGTGGAAACACGGATGTCCAGCGGCCGCCCGCCCACGCGGATCGCGATGCGCCCGTCCTGCGGCAACCGCTTCTCGGCGATGTCCAGGTGGGCCATGATCTTGATGCGCGACACCAGCGCCGCGTGCAATGCGCGCCGTGGCTGCACCATGTCGCGCAGGGTGCCGTCCACCCGGTAGCGCACTACTGAATGGGTCTCGAATGGCTCGATATGCAGATCGCTGGCGCCATCGCGCGCGGCCTGTGCCAGCAGCGCATTGATCATGCGGATCACCGGTGCATCGTCCTGCGCATCCAGCAGGTCGGTGACCTCCGGCATGTCCTGTATCAGCCGGTCCAGATCGACTTCGCTTTCGGCGGCACCGACCACGGCAGCGGCATCACCGCCGTCACGGTACTGCTCACCCAACCGCTGCTGCCAGGTCGCGGCATCCAATGCCTGGAACGGAAGCGGGCCATGCCGCCGGCGCAGCTCGGCCACGGCCCACGCTGCGGTATCGTCCGTTCCCAGCAGCACCGGCTCGCCACCGGCTTCGGTCAGCATCACGCCGTGGCTGCGCACCCACGCGTACGGCAGCGGCACAACGGCGCTCACGGCTCGATCACCAGTTCCGGCGTGTAGCCCAGCCCGCGCAGCTGCTGCAATGCCGGGTCCAACTTCACCGGATCACGCGGCAGCCGCACGCGCAGGCGTTGCCCACTCTCGCCCGGCGTCGCCTCCGCGTAGGCCTGCAGGCCCAGCGCCCGCACCTGCGCCACGCCCTGGCTGGCACGGCTCGGCTCCAGCCCCTGTGCGAACTGCACCAGCTGCGCATCGCCGTCACCGGCCGGATACAACGCTGCCAGGCTGGTGTTCTGCAACGGCTGGCCGTGGCCATCGCGCGCATTGCCCTGGCCGAGTACCGTCAGGTCCTGCGGTGGCAGCTGCGGCGCCGGCAGCGCGGGCAAGGCCCAGCTCTGTACGGGGTGCGCGCCGGCCTGCGCATTGCGCATGTAGTCGTAGCGGTCGCGGGTCAGGCGCTGTCCTGCGGCCGGGTCGCGTACCACGTGCGGACGCAGGAACACCATCAGGTTGGTCTTGGCGCGCTTGCGCGTGTCGCTGCGGAACAAGGCACCCAGCACCGGGATCTTCCCCAGCCCCGGCACCGCATCACGGCCGTGGCTGACGCTGTCTTCCAGCAGGCCACCGAGCACCATGATCTGGCCATCGTCCAGCAGCACGCTGGTATCGAGTGCGCGCTTGTTGGTGATGATGCCGGCCGTGCTGTTCGCGCTCTGCGCGTCGATGCTGCTGACTTCCTGGTAGATGTCCAGCTTCACCGTACCGCCCTCGGAAATCTGTGGGCGCACCCGCAGCTTCAGGCCCACGTCTTCGCGCACGATGGTCTGGAAGGGGTTGTTGCTGCCGCCGCCACCGTCGGTCACGTAGCGGCCACTGACGAACGGCACGGTCTGGCCGACCATGATGCTGGCTGCCTCGTTGTCCAGCGTCATCAGGTTCGGCGTCGACAGGATGTTGGCGCCGCCCTTGCTCTGCAGCGCAGTGGCCAGCGCCTTCATGTTGAGGATCTGGCCGACACCGGGCAGGTTGATGGTGCCGTCGATCACGCCGATCTTCAGGCCATCCTTGGGCAGCACGTCCAGCGTGGTACGCGCACCGGTATTGAGCCCGCTACCGCCGGTAGCGCCCCCGAAATGGGTGCCGCCAAACGTACGGCCATTGCCCAGCATCCACTGCACGCCCAGCTCGGCCGCGTCGGTCTGGTTGACCTCCACGATCAGGCTTTCCACCAGCACCTGCGCACGGCGCTGGTCGAGCTGGTCGATCACCCGCCGAAGGTTGCGGTACACCGGCTCCGGCGCCGAAATCAGCAGGGTGTTGGTGGCCACGTCCGCCTGTACCGAAATGCCGTTCTGGCTGAAGCCGGTGCTTCCTGCGTCGATCGGGTCGCCCCGGCTCGGGTCCAGCCGCTGCGATTCCAGCGCATTGCCCCCGGGCTTGGCCTGCTGCGGCTGCGACGTCTGGGGGGGCGTGGGACGGTTGGCGTCACCCGGCAGCGGGGTGATTCCTTGGTTGCTGCCCATGGCCGGTGCATCGCTCTGTCCGGCTACCACGCCACGCAGCACACCGGCCAGCTGGTTGGCCTGGGCGTTGCGCAGGTAGACCACATGCAGGTTGCCGGACTCGTCCTGGGCACGGTCCAGCTTTTCCACCAGCTGCCGCGCCAGGCGGGTGCGACCCGGGCTGCTGGAACGCAGCAGCACGCTGTTGCTGCGCGGGTCGGCCATCACCACCACCTTCTGGCCCGGCTCGGCGCCCTGCGCATCCAGCAGCGGCGCAACCATGGCCGCCACGTCCACCGCAATGCCCTGCTGCAGCTTCACCACATCGGTGTCCATGCCGGCGGGCGTGTCGACGCTGGCGATCACCCTCGCGATGCGCTCCAGGTTGTCGGCGTAGTCGGTGATCACCAGGGTGTTGTTGCCTGGATTGGCGGTGATCGGGTTGTCCGGGCTGATCATCGGCCGCAGCACAGCCACCAGCGCCGCCGCATTCTCATAGCGCAGCGCAAAGGTGCGCGTGGCGATCTCGCCCCCTGCACCACCGCTGCCCACCCGTCCACCGAGCAACTTGGCATCGGCCTGCGGCACCACCCGGCTGACGCCGCCGTTCTCGACCACGGCGAAGCCTCGCATGCGCAATGCGCCCAGCAGCAACTGGTAGGCCTGGGTACGGCTGACCGGGCCATCGGAAACCACCGTCATCTTGCCGGTCACGCGTGGGTCGACCAGGAACTGGCGCCCGGTGAAGCGCGCCGCCATGCGCAGCACGCCGCCGATGTCGGTGTCGACCAGGTTCAACTGCACCGGCTCATCGCGGGTGTCCTGCGCCAGCACGGGTGCCGGCGCGTGGCCCATGCACACGATCAGTGCCAATGCGGCACTGCAGGCAAGGCTGCGCATCGCCCTCATGGATGGGCACCCGCAGTTGCCACCATCACGATGTGTCCTGAAATCCGTGCCGCCGGCATGTTCGCATCCCCTGTGCGTGTCAATTGCAGCTGCTGCAACTCGATGGCCGGGTCGGCCAGCAGCGGCAGCAGCCAGTTCCATAGCGCATCGGCGGGTACGGCCCGTACCTGCAGGTGCCAGCGCCCGTCGCGCGCTTCGATATGCAGGCCGTCGGCCAGACCGGCAGCCTTGATCTGGTCACGCAGCCCGGCCAGGGTCGGATGCTGGCCCTGCGCCAGCTGCTGGCGCTCACGCGCGCGCAGCAGCGGCGCCAGTGCGCGGGACTGCGCCTGCAGCCGTGGCAGTTCGGCCTGCCAGTGCGTGCGCTGCTTCAGCAGGGGCTCCAGCCATAACGACCACAGGCCCGCTACCAGCAGCGCCACCACCATCACCCACAGCATCAGCCGGTCGCGCGGTGGCAGGCGTTGCCAGCGCTGCTGCAGGCCCGCCAGCCCCTGGCCCAGCCGCAGGGTTCGGGTCGTCACTGTCCCGCTCCGCTCACCCGCAGGCGTCCACCGGTATCGCGCGCCAGCTGCAGTCCCTGCGCCTGCATCGCTTGCTGCCAGCGCTCAAGCCGCTGTGGATCGTCGGCCAATGCCTGGGCATCGGCGTCCAGCTCCAGGTACACCTGCCCGGGTTGGTAGTGCAGGCTGTGCACCTGACCCGCCAGCTCCGGAACCGCGTGCAGCGTGCTGGCGATCTGACGTTGCAGCGCCGGCAACGGCGGCGTCGGCGGTGGAACCGCAAGCGCTCGCCTTGCCTGCAACACCGGGTCCACCACATCGGTGACCTCCGGAAACCGTGCGCTGAACTGCCGTGCCATACCCTGCTGCAGCGCCTCACCCTCGATCCGCCAACGCGAGACCTGCCACTGCAGGCCAAGTGCAGCCAGCAGCACCGCCGCCAGTGCCAGGCCGATCGCCAGTCGCGGCGCTTGACGGCCTGCGCCGGGCAGCGGCAATGACCAACCCGGCAACGGACCACAGGCCTGCTGTTCATGCGCAACGGCGCTGGCCGGCAGGCTGTCCGGCCACGCCGGCGGTACGCTGTCGATCCATTGCACGGCCCGCACCCCGGCCTGTTGCAGGCGGGTGGCCAACGCCTGCATCACCGCGGACGCGTCACGTCCGCCATACCATTGGACAAGTCCCCGATCGCGCCCGCTGCGCACCAGCAGATGCTCGCCGCTGACCTGCAGCGTGGCGTGGCCGCGCTGCCAAGGCAGCAGCAGTGGCGTCGGATACAACGCCTGCAGCCGCAGCGCACACGAGGCCAGCAGCTGCTGCACCTGCGCGATGGCCTGCTGGCCGAGCCAGGCCACCGGAACCGTACCGTCTGCCGCCTGCGGACCGTGGGCCAGCGCCACGTCCTGCAGGTCATCCAGCAGCATGGCCTCAACCTCACCCTGCAACGCCGCCTGCAGGCGGCGCCCGGACAGCGGCGGCAGCTGCAGTTCCAGCAGGATCAGGTCGTTCGGGTCAAGGCAGGCATGCACTGTGGCCCGCGGATGCCGCAGACCCAGCGCGGCCAGCGTTTCGCGGCCGTGTGCCACTACCTCGTCCTTGTGCAGCTGCGTCCAGTCCACCGCGCTGTCGGCGCGCAGGTGCGCCAACGGCGGCAGGCGCACCCGAAGCTGCACCGTCATGCGCCGATCCTCGTCCACACCCGTTGTACACGTACCCCGTCGTCGCGGTACTCGCGCCAGAGCAGCGCGCGAAAATCAACCGCGCTGCCGTCAGCCTGCACCCGGCCCACGGCCAGGAACCACTCGCTATGGATACCCAGCGGAAGCACGGCCATCTGTTCGTTGCTCAGTTGGAGTCGGTTGGCGATGTCACCGCGGTTGAGCAGCCAGTGGCCAGCGTCGCGCTCAGCGAGCAGCGCCTGCAGCCTTGCCGGTTCCACCGCAGGCGCGACCGCCTGCAGGACGCTCAGGTCGCAGGTGTTGGCGTTGACCAGGGTCTGCGCCGGCAACACCACGGTGCGCCGCACCAACGCCTGCAGCGCCACCGGGTCAGCGCCGACCAGCGCCTGTTCGATCAGTGATTCGCGCGGCAGCGGTGCCTGCGCCTGCACATCGCCGTCGCGCAGGCGCGCCTGGATGTGGTCCACCGCGGATGCGCAGGTGCCCTGGCCCAGCCCCTGCCCGGCGCACAACGCGACGAACGCGCCCCGCGCCTCGGGGTCCGGCCTGCCCTGTGCCAGCAGGTTGCGCAGGTTGAACATCGACTGCGCATCGACCAGTTGCAGCTGCACCGGCAATGGCGCCTGCAGTTCCAACGGGCGCGCCCAGCGCCCGCTGCGCACCGTGGTCAGCTGTTCCTTGACATCCTCACGCAGCTGCTGCGCCGCACGCTCCAGCGTCGCATCCACCGCCATGCGTACCTGTGCGCGCAACTGGTCGCCGCGCAGCGCGCGCAGCTGCGCCGACTGCCGGGTCAGCAGCGCAGTGGCAATCACGGCCACCAATGCCACCACCAGCAAGGCGACGATCACCGCCACGCCACGCTGGTGGATGCATGAAATCGAACGCGTCCGGGCTGCCATCAGCACACCTCACAGCTGCCAGGAGCCGATGTCTGCGTTCCCGGCGTCGCCACCGGGCTTGCTGTCCGCACCCAGCGAGAACACATCGATGTCGCCATGAGTGCCTGGAACCTGGTACTGGTAAGGATGGCCCCACGGATCATTCGGCAGGCGATCCAGATACGGCGTCACCGGCAACGCACCGCTGCCCTGCGGCGGCTTCACCAGCGCCTGCAGGCCCTGTTCGGCACTGGGATAGCGCCCATTGTCCAGCTTGAACAACTTCAGCGCCTGCATCAGCGCCGCGATGTCCTGGCGCGCCGCCACCACACGCGCCTGGTCCGGACGGTCCATCAACCGCGGCACGATCAGCGCGGCAAGGATGCCGATGATCACCACCACCACCATGATCTCGATCAGGCTGAAGCCCTGCTGCCGAATCCTGCGACCACCTGCCTGCCTTGCCATTGTTCCGCCCTCGTCATCCCGGAAGAGACCGCTGCACCATGGTCAGCGGTGCATGTGTCAGTACGATAAACATCCGCCTGCGATTCGCTGCGCGGTTGCCTGTGCGGCCGCTCGTGCAGCCGGCGCACGTGCCGCCTCGAACAGGTGAGGCGGCACGCTGGCCAGTGTTTCGTCGATGCACTCGCGCAGCAACGGATGCACGCACGCCTGCAGCAGGCGCACGCACTGCGTCGGCGACCACGCGGTGCCGTGGTCGAGCCCGATGAACATGCGGTAGGCCTGGTGGTAGCGCAGGTCGTCGTACACACGCTGCGCACTGTTGAGGTCACGCAAGTTCACCAGCAGGGCCGCACGTTGCAGCAGCCGCGCATCGGCTGCGCCAAGCGGCAGCGCGCTCATGGCCGCGTCGGGCCAGGGCCGCATCCGCAGGTCGAGGGCCTTTCGAAGTGCCGCCAGTGGATGCGCACTGCTGTCCAGTGCCGCCCAGCGCGCCGCGTCCGCCCAGGCGTCACTGGACAGCACCCAGACCCACGAGCGCCCGTAACGCTGCACGTTCAGGGGCGTGTGCCGTGCCTGCTCCAGTGACTGGCTCAGGTGGCGATCCAGCTCCAGCATGCTGATCCTGCGACTGTCTTCCATCTGCGCCGCCCGTGCTCCGCGACGCGTGGTGCGTCGTACTCTGGAGAAGACGTCAGCAAGGCAGGTGAAGCGACACCGCGAATGCAACTCTGTGCACGGGATGGCGCTTCATCGGCAACGTCATCGCAGCGTCATCCGCCTGCAGGCTTCGCGCTGCAGCCGCGGTGCGTCACCCCCACAACGGCGGGCCAGTACCGCCACGTCGCTGCGGGCAGCGAATGCGACCAGTGCATCGGTCATGTCCACGTCATCGCACCATGACGCCAGCGCGACGCGCAGCGCGGGCAGCTGCCACCCGTCCATCACCCCATGGGCGCCCGCCACGAACCAGTGCCAGAGCCGATGATGCAGCACCTGCTCATGCAGCTGCGTGAGATCGTCGATGCCATGGATGTCCGCCAACAGCAGTGCGCGTGCGAGCGCCGCAGGCGGCAGCGCCCCGGATTCGACCAAGGGCATCTCCTGCTGCTGCAGCCGCAGCAGCATCGCCAATGGGTGTGACTGCGGATTGAAGTCCAGCAGCACCGCCTGCTGCTGCCACTGCGCGTCAGACACAACGCACACCCAGGGCGAACCATAACGATGCACCATCAGGGGCCTTCGCTGGGTGGTTTCCAGCAATGCAGACAGATTGCGACGCAGATCGAGCACACCGATGGTCTCGTTGCGCATCCTTGGCTTCTCCTCGCTTGCAACAGCCCTGCGCGGCGCGCACGGCCAGCGCCTTCATCTATCCAAGGACGGCGATGCCACCCGGAAAGCGACGCAGATCCAGCGACATCGTCAGTCGCAGCTGCTCCAGTGCCGCGTCCGGATCATCGATGCGGAAGCGGCCACTGACCGGCGCGCCCGCCAATGCCGATTCACCCAGCAGTACCTTGCCCCGCCGGTAACGGTTGATCTCGTCCACCACCTCGCCCAGCGGTGCGCGGCGGAACACAAGCATGCCTTCGGTCCAGGCACTCACTTCCGAAGCTACGGCCTCGGCCACGACGCCACTGAGGCGCTCGTCGAACCGGGTCTGCTGGCCGGCCTGCAGCTGCAGGCGGCCCTGCGGATGCTCGATACGGGCGCTACCCTGCAGGCAGGTCACCCGTACCTGGCCGTGGGTGTTGCGCACGTCCAGGCGCACCGCACCTTCATCGGCAATCACGCAACCCGGGCCCGCGAACAGTGCCAGGCGCAGGCCAGCACCGGTTTCGATCGCGGCCTGGCCCTGCACCAGCTCGAAGCCTTCGCCCTGCGCGTGCGCGCGGCGGCGCAGGCTGCTCTGCGTATCCAGTTCGATCTTGAGCTGCGGCGAGGGCGCGATCTGTAGTCGTTCACCGGTGCCGGTGTGGAAATCGGCCGCCATCGCCGTCACCGACGGCCACAATCCCAGCGGCGGGCGGAGCGCCGCCACCACCACCAGACTGGCCGGCGCCGCCACCGCAGCGCCCAGGAAGGCGCGCCGGCTCCAGCGCTGGGCCGGCGTCGGCGCGACCGGTTGGCGCGCGCCGGCGGGCAGTCGCTCGCCGGCCAGCCGCACCTGCTCCCACTGCCGGCGCGCACGGCCAAACGCTTCACGATGACGCGGGTCGGACTCGCACCATGCACGGAACCGGCGCCCATCGGCAGCGGTCGCCTCACCCGAGGTCAGCCGCACCACCCACGCGTGGGCCTGACGCTCAACGGCATCCAGCGGGCGTTGCGGGCGGTCGTCAGGATCCATGGGTCTCATGCCGGACCCGCACGCTGCGGGGTTCTGCTCGGCGTCAAAGTGTAGACGGATGCCGTCGCTCAGAACCGCACCTGGCGCCCCTGCCCGCTGCGTTCGGCCAGGTAGTCCTGGGCTGCCTTCAGCTCCCGCTGCACCAACCGCAGCGACACACCGAGGTGGTCGGCCACGTCGCGCT
The DNA here is from genome assembly GCF_059337855.1 of Stenotrophomonas maltophilia complex sp. Om-AH-Sm3. Lineage (NCBI taxonomy): Bacteria > Pseudomonadati > Pseudomonadota > Gammaproteobacteria > Lysobacterales > Lysobacteraceae > Stenotrophomonas > Stenotrophomonas maltophilia complex sp. Om-AH-Sm3. Next base: position 1,526 of record NZ_JBYBLQ010000003.1, on the reverse strand, counting down.
GCTGCAGGCCATCAACGCGGATCGCCAGCAGGATGCGACGACGGCGCTCGGGCATGCGCTGCAGCAGGCCGACCATGTCTTCCAGCGCGAAGTCCAGCTCGGCCGCCTGCGCCGGCCCCGGCCCCGGGTCGGCCATGTCCATCAGCGTATCCACCTCCTCCAGGCTCAGCAGGCGGTGGTCTGCCCGTTGGCGGTCGATCACGGTGTTCATCGCCATCCGCAGCAGGTAGGCCGCAGGGTTCTGCACCGCGTCCAGGCGGTCACGGCGCGCACTCAGGCGCATCCACGTGTCCTGCAGCGCGTCGCCGGCCAGCTCTTCCGATCCGAGCTTGCGCACCAACCGGCGTTTCAGCTCGTCGTAGGCACCCAGGAGGTGGTCCATCAGATCAACCGCCCCAGCCGTACCGTTGCTCATGTTCGAATCCTTGAAGTCATGGAAGGGGCGCGCGCCGGCCGCAGTCGTGGTCGGTGCCGGAAGGACGGATCTGCAGCGTCACCGGCTGTGGCAGCGCGGCGGCCTCGGTCGCCAGCACCAGGCCTTGCAGCGCCTGCAGCAGGCGTGCGTCGCGGCGATCACTGCCACTGCCGGACAGCAGCTCCGGCTCGCTTACCTGGCCTGCGCCGTCGATGCGGAAGCGCAGCGTTGCGGCATAGCGGCCGGGCGCAATCTCCGGGTCGTCACAGAACGCCGCACGCAGCCGCTGCTGCAACCCGCCGTAGCGACGCCGACGTTCGGCCTCGGGAAGCCCCGCGCCAACACCGGGTTCCGCGGCCGAGGGTTTGCCCCGGCGCAGCACCACACGCTGCTCGCCGATCACCTCTGCCTCGATCCCGGTGTCCTGCAGCAGCGACTCCAGCGCCGCAAGCGGCGCCAGGCTCCCGCGCAGCGCATGGCTGCTGCGGCCCGAAGCAAGGTCGCCGGGATACATCACCGACCACCCACTGATGACACTGAAGCGCTCGACCGCCTGTTCCAGCGGCTGCGCAGGGATGTCGTAGGCATGAACCGCGTCCTGTGCGGCAGCGGCAAAGGACAGCAGCAGCCATGCGGCGATGGCCACCTTCCAAGTTCTGACCGCATGGTGTCCATTCAGCCCCCTGACGTAGAACACATGACCCTCGGCAGCGACAGCAGCTGCAACGGTCGCGCACCACAACCGGAACCCCGGCCCGCGCGCGACCCGCAAGCGGGCTCAAACCGTACCGAGGGCACATGTCATTGCGATGACCGCCGCCGCGGCTGACGCCGAGGCAGGCTCCGTGGGGCCAGTCACGCATCAGGAATCAATGAATCGAACAGACATGATCATCTGCCCCTGGGGTCAGAGCCCGTTGCGCAGCAACGGGATCCGACCCCCGTGCCGACCCAAACGTGTCGACCAAGGTCGACACCCACCAAGAGCAGTTCATGCCGTTCCGGCAGATCGCGGGAAACTGTCGAAGGCGGGGTGGGTCCGGTTGCGGGGGCGTGAGCCGCATGGATGCGGCGACCGAGCTTACATGGACGTACTTGCAGCGTCCCCCGC